>JASHTI010000084.1 GCA_030040625.1 Thermoplasmata archaeon
ACGAACTGTCGTCCGTCACGACCGGGAACGCGGGGTCGCGTATTTATCGGCTGCCGGCGGCACGCCGCCAACGATCGACCCGGGTGCCGTACTGGATCGCCCGCTTCGGGGCGAGCGCGATCGGAGCGGGCAGACCGCGGAGCTGGGCCCACGCCCGCAGCACCGGCTTCGCCGGGCCTTCGCCCGGCAGGTGACGACGGAACGGGACGCCGGCGACGGCCTCCGCGAGGGCCGGGGTGAGGAACGGGGCCCAGAGCTCCCGGCCGCGACGCCGCCCGAGCTCGGCCGTCCGTCGCCAGTCGTCGTGCGCGACGGCGAGGTCGGCGCGCGCCCGGGCGAGCGCCTCGGCCTCGCCGAGCCCGCGGAAATGCGCGTAGCCCAGGAACAGCTCGTCGGCCCCCTGACCGCACAATAGGCGCGGCCCCGGCGCCCGGACGATCGCCGCCAGGAGGGCCAGCTGGATCGCCCGACGCGGCCCCTCCAATCGGACGTCCTCGCCATCCAGCTCCCGGTCGAGCGCGTCGAGCTCCGCGTCCGAGAGCTCTCCGCCCGACCAAGGTAACCCGACGAGCGCCGCGGCCTCCCTCCCCCGGGCGAGGTCCGGAGACGCCGGGCGGCCGACCGAGAAGAGCGTGGTCGCCGGCCGGCGCCGGAGCTCCCACGCGAGAAACCCCGAGTCCAGCCCGCCGGAGAACAGCACCGTGACCGGAGCCGTGCCCCAGGACGCCGGCAGCAGGCTGCCGGCGAGAGCCCGGTCGAGCGAACGCCAGGGCTCCGAGTCGACCACCGGTTCGCCGCCGACGGCGTCGCTGGTCCGGGCGGCCAAACCCTTATCGCACGGTCCCGGTCCGAGGAACGATGGGCTCCCCGGAGTCCGCCGCGCCACCGCGCCTCCTCCGGCGCGCGCTCTTCGTCGACCGGGACGGCACTCTCAATCCGGACCTGCACTACCTGCGGGACGCGGACCGGCTGGAGCTGTTCCCGGGCGTGGGGCGCTCGCTGCGTCTGGCCCGGGAGCGGGGGGACCTCGTGGTGTGCGTCACGAACCAGTCCGGAGTGGAGCGGGGGCTCTACACGGTGGCGGACGTCGAGCGGATCCACCAGCGGCTGAACGAGCTGCTCGGCCGCTCGGGGGCGCGCGTCGACGCCTTCTACTTCTGCCCGCACGCCCCGGAGCACGGCTGCGCGTGCCGCAAGCCCGGGACCGAGCTGTTCGAGCGTGCGGTACGCGACCTCGGGGTCGACCTCGGCAGTTCCGCCCTCATCGGGGATCGTCTGGTCGACATGGAGGCCGGACGCCGGCTGGGTTTGCTCACCGCCCTCGTCCGGACGCCGGGCCACGAGGAGGAGGTCGACCGCGAGCTGGCCGCGGCAGGTCTCCGGGTCGACGTTTCGGCCGACTCGTTCCCGGGCGCGGTCCAGCGGCTCCTCGGCCGCGGCTAGCGGCGGCCGAAGCGTTATCCGAGGCCCCCGCTCGGCCCGAGGGGTCCGGCGTGCTCGGGGCCTTCGCATCGGTAGTGGGCATCGTGGCGACCGTCCTCCTGGCGGTCGCCGCGGCCGTCGGCCGGGCGCTGACCCCGGTCGCCGCGGCGGTGGCCGCGATCTTCGGCAGCGCGATCGTGGTGACCGCCGGCTTCGGTTTCCTGCTCCTCCTCGTCGTCTTCGTGGTGGCCAGCTCCCTCGCGACCCGCTACCGGTTCGACGAGAAGCTCCGACGCAAGGTCCAGGAGGGCCGTGCCGGGGAGCGCGGCGTCTCCAACGTCCTCGCGCACATCGTCATCCCGACCGCGATCGCGATGGCCGGCGGACTGGGCGCGATCCCGCTGCCGTTCGCGGCGGTGCTGTTCGCCGCGGCGCTCGCCTTCGCGGCGGCGGATACGCTCGCCAGCGAGTTCGGGGTGCTCGTGGGATCGGCGGTCAGCATCCTCACGCTCCGCCCGGTCGAGGCCGGCACCAACGGGGGGGTCTCCGGGGTCGGCGAGATGTTCGCCGTCGCCGGCTCGCTCGGGATCGCGCTGGTCGGCGCCGGGCTCTTCGGGGTGTTCCGCACGCCGGACGGGGCGCCGTGGAGCCTCCTCCTGGCGGCGGGGGTCGCCGGGTTCCTCGCCTGCCAGATCGACTCGCTGCTGGGGGAGGTCTTGGAGAACCGAGGCTACCTCACGAAGGGCAGCACCAACTTCCTCGGGATGCTCAGCGCGGTCGCCCTGGCGGCGGGGATTGTCGTGCTGGCCGGAGCGCACCCATGAGGGGTCGGCCCGCGCGGGGGAGCGTGGTCCTGCTCTCGGGCGGGATGGACTCGGCGACCTGCCTCGCGCTCGCCACGCGCGATGCGCCGCCCGTGCACGCGCTGACGATCGACTACGGGCAGCGCCATCGGCGGGAGCTCCGCTCGGCCGCGCGGCTCGCCCGGCACTACCGCGTCGCCGCGCACGTCCGGCTCACGCTGCCCGTCGGGCCTCTGCTCGACTCGGCGCTGACCCGGGCTCGCGCGCCGCTGCCGTCGCGTCCCCCCCGGGGACGTCGCGTACCGCCGACGTACGTCCCGGCCCGGAACACCCTCCTCCTCGCCGTCGCGCTCGGGTACGCCGAGAGCCACCGGCTCGGACGGATCTACTACGGGGCGAACGCGATCGACTACTCCGGCTATCCGGACTGCCGACCGGAGTTCGTGACCGCGTTCAACGCCCTCGCCCGGCGGGCGGTCCGATCGCCCGCCGAGGGGGGGCACCGGATCCGCCTAGTCGCGCCGCTGATCGACCGCTCCAAGGCGGAGGTCGTGCGGCTCGGGGACCGGCTCGGCGTGCCGTGGCGGTGGACCTGGAGCTGCTACGCCGGCGGCCGGCGCCCGTGCGGTCGATGCGACGCCTGCCGCTGGCGCGCCCGCGGGTTCCGCGTGCTCGGTCGGCCGGATCCGGCGCGGTCCGCCCGGACCTAGCTGGCCGGCGCGGCCGCCGGAGCGGGAGGCACCGGCTCGACCGGCGACGTGCAGAAGGCGCAGCGCTTCGCCGCCAGCGGGATCGTCGCCAGGCACTCCGGGCAGCTGCGGGTCGTCGGCGGCGCCTTCGCGGCCTTGGCGGCCTTCGCGTCCTCGTGCCGCTGGTAGGGCAGGGCGATCGCGAAGAAGACGACGATCGCGACCGTGACGAAGGCGATGACGGCGTTGAGGAAGGCGCCCTGCTCGAACGTGCTGTGGTTGATGCTGTACGTCCAGTCGGAGAAGTTGAAGTGGCCGGCGACCCCGATGAGCGGGGTGAAGATGTCGGCGACCAGCGCCGTCACGAGCGCGCTGAACGCCGCGCCCATGACGAAGGCGATGGCGAGCTGGATCAAGTTGCCGCGGCGGATGAAGGTCCCGAAGTCGTCTCGGATCGACGCCATGTCCTGCGCGGGGCAGCCGGCGCCGCCTATTTCGACCTTCCGCCGACGCCGTTCACATCGTTTCGAGGGGGGTGACCCCGAGCCAGGTCAGGACATTGCCGAGGGTCTGCCGCACCGCCGCCACGAGCGCGATCCGGCTCGCGCGCGCGTCGGTGGAGTCGAGCACGGGGACCGCGTGGTAGAACCGGTTGAACTGGTCCGCCAGCTCGTGCGCGTAGCCGGCGAGCGTGTGGACGTGCGCCGAGCGGGCGACGTAGGCGACCGTGCTCGGGAGGCGCGAGACGACCCGCACGAGCGCCCGCTCCTCGACGCCGACCAGCTGCGCGGCGTCGTACGGGTACGGGGGCCGCTCGGCGCCTCCCTTGCGGAGCAGGCTCGAGGCCCGGGCGTAGGCGTACTGGAGGAACGGGCCGCTCCGGCCCTCGAAGGAGAGCGCTTCCTCCCAGCGGAACTTCACCGGCTTCTCGGGGGCCACCCGCACCACGTGGAACCGGATCGCGCCGGCGGCGACCGCTTCCGCGATCGCGTTCACCTGCTCGACCTCCAGATCGCTCCGTCGGGCGAGGACCTCGCGCCGGGCCCGGTCGACGGCCTCGTCCAGGAGGTCGTCGAGCCAGACGGCCGAGCCGCCTCGGGTCGACATCCGGCCCCCCTCGGGCGTCGTGAGGTCCTGGTAGAGCACGAACGCCGGCGCGCGCGGTTCCCCGAGCTCCGTCAGGAACGCCTCGAGGGTGCGGGCGTGGAGCCGGTGGTCCTGGCCGAGGACGTCGACGAGCCGGTCGAACCGGGCGAGCTTGGAGAGATGGTAGGCGATGTCGCGGGTGATGTAGAGGCTGGTGCCGTCCCCGCGCTGGAAGATGACCCGCTCGGACTCCTTCGGCAGCCCGTAGCTCGTCGCGTCGATCGCCCAGGCGCCGTTCTCCTCCCGGACCGCGTGCGGGGCGCCGCGGAGCCGCTCCAGGACGCGGGCGACCGATCCGTCCCGGACGAACTGCGACTCCCAGACGAACTCGTCGAACCCGACGCCGAGCCGGGAGAGGGAGGCGAGCATGCCGTCGAGGATCTCGTGGGCGAGCCGGGCGTGCTCGACCGGCGGCTCGCCGGACTCGATGCGCCGGACGAGCTCGGCGATCGACGCCGCCGTCGCGGGGTCCTGCTTCGCGTGGGCGCTGAGCGCCGGGTACGGTCGACCCCGCACATGGTCGACCTTCGTGCGGCCGGCCGGGGCGTCGACCGCGGCCTGGACCGACGGTGGCCAGCCCGCGACCGGTCGCGACCAGAGCCAGGTGATCATCGCGGCCTGCCGACCCATGTCGTCGACGTAGTACTGGGTCGTGACCGGGGAGCCCGCGACCCGGACCACGCGCGCCAGCGTGTCGCCGATGATCGCGTTGCGGACCCGGCCGATGTGGAACGGCCCGGTCGGGTTGGCGCTGGTGTGCTCGATGCAGACGGGGCCCGCCGGAGCGGTGTCGCACCCGTACCGCTCCTTCCGCCCCAGCACGAGCTCCAGCGTCGCCCGCACGAGCGCCTCCGGCGCGATCGTCGCGTTCACGTACGGGCCCGCGCTCCGCACGCTCTCGAACGCGGGGCTGCTCGGCACGGCCGACGCCAGGCGGGCCGCCAGGTCCGCGGGCGTCTGGTGGCTCGAGGCGGCGAGCCGGTGGACGGGGAAGGCGAGGTCGTGCTCCCCGCCGATCTCGATCTGCGAGGGCAGCGCGTCCCGCGCGAGGTCGAGCCCCAGCGCTCGGGCCCCGGCGTGCAGCCCTTCGACGAGCGCCGCGGTCCAGGGGGCCCAGGGATCTACGGTACCGGGCGTCGCAGGCTCGGTCATCGGGGCCCAGAGCCGCTTTACGAGGGGGGCTTTCATAAGAGTTCGGCATGGCGCCGCTGCTGCTGGTGCGCTACGGCGAGCTCGCGCTCAAGTCCACGCCGGTCCGGCGCGAGTTCGAGACGACGCTGCGCCGGAACCTCGTGGGCCAGTTCGCGCACGAAGGCCAGCCGCTGCGGCTGAGCTCCGATCGCGGGCACCTCTACGCCGAGGTCGCGGACGCGGAGGTCGGGACGCGGATCGTGCGACGCGTCTTCGGGGTGACCTCGGTGAGCGTCGCGCACGAAGTGGCGACCGACCGGGCGACGATCCGCGAGCGGCTCATCGCGCTGGCCGAGCCTCGGCTGCGGCCGGGCGCCTCGTTCGCCGTGCGGGCGCGCCGGACGGGCACGCACCCGTTCACCAGTCAGGAGCTCGCCCGGGACCTCGGCGGCGACATCCTCGAGGCGTACGCCGATCGGCGGCTGCGGGTCGACCTCGGGACGCCGGACGTCGAGCTGTTCGTCGAGGTCCGCGGGCCGCGGACCTACCTGTACTTCGACCGGTCCCGCGGCCCCGGCGGGCTGCCCCTCGGGGTCGCCGGTCGCCTGGTCGCCCTGGTCGACGGCGAGCGGGGCGCCCTCGGCGCCTACCTCATGATGAAGCGAGGGTGCCGGGTCTCCCTGTTCGCGCCGAGCTCCGGAGCCCCGCTGGTCGACACGGTCCTGCGGCGCTTCGACCCCGCGGTGCGCGTCACGACCGCGGCCGAGACCGGCGACTGGTCGGCCGAGCTGGCGGAGGTGGCCCGAGCGGCCCACGCGGAGGGGGTCGTGCTGCCGCTCCGGGTGGAGGAGTACCCGGCGGCGCGGGCCGCCTGGGGTGAGACGGTCGTCTTCTCGCCGACCGTGGGCCTGACCGAGGCCGAGGTCCACGCCCGCTGGGGCGAGGCGACCGCGCTCGCCACGGACCCGCTTCCGTAATCTTAAAGCGAGGACGGCGGTGCGCACGCCCGCAGGTCGGTCGATGCCGAGCTATCGCGTCGTGGGCTCGTTCCTCGCACGTCGGGGATTCTGGCAGGCGTTCACGAAGACCCATGACGCCCCGAGCCCCGAGGTCGCGCGGGAGTGGGCGTACTCGGAGATCGGCGGCTGCCACGGCGTCAAGCGCCACCTGATCCGGATCGACTCGGTCACCCCGGCGACCCCGGCATGAGCGCGCCGGAGGGGGCCCGCACCCCACGGCAGGTCGAGGAGGACCTGGTCCGCCTCGACGCCTACCGATCCCAGCTGAACGGCCTCGTCCAGCAGCGCCAGATCCTGCTCGCCTCGCGCCAGGACCACCTGCGGGCCCGCGAGAGCCTCGACGGCATCGACCGGGCCGAGGCAGCGACCGAGTACCTCGTCCCGCTCGGCGGCGAGGCGTACGTCCGAGGCAAGGTCGACCGGGCCGGGCCGGTCCTCCTCGGGGTCGGCTCGGGGGTCGTGGTCGAGATGGAGCGTCCGAAGGCGGCCGAGCTGCTCGCCCAGCGGTCGGGCCGACTCGACCAGGCGGTCCGAGAGCTCGAGGGGCAGATCGCGGCGCTCGACGAGCGGGTCCAGCTCGTCTCCGAACGGATCGAGAACGCCTCCCGTTCGGCGGAGGCGCGGCGCGATGTGGGCCGCGCTTAAGGCTCGGCTCCGCCGCCGGACCGACGAGGCGGAGGAGCCGCCGCCCGCCCCGGCGGCGACGACGCCCCCGAGCCCCGCTCCTCGGCCCGGTCCGCCGGTCCCGGGCGGGGGCCGGCCGGGAACTCCTTCGACGCCCGCGGCCGGGCATGCCGACCCGGCGGTCTTCGCGGACGGCTTCTTCGGCCGGAAGGTCGAAGAGGAGACGCTCGACGACCTGCTCGATTCGATCGAGATCGGCCTGCTCGAATCGGACGTCGCCTTACCGGTCGTCGAGCGCCTCCGACGGGACCTGCGGAAGGAGTTCGTCGGCCGCAAGCTCAAGCGGGGCCTGGAGACGGAGACGGTGATCCGCGGCGCGCTCGAGCAGAGCGTGCGGGCGATCCTCGCGCAGCCGCCGCTCGACGTCGCGGCCCGCGTACGGGCGGGCGCGCGTCCGTTCGTGATCCTCTTCGTCGGCGTGAACGGGACCGGAAAGACGACCACGGTCGCCAAGATCGCGCTCTGGCTCCGCTCGGTCGGTCTCTCGAGCGTGATCGCCGCCGGCGACACCTACCGCGCCGGGGCGATCGAGCAGCTGCTGGTCCACGGCGAGCGGCTCGGGGTGCGGGTCGTGCGGCAGCAGGAGGGCAGCGACCCCGCCGCCGTCGGCTTTGACGCGATCGAGCACGCGCGCGCGAAGGGGGTCGACGTCGTGCTCGTCGATACCGCCGGCCGGCAGCACACGAACGAGAACCTCATCGAGGAGGCGAAGAAGATCCGTCGGGTGACCCGGCCCGCGCTGACCCTCTTCGTGGGCGACGCCCTCTCCGGCAATGACGTGCTCACCCAGGCGCAGATGTTCGACCAGGCGATCGGGATCGATGGCCTGGTCCTGACGAAGCTCGACGCCGATGCGAAGGGGGGCGCCGCGCTGAGCGCCGCCTACGTCACCCGCAAGCCGATCGTCTTCGTCGGCGTCGGGCAGGGGTACGACGACCTGAGGCCGTTCGACCCGGAGTGGATGCTCCGGCGGCTGTTCGCGGAGGAGGCGGCCTCCTGACCGCGGCGCTCGATGTCGTCCTCGTCCGGCCGAAGGAGGACGGCAACGTCGGCGCCGTCGCCCGCCTCGGCCGCAACTTCGGCGCCCG
>JASHTI010000085.1 GCA_030040625.1 Thermoplasmata archaeon
GGGGACCTCTTCTCGCAAATCCGGTCTATGACCCGCTAGTTCGCGAGTGTGCGGCAGACTCGGTTGAACGAGAGGACACCTTCCGGGGGAACAGGCTGTTAGCTCCAACTCCGGGCTGCGGTGGCCGGCCCTCTTACCGTGCCTCGGCCGCTGCGTGGCCGAGCCGACCCACTACGCTCCGCCGATCGTAACGTCGCTGTAAAAGCCAACGATAGTGGTGTTGGTCCAGACGGGGTTCATCGTTGCTCCGTCGGTATTCAGGAAGACCAGGTCCCAGGATCCGGAGGGCACCGAAACCGAGAGGTTGGTGGTCGTCAGGTTCGCAATCCGTCCGGAGGCCCAGAGGTAGCCACTGACCATGCCGGTTTCGGCGAGGTGGAAGTCCTCTGCCGGCGTCATCACGTACACGTTGATCCCCCAGGTATTCCACATCTCGCCGACCACGTTCCCGCCCGAATCAGCTTTGAACGATACGTAGCTGAATTGGCCGCCGGGAATCGAGTAGTAGGTGCCCTTTGGGATCAGGACATTCGGCGTGGCACCTGAGCGAGTGCCGAGTCCCCCGATCAGAAAGTACGCGGCGACGATGCCTGCGGCAACCAGCACAACGCTCAGCGTCGCCAAGTGCGCACGACGGGACCCCCGGGCCCCCGGACGGGGAGCGGCGGAGCTCGCGCTTCGTGAATTCCGGCGGGCAGAGGGCGCCGAGGAGTCACTGGCCGGAGGGTCGCGTGCGCGGGCACTCGGCTCATCGGCTCCCGGCTCAGAGCTGGGCACGTTGCCCGGGGCCGCCCTCATCGCCGGAACGAACGTGACCGGGATATCAAGCGTGGCGGTCTCAGCGAATCCTACCGTTCTCTATGAGGTGGTACGAAGATTCCGAGCGGTCCGCGGGAGGGACCCGCGCGATCGACCACCGCTTTCGGATCAACTACCGCCCTGGCTTGGGGATCGTCGGCGGGGATCGGTCGGAGCTCGGTGTGTCCGCCCGAAGGACGCCGTCACTCATCTAGCCGGAACAGCGCTCGGGAGTTCTCTTCCAGAATCGCTCGTCGATCCTTGGCTTCAATCCCCAACTCCTTAACGAGGCTCACCGCCGGCCCAAGGGCCCCCAGCGGCCAGTCTGATCCGAACAAGAATCTCTCGGGGAGAGCCGAGGTGACGATCGCCTGCTCGACCTGCGCGCGGGCGTTCGAGAATGCCCGGTCGTAGTACGGCGACGCAGGCGCGCCCAAGAGCCCCGACGTGTCGGCGTAGACGTTTGGATTCTTGTAGACGACCTCGACGGCTTCATCGATCCAAGGATTCCCTAGGTGGCAGAGCACAAAGCGAACCTGCCGGAATCGGCCCGCCACTTCATCGAGCTCGATCGGCCGCGCGAACTTCAGGAGGCCGAGTCCGTCGAGGGTGTCTCCCTGATGCACGAGTACGGGCACCCTGCGCCGCTGGGCGAGCTCGTAGACCGGGTCCAGGCGACGGTCCGATGGGTAGAAACTTCGGTAGCCCGGGTAGAGCTTGATCCCGTGAAGGCCGGGCTCCCGCTCGAGCAGACCCAGAGCCTCAGCGAAGTCCCCGTCCCCCCGGGTCGGATCGATGGTTCCGATTGGCAGCAGCCGTCCGGCGCTCTCTGCGTGGACGTCACGCCCCTCCCGAAGGGCCGCCGCCTCTGAGGGAGCGAAGAACAGCTGAATCACCAGCGCCTGGGAGATCCCCGCGGCATCCATCTCGCGCAGGAGGCCGGGCACAGAGTAGTCGAGGTCAGGCCGGTAGGCAGTCCGGGTTACTTCCGGCCACCAGCGGCTCAGGTGGACATGTGCGTCGACGATCCCCTTTCGAGGCTCAGAGCCGGGGGGTCGGGTACTCACGGGACCGTTCAAACTGCCTCGGGCGGCGCGACGCCCGTGACGAAGGCGGCGTCCGCTGGACGACCCCGAATTTCGTAGGCGCGAGGCTCGATCGAGCGTTGTCCCCGTCGGTACTCGGCCAGCGAGAGGCCGTGCTTGACGACGTTCTGGAGGAGGCGGCTGAGCCCAGCCTCGGAGAGGTCGATCGGCGGAATGGACCGGCTCATGCCCCAGACCAGCAGACGCTCCTCGATACGACCCTTCCGGGCCGGCTGGACGAAAACGTCCAGCGCCAGTTTCGGGTCCGCCCAGGTCGCGCCGTGGACCTCGCCGTTGGCGAGGATCAGCTCAATCCCCTCCTCCCAGGCGTGCGCCTCCACCGGCTGGCGTTGTCGATCCCGCAGGAGCACCAGATGGACGGTCGCGCCGAGAGCGACCAGGATCAAGCCGAACCCTAGGATTGCGAGCGCGACGAATCGGTCGGCGGGCAGTTGCCAGCTCAACACTGCGCTCGTCCCGGCTGCGAGCCCGCCGAGCCCGAGGAGAAGGTACCGCCCGACCTCGGCGGGCCGCTCCCGCCGTCGGCGAACCGCACGCACCTCATCCACGGGCGCCAGGAGCGAAAGGCCGTGCTCCGACAGGGGAAGGGACTCCGCGTCGGTCCCGACGGCGCCGGCCATCCCGAGCCCGTGGAGGGCGTGTATCGCTTAATGGACGCGGCTCGGTTTTTCCTTACGCGAGCGCCTCGTTGAGGGCCGGTTGGAGGCTTCATAGGTGCCCTCGGCCTCCGAAGCTAGCGGACCCATGACCGCTAGTGGGGAGTGGCTGAGCTTCCCGGATGCCCCGCGAATCGTTGTCCCTCCACCGGGCCCTCGCTCCCGGGAGCTGCTCGCCGAGCAGGGCCGGCTTGAGACCGAAGCGGTCGGCTACCCGCACTACTTCCCGATCGCTCCCCGCTGCGCCCAAGGGGCTACCATCGAGGACGTGGATGGCAATCGGTTCATCGACTGGGTCTCGGGGATTTCCGTCCTCAACCTTGGGCACCGGCACCCGCGCCTTGAGGCGGCGCTCGAACGGCAGACCGCCGCGATCTGGCACGCGCTAGAGCTACCCACGGAAGCGA
>JASHTI010000086.1 GCA_030040625.1 Thermoplasmata archaeon
GCGGGGCACGGGAGGGCCGGCGGGAGTTGCCCCGCGACCGAGCAGGGTGTGGGCCCACCAGGCGCCGAAGAGGCCCAGGAAGCCGGAGAGATAGACGAGGTCGAGCACGCCCGCGCCACCGATCGCATAGATTCCCGCCGGGCCGGTCCCGTAGAGTGGCGGCTGCCAGAGCACGTCCGCGCCGAGCAGCACCCCCCAGCCCGAGGCGAGGAAGGCGAGCGGGAGCGCGAGCCCCTCCTGACCCGGGAAGATCCGTCGCGCGAGGACGACGGCGAGGACGCCCGCCGCGACCGGTGGCAAGAGGTAGTACGGGAACGTCTCGGCGATCCCGACGCCGGGGATCGCCCGGGCGCCGGCGTAGGTGAGCACCAGTACCAGGCTCGTCAGGCCGAACGCCGCGGCGACGCCTCGATCGACCGGCCCGCGGTCGCCCGCGAGCGCGACGGTGGCCGCGACGGCGACGACCGCTACGCCCGTGACGAGCGAGAGCATCAACCCGAAGGGGCTCAGGTGCAGGGCGCCCGCCGCGGCGTTCAGGGCCCCGCGATCCCCGCCGACCACGACGGCGAGCATCACGACGACCTCCGCACCGAGCGCGGCGAGAAGGCGCGGGAGGGACCGGCCGAGCGGAGGCGCGAACCGGCGGAGCGCGAACAGTCCGACCCCGAGCGGGAAGATGGCGCCGGCGAAACTCACCGCGAGGATGTCGTTGGACAGCGGGGCGAGCGGGAACAGCGCGAACGAGGCGAGGAGCGCGCCCGGCAGCAGGAGCCAGAACTCGCGCCGGCCCAGTCCCAGGCTCTCGGCGAACGCCGGATAGCGCCAGGCGAGGCCGAAGAGCAGCGCCCAGGCGACCCCCGGTATCGCCGTGGAGACGCTCACCGAGGTGATGTCGTAGGCGAGCTGGAAGGCGTCGACCATCGGCGCTCGCTTCCGACAGCCCGGACCTCGACCTAAGGGTTTCCGCGGGCCGATCGGCCCGCGGCGGACCCAAAGGTTTTCTCGCGTCCCCGGCTCTCGCCGGCGTGCCCCGCGCGCGCACGGAGACCGACTCGCTCGGTTCGCGGGAGGTCCCGGCCGACGCGCTCTGGGGGATCCAGTCGCTGCGGGCGCGCGAGAACTTCCCCGTAAGCGGGTTGCGGACCTCGCGCTACCTGCGCCGCGCCTACGCCCTGCTCAAGCTCGCGGCCGTGCGCGCGAACATCGCCCGCGGCGGCCTGGACGAGCGGCTGGGTCGCGCGCTCGCCCAGGCCGCGGAGGAGATGGCCGCCGGCCGCTACGACGATCAGTTCGTCGTCGACGTCTTCCAGGCCGGGGCGGGGACGTCGCTGCACATGAACGTCAACGAGGTCCTGACGAACCGGGCCCTGGAGATCCTCGGCCGCCCGCGGGGCGACTACCAGACCCTGAGCCCGAACGACCACGTCAACCGTGGCCAGTCGACCAACGACACGTTCCCCTCGGCGGCCCAGGTGGCGGCGCTTCTCGCGCTCGGGGAGGTGAAGGGGGCCGTCGGCACCCTCGCCGCCAGCCTGCGGGCGAAGGGTCGCGAGTTCGCCACCCTGCCGAAAGGCGGCCGGACCCACCTCAAGGACGCGATGCCGGTGACGCTCGGCGCCGAGCTCGCCGCGTACGCCACGAGCCTCGAGCATATCGTCGAGGCGCTTCCGCCCGTGGAGCGCGCGCTGGCGGAGCTGCCGCTCGGCGGCAGCGCCGTCGGCAGCGGCGTGAACTCGGTCCCCGGCTTCCGCGCCGCCGCCGTCGCCGAGTACGCCCGGCTCACCGGGCTCCCGCTCGCGGTCGCCCGCGACCCGTTCGAGACGATGCAAAGCCGCTGGCCGCTCGGTTTCGCCTCCGCCTGGCTGCGGACGCTGGCGCTCGAGCTGGTGCGCGTCGCCAACGACCTCCGCCTCCTCTCGAGCGGTCCGGCGACCGGGCTGGACGAGCTCCGGCTCCCTGAGATCCAGCCCGGCTCGTCGATCATGCCGGCGAAGGTCAACCCGTCGGCCGCCGAGTGCCTCGACATGGTCGCCTTCCATGTCCTCGGGGCCGACGCGGCGACCGCCTACGCGGTCCAGGCCGGTCAGCTCGAGATCAACGTGATGATGCCGCTCGCCGCCTTCGAACTCCTCTTCTCCGCGGAGATCCTGGCGAACTACCTGCCGGTCTTCGCCCGTAGCTGCGTGGACGGGCTCGCGGCGAACCGACCCCGGCTCGAGCAGTACCTGCTCGGCTCGAGCGCGCTCGCGACGGTCCTCACTCCGCGCCTCGGCTACCTCAAGGTCGCCGAGCTGCTCCACGAGGCGGAGCGCAGCCACCGGCCGATCCGGGAGCTGATCGTCGAGCGCGGTCTTCTGACCGCGCCCGAGGTCGAGGCGCTTCTCGGCGAGGCGGCGTTGCGCAAGCTCGCCGACCCGGTGCCGTAGGGCGCCCGGGAGCCGTTAAGGCCCGGGGGAACGCTGGCCGGCCCGGTCGTGACGAGCGTCGAGGAGACCGCCGTCGCCCTCGGCAACCCGGCCAGCGAGGAGTTCCGCCGGGCCGTCGGGGTCCTCGAGCGGGTCGGGCTCACGCAGTACGAGGCCCGCGCGTACATCGCGCTGGTCGCCCGCGGGGTCGGCGACGCCGCCGGGCTCGCCACCGCCGCCGGCATCCCGCGGACGAGCGCCTACAAGGTCCTCGAGTCGCTGGCCGGCAAGGGCTACGCGCAGCCGACCGGCGGCAAGCCGATCCTCTTCCGGCCGCGACCCCCGCTCGAGGTCGCGGAGGCGCTCAAGGCCGCGATCCAGGAGGTCTTCGAGCAGCTCGCCGAGCTCCACCGGGCGGTCGCGGAGCACGGCGAGCCGCAGCTCGTCTACCTGCTCTCGGACCGCGAGAAGGTCGTGGCGAAGATCGGCGAGCTGCTGGATCAGTCGAGCCGGACGTTCATCCTCACGACGCCCCAGGTCGCCGAGCTCCGGGACGTCCTCGGCAAGAAGTTCCAGAGCGCGGTCAAGCGCGGCGTCCATGTGACGATCGTCACCGCCGCGCTCCAGAAGCTCCCCGAGGGCGTCGAGCTGGTCGCCCGGGAGAACCTGCTCGCGACGGAGGTCCTCGCCGACGGCGAGCACGCCCTGCTCGCCGCCCCGGGCCTCGACGCGTGCGGCTTCACCGACAACCCGATCCTGATCGCCCACCTCAAGCAGTTCCTCGAGGTCGTCCTCGACAAGGGGCCCGAGACGCCCCCCGGCTAGTCGGGCGGCGGCGCGATGGCCCGACGCCGACCGCCGCCGGCCGAGCG
>JASHTI010000087.1 GCA_030040625.1 Thermoplasmata archaeon
CGGTGTGTCGGCGCGCGCCGGGAACGCCGCCATGGTCCGAAGCATCGCGCGCGGCCAGTTCCGGGTCACGGGGGCCTGGCAGGAGCTGTCTCCCGTTCCCGCCGACGAGCCCACGACGACGCCCGACGACCCGGCACCCGCTCCGGGGATCCCGACGATCGAACTGACCGTGGAGGAGCCCCGCGCGGAGGAGTCGCACGCGCCGGAGGGCCCCCTCGCGCTGGAAACGATCGGGCCCCCCGCCCTGCTCGGCGCTCACGAACTGGCGCTCACGGCCCCGACGCCGGTGCTGGAGCTGCTTCCACCGGCGCCCCGGGTGGAGGTGGTGCCGGCGCCGCGCCTCCAGGTCGCGGAGCCCGTTGTGGAAGCCCCCCCCGAGCCGGAGACGTTGGGTCCGGGGGATGCCGGACGCACCTTGGCCGCGCTACTGGCCCGGATGTGGCTGCTGCGGTCCGCCACGGGCGCGGGCACCGGGGTCGCCCTGCCCGCGTCCGTCCCGCTCGGAGTCCCGACGCCGGCGGCTCGGGGCCCGATCGGACCCGCGCCCCTCAACCGTGGTGGGGTGCTCGTCGAGCCCCTTCTGCTCCATGCCCCGGACGAGGACGATCGTCGGCCGACGAGCGGCCTCGCCTCGTTCCTGGTCGAGGTGGCGAACGCCACGAGCCCGCCCGCCGGCACCGCGGTCGAGGCGCACCCCCCGGTCGCCCCGCTCGGACCCGAGAAGTTCCGGGTCGTCCTGCGGTTCGCCCACTGCCCTCAGCCGATACCGGACCGCCCCGCGTCCCGGGACGGCTGCGCGCTCGCGCGCTACGCGCGCGTTCCGATCGTCGATCCGGCCGTCTCCGGCGGATACGCCGTCCGCGACGACTGAGACGCTCCGAGCGAAGCTCGCCGCTCGGGTCAGGAGACCCGGCTCACGGCGTTGGGTCGCCGGCCCCCGCAGGGGCCGGCGGGGGGCGGACCGAGACGGTCCGCCCCGATCGGCTCTTTGTCTTAGCAGAACGCGGCGCTCTGGTACGCGGACCCCGCGGGGTCCCCGGCGGGGTTGTCTTCATCGATCCAGAGGGCGTACGGGTCCGAGTTGCGGCCCGTGAGCGCGATGGCGTTCACGGCTGCGTTCCCCGAAGACTCCGGGTGGCCGAGGGTCGCGAAGAAGGCGCAGTCCCAGACGGCCGTCGTGAAGTTCGACTGGAAGCCCCCCAGGCCCTCGGGGAGGCTCCCGTTGCCGGTTCCGACGATCTGCGCGCCGGCGACGCTGACGACGTCATACTGCCCGTGGCAGACCGCCGTAAGGTAGAACGGCTCGTCCGTCGGCACGCCGGTGCCGTTGTAGGTCGTCACCGA
Source organism: Thermoplasmata archaeon (assembly GCA_030040625.1). Taxonomy (GTDB): domain Archaea; phylum Thermoplasmatota; class Thermoplasmata; order Lutacidiplasmatales; family UBA184; genus Lutacidiplasma. Next base: position 1,345 of record JASHTI010000087.1, read on the forward strand.
GGCCTCGTTGGACTCGCCTTGGATCCCGGCCGCCGCGGCCGAGCCGGACGGCGGGGCCCCGGGGGTGTTGGTCCCGATCGTCGCGAGGAAGGCGCAGCTCGCGACGTCGCTGGAGAACTTGACGGTGTAGTTGCCGGTGGCGCCGAGGGAGGCGGAGCTGACGCCCGACGACTCGTTCACGGCGCCCGTCGCGGCGACCGCCGCCCAGGAGTAGCCGCTGCAGAACGCGCCGACGTTGAACGAATAGTTCTCCGCGAACGCGTAGGGTAGTCCCCAGGTCGAGACGAGCACGGCGTCCGGGTCCTTCGCCAGAGTTCCGACCGTGACGAGGGAGGGCGGAGGCTGGGCGTAGGGCACGTTGTTGGCGATCGTCGCGGCGATGCCGCAGTGCGAGACGTTCTGCGTGAAGAGCACGGCGAAGCTGTTGCCGTCCGGGAGCTTGACGGCCCCGGCCACTCCGCTGCCCCGTACGATGGGGCCGCTGTCGTTGACCGCGGCCCAGTAGACCCCGGTCCCCTGCGGGGCCGAAGTGCCGGCGGCGCCGGTGGGCCCGGGTACGACGAAGTTCAGTGCGAGGGCCACGATGGCGATCGCCAGGGCTACGGCGGCGAGCGTCGTCGCCAGGCCGCCCCCTCCCCCTCGGGAAGGTCGCGGCGGCAGCGGCGTCGGAGCCGTCGGCGGGGTCGGCGCTGGGCTACTCGAGGTCGATTCCATGGTCCGACCGTTCGGCCTCCTGAGCAAAAACCTTCGGTTTGTACGGACGGCGCGCGCCCGACGCTTCCACGACGCGCGAGCGGGGGGCGAAACGCACCCGCTCTCTAGGCGCGGGCCAGGAACGGCCCGACCGGCTCGAGCGGGCGAGCGAGGCCCGCGTACGGCGCGAGCCCCAGCCGATCCGACAGCAACCACTCGACCTCGTAGGCGTACAGCAGCGACGACCCGAGGGCCTCGAGGAGGTGGGCGAGCCGCACCGCGCCCCGGCCGCTCAGATGAACATACCGGGGAGGAAGGCCGGCCGCTCGGAACAGCGCGTCCGTGAGGTCGCGGTAGACCCACCGCTCCGGCCCGCCGGCGGGGACGGTCGCCCGCGGTCCGAGCTCCGCCTCGCGCCGGACGATGCGGGCCAGGTCCTCGACGGCCAGCGGGCTGACATGGTAGCCGCCGTCGCCGAACATCGGGAACCGGTGGTAGCGCCGCACGATGCGGCTCATCACGGTGAGCAGTCGATCTCCCTCCCCGAAGAGCATCGTCGGCCGGACGATGGCGTACGAGAGACGGCTCGCCGCGACGGCGCGATCGACGCGGCGTTTCTCGGTCAGGTACGGGAGACCGGCCTCCAGTCCGGGGGGCGCGTCGGGCACGCTGAGGTGGACGAAGCGACGCACGCCGAGCCGTTCCGCGTCCTGGACCAGCCGGAGCAGCCCGTCGGCGAGCGCGACGAACCGCGCGCGTCGCGCCTGACGGTACCAGGCGACGTTGACCACGGTGTCGACGCCCTCCAGGAAGGGACCCCAGTCGGCGATGCGCGCGGCGTCGGCGGCTCGGACCTCGACCCCCGCGGCAACCTCCGCGGGCGAGGGCCGACGGTGGACCGAACGCAACCGATGGTCGGCGTGGAACTCCCGGAGCAGGGCGCGGCCGACCAGGCCCTCAAAGCCGCCGACCGCGAGGAGGAGCGGCCGTTCGGCCGGCGACTTCGTCATCCGGCGAGTAGCTCGGGCCGCGCGACGCGACGGTCGGGCCCGTCGGGCGCCGACCCTCCGAAGACCGCCGCCCAGGCGGCCCGGATCCCGGGTCGGAGCTCGTCGAGGCCGACCGGACGCCCGAGCTCGCGCGCGAGCGAGGTCATCACGCGACCGTCCATTCCGCACGGTCGGATCCGTTCGAACGCCGTCAGGTCGACATCGACGTTCAGCGCGAAGCCGTGGAACGTCACCCAGTGGTCGACGGCGATGCCGATCGAGGCGATCTTTCGGCGGCCGTCGATCCACAGCCCCGGCTGGCCCGCGAGGTGGGCGCCGGTCACCCCGAGGGGGGCGATCGCACGAGCGACGACCGACTCCACGTCCCGGACGAAGCGCCGGACATCCCGGCCCCGCGGCTCGAGGTCGACGATCGGGTAGCCGACGAGCTGCCCCGGCCCGTGGTACGTCGCGTGCCCGCCGCGCTCGACGGCCACGACCGGCAGGCCGGCGCCGGCCGCCGAGCCGTCATCGCCCTCCACCCCGATCGTCACGATCGCGGGGTGCTCGACGAGGATCAGGGTGTCCTCGATGGCGCCCCGCCGTCGCTCCTGGACGAGGGACCGCATCGCCCGCAGGCTATCGTCGTAGGCCCGCCGGCCCCAGTCAGTGACCGCCGGCAGAGCTCGGCCTCCGGGCGACGTGGAGCGGCTCGTCGAGCCAGAGCAGCGCGGCCTCGCAGAGCGCCTCGCTGAACGTCGGGTGCGGGTGGATCGTCATGGCGACGTCCCGGACCATCGCGCCCATCTCCAGGGCCAGGGCCGCCTCGGCCGCGTACTCCCCGGCCGAGGCCCCGACCGCGTGCACGCCGAGCAGCTGACCGCTCCGGTCGTCGCCCACGATCTTCAGCCAGCCGCCCGTCGCGTGGCTCGCGTGGGCGCGCCCGAGCGCCGCGTACGGGAACCGCGCCTCGCGGGGGGCGTGGCCGGCCTTCTCGGCGTCGGCGCGCGAGAGGCCGACGCTCGCGATCTCCGGGTCGGTGAAGACGACCGACGGAACGACACGGAAGTCAAAGCGCGTCGGTCGCCCGCAGATCGCCTCGGCCGCGACGATCCCCTCCCGGTAGGACTTGTGGGCGAGCATCGGGGGCCGGACGACGTCCCCCGCCGCGTAGATCGTGGGGACGTTCGTCCGCATCTGCGCGTCGACCCCAATGAAGCCGCTCTTCGGGTCGACGGCGACCCCCGCCTCCTCGAGGCCGAGGTCGCGGGAGGCCGGTCGCTTCCCGACGGTGACGAAGAGACGCTCGGCTTCGAGCCGCTCCCGGCCGCCCGGACCCTCGACCTCCAGCGCGAGACCGTTGGGGCCCCGGACGAGCGACTGGGCGCGCGTGCCGGTCCGCACCTCGACCCCGAGGCGCCCGAGCGACGCCGTGAGCTCCCGGGCGAGATCCGGCTCCAAGCCGGGAAGGATCTGCGGCATCAGCTCGACGATCGTCACCTTCGCGCCGGCCTTCGCCAGGAACTCGCCGAGCTCGCAGCCGCTGACCCCGCCGCCAAGGACCAGCAGGGACCGGGGAACGGTCGTCTGGGCGAGGAGCTCCCAGGCGTTGACGACGCGGTCTCCGTCCGTCTCGAAGCCGGGCAGGACCACCGGGACCGCCCCCGTCGCGATCAGCGCGGCCTGGAAGTCGATCCGCTCGTGCCCGCCGTCCGGCGCCTGAAAATCGATCGACCGGGGGCCGGTGAACTTCCCCTCGCCCCGGAGCACCGTCGCCCCGACCGACTTGAGCAACGTCGCGACGCCGTTGCGCTCCTTCTGCACGACCGCGTCCTTCCAGCGGATCGTCGTCGCGAGGTCGAGCGTCGCGCCGGGAGCCTGCACCCCGATCTCGGGTCCCTCGGTGCGGAGGGCGTGCAGGAGGCCTGCGGCGTGGATCAGCGCCTTGGACGGGATGCAGCCGCGGTTCAGGCACTCCCCCCCGAGCTCGGACCGCTCGATCAGGACGACCTTCTTGCCGAGCTGGCCGGCCCGGATCGCCGCGGCGTAGCCGGCCGGGCCCCCGCCGAGGACGGCGAGCTCGGCGCTGCGCGCGTACGTGCCAGCCACCGGAGATCACCTGGACGCGGCCCCGGACCCGACCGGGGCCAAAACGTCCTCGGTCAGCGTCCGCGCCTCCGGCGGGGGAGTCGCCTCGGCGGCGGCGACGGCCGACCGGACCGCCCCCTCGGCGGCGTCGGTCACCTGGGTCCGACGCTCCGCATCGAGCAGCCCGTGCTCGGTCAGCCAGTGCTCCAGGCGACGGTACGGGTCACTGGCTTGCGCCCGTTGGGCCCAGCCGGCCGGCTGGTAGCGGCTCGGGTCGTCCGAGCTGGAGTGGGGGGTCAGGCGGTAGAGAACGAACTCCAGCAGCTCCGGCGGGGCGCCGCCGCGGATGCGGTCGAGCGCCCCGGCGAGGGCACCCCAGCAGGCGATGAGGTCCGTCCCGTCGACCCGGCGGCCCTCGAGTCCGTACGCCGCGGCCTTCGCCGCGAGGCTCCGGGCCGCGGTCTGGCGCTCGACCGGCACGCTGATCGCCCACTGATTGTTCGTGCAGACGAAGAGCACCGGCAGCCCGTAGACGGCGGCGAAGTTCAGGCCCGCGTGGAAGTCGTTCGCGCTCGTCGCGCCGTCGCCGAAGAACGCGAGGGCGACTCCCGGGGAGCGCCGGCGCCGCATCCCGTAGGCGACCCCGACGGCGTGCGAGATCTGCGTACCGATCACCGAGGACATCGAGACGTAGTGGACCTCCCGAGCGGTCGGGTGGCAGGGCATGTTGCGACCCTCTGCCGGGTCCCGCGCGTCCGCGAACAGGTGGTGCACGTACGTCCCGAGAGCGTGCCCGCGGACGAGCGCGACGAGCTGCTCACGGAGCCCGGGAAGCACCCAGTCCTCCGGCCGGCTGAGCATCCCGGCCGCGACGTTGACGGCCTCCTGGCCGGTGGCGGGACCGTAGAAGCCGACGCGGCCCTGCCGTTGGAGGGCGAGCATCCGGCTGTCGAGGGTCCGGGCCAGGGTCATCCAGCGGTACGCCGTGGCGAGGCTCGCCTCCCAGTCGTCCCCGAGGCGCTCGCGCACCTGGGCCGGGGTGTACGGGAGCGGAACGATGGGCGCCGCGGCCGCCATCGTCGTCTTGGAGCGGCCCGCCCTGATGAGCTCTCCCGGCGCGGAGCCGGATTACGGCGGCGGAGTGGAGCCGGGCGGGGGGCTGGCGCCGGCCGGCAGGCCGGATCCCGCGGGGGGCGCTGGAGTCGCGGGAGTCGTCGGGGCGGCGGGGGGCCGTGGCGGCCCGCGGCGTCGAGCGAGGAGCACCCCGGCGCCCACGACGATCACCAGGAGTATCAGGAGGCCGACGATCAGCTCCCAGAACGTTGTCGGCGGCAGGCCGCCGATGGTGCCGGTGAAGGCGATCGGGACCGCCTGACCGACGCCGGCCTCCCGCAGGCTCCCCGAGCCCGGCGACTCGAGGTAGCCGCTGACGGACGGCACCGCGAACGTGTAGCTGCCGTTGATCGCCTCGAACGTAAGGACGTTCGAGGTCGAGACCTCCGTCGCGTTGTCGAACGTGACGGTCCAGGGCGTGCCGTTCGCCAGGCCGGTCTCGGTGAAGATGACCGGGGAGCGGAGGGGGGTGAACTCCAGGATCCGGTTGTTGGAACGGTCGGAGACCCACAGGTCGTCCGACGCGTCGAAGGCGGCGTCGAAGGCGTGGTCGAACCGCGAGGGACCCGACTGCGCGACGGTGCCGTTGAAACCCTCCTGTCCCTCCTCCACGGACGGGATCCCCTTGGCGATCAGCGCCGGCGGGTACTCGGAGACCCGATTCGTCGGGCCGTTGTCCGTGACCCAGAGGTTGCCCCGGGGATCGAGGCTGACGCCGGTCGGGGAGAACAGCCCGAACGGCACCGGCTCCGAGTCGTTCGTGAAGTTCGGCTCGCCGAGCAGCGCCGAGGCCGGCATCCCGTCCGAGAACGGCGGGGAGAAGCCGACGACCCGGCCGTTCTCCTCGTCGGCGACCCAGAGGAGTCCGGCGGCGTCGTCCGCGAGCAGCCCGACGGGGTGCGAGAGGTTCGTCTGCGTGAGGTTCTTCTCCGAGGTCGTGAACAGCGTCTGGCCGAGCACGACCGAGGCGGCCATCCCGCTCTGGAACGGCGGAACGAACTCGAGCACCCGGTTGTTGTCGGTGTCCGCGACGAACAGGTCCCCGTCGCTGTCGAAGGCGAGGCCGCTCGGACCCGAGAGGTTCACGGCGGTCGTCCCCGGCGCCCGCGTCGTGTAGCTGGACTGCCCGAGCACGAGGCTCGCGTCCATCCCGGTGTGGAACGGCGGGACGAACTCGAGGACCCGGTCGTTGCCCGTGTCGGCGACCCAGAGGTCCCCGGCCGCGTCGAAGGCGACCGCCTCCGGCGCGAAGAACCCGCTCTGCGTCGTGTTACTCCGATCGCCGCTCAGCGTCCCCTGGCCGAGCGCCAACGACGCGTTCATCCCCGTCGCGAACGGCGGCGCGTACTCCAGGACGCGATTGTTCTCCGTGTCGGCGACCCAAAGGTCCCCGGCCGCATCGAAGGTGATCCCCCCGGGGTAACGGAGGGAGCTGCTCGCGTAGCCGCTCGAGGAGCTGTTCAGCTGCGGCTGGCCGAGCGCGAGGGTGGCGGTCATGTCGCTGCGGTACGGATTGGGCGCGGCGGCGACCGCGGGGCCGAGCCGGGCCGCTCCCCCGGGCTCGGGTCGTACCGCCGGCGCAAGCCGGGCGAGCGACGGGAGCGCCGTCGGCGTCGCGAGCAGTACGGCCAGGGCGACCACCGCGACGGCGATCGACGGACCGGCGCGCCGCCCGGGGCCCCCCACGGCCATGCGGGCGGCGGAGCCGGGGCCGGAATTAAAGGGTGCCGGCCGCCGGGAGCGTGGACGCGCTCGCCCGCGCCCGGCGCTCAGACGAGCTCGGCGAAGAGCCGGTGCGGGTCCTCGAGGTAGCCGCGCACGGTCGAGAGGAACTCCGCCGCCTGATAGCCGTCGAGCACCCGATGGTCGATCGAGACCGAGAGGTTCATCAGATCCGCGGGCGCGATCGTACCGTCCGAGCGGTAGATCGGGCGTCGCCGCATCTTGTGCACGCCGAGGATGGCGACCTCCGGGTAGTTCAGGATCGGCGTCGCGAGGACACCGCCGAGCGCCCCGAGGCTCGTGATCGTGAAGGTGCTGCCCGAGAGCTCGCCGCGTTCGAGCTTGCCGGCGCGACCCCGCTCCGAAAGCTCCTGGATCTCCCGGGCGAGCTGGCTGATCGACTTCCGGTCCGCGTTCCGAAGCACGGGCACGAGGAGGCCGTCCGGCGCGGCCGTGGCGATCCCGATGTGGTAGGCCGACCGAACGACCAGCTCGTTCTGGGCGTCGTCCATCGTGGCGTTCAGCCGCGGGTGCGCCTTGAGCCCGGTGACGACCCCCTTCACGATGAACGGCAGGTAGGTCAGGCGGACCCCGTTCGTCTCGACGTGCCGGGCGAGGTTCTCCCGGAGGCGGACCAGCTCCGTCGCGTCGACCTCCTCCACGTAGGTGAACGTCGCGGCCCGGTGCGTCGCCTCCGTCATGTGCTCGGCGATCACCCGACGGATCCCTCGGATCGGTACCCGCTCGGCGATCTCGCCGGCGGGGGCCGCCGGCGCACCCGGCGGTGCCGCGCGCATCGGCGCGGCGTCGGCCGGTGCCGCGCGCGGGCCGGCCGGGGTGGCGCCCGCCGGTGACGACGGCGCGGCCCCCAGGTCG
>JASHTI010000088.1 GCA_030040625.1 Thermoplasmata archaeon
GCGGCGTCTGACGGCCCTGATGCTCACGGACGTGGTGGGGTTCTCCGCCCGGGCCCACCGGAACGAGCACGTCGCCCTGGTCCTGCTCCGGGAGCTCGATGGGCTCGTCCGTCCGATCCTGGCCCGCTCCGAGGGCCGCATCGTCAAGGGCCTCGGAGACGGTCTTCTCGTGGAGTTCCCCAGCGCGCTGGCCGCGGTGACGGCGGCGGTAGAGATCCAGCGCGCGATCGCCGGGCGTTTCCCCGAGGGGACCGACGAGCCGCTGCGGATCCGGGTCGGCGTGCACCTGGGGGACGTCGTGCGCCAGGGAGGCGACCTTCTCGGCGATGCGGTGAACATCGTCTCCCGGATCGAGCCGCTCGCTTCGCCGGGGGGCATCTGCATCTCCCAGCAGGTCCTCGACCAGGTGCGGAACAAGACGGAGCTCGTCTTCTCGCCGATCGGGACGCCCACGCTCAAGAACATCGGGGCCGAGATCCCGCTGTATGGAGTCTCGTGGGAGACGCGCGCCGCCCCGCCCGTTCCCCGGGCGGCGGGCCCTCCCCGGGTCGCGGTCCTTCCGCTGGTGAACCTGAGCGGTCGGGCCGACGAGGAATACTTCGTCGACGGGGTCACCGAGGAGCTCATCCAAGTGCTCTCCCGGATCGCCGGACTTCGCGTCATCGGCCGCTCGTCGGTGATGCGATTCAAGAGCGGAATCCCGGGCCCCGCGGAGATCGCCCGGGAGCTGGGTGCCACGGCGGTGGTCGAGGGGAGCATCCGGAAATCCGGGAGCCGGGTCCGCCTCAATGCGCGGCTGCTGGACCCGTCCAGCGCCGAGGCGCTCTGGTCGGCGGAGTACGACCGCGAGGACCAGGACCTCTTCGCGCTCCAGTCCGAGATCTCGCAGCGGGTGGCGAAGGCGCTCGAGGTCGAGCTCCTCGGCCGGGAGCGGAGCTCGCTCCAGCGGCCCCCGACCCCGGACGCCGCGGCGCACACGATGCTGCTTCGCGGGCGCTACCTGCAGAACCAGCGGCAGGAGGCATCGTTGCGGCAGTCGCTCCTCGCGTTCCGCCAGGCCCTCCGTCGGGACCCGCGCATGGCGGCGGGTTACGCCGGCGTCGCGGACGCCTACAGCAACCTCGCCTGGCTGGAGTTCGTCCGGCCCTCCGAGGCGTTCCCGAAGGCGCGGGCGGCGGCGAGCCGTGCGATCGCGCTCGACCCCGGGTTGGCGGAGGCGCACGCCTCGCTCGGCTTCGTGCGCTTCCTCTACGACCGCCGCTGGTCGGAGGCCGAGCGGAGCTTCCGGGAGGCGATCGCGAGGAACCCCAGCTACCCGAGCGCGCACCAGTTCTACTCGGACCTGTTGAAGGCCCGGGGCCGGTTCGTCGAAGCGGAGGCGGAGATCCGCCGCGCCCTCGAGCTGGACCCGCTTTCCCTGGCGATCAACACGGCCCTCGGCCATGTGCTCTACCTCGCCCGTCGCTACGAGGAGGCGATCGTCCAGTACCGCCGGGCTCTCACGCTCGATCCGAGCTTCGGCCTGGCGCACCTCTGGTTCGGCCGACCCTACTTGGAGACGGGTGACTTCGGCGCGGCGATCCGTGAGGTGAAGACGGCGGTCCGGCTGTCGAAGCAGAGCACGATGAGCCTCTCGGTGCTCGCCCACGCCTACGCATCCGCGGGCCAGGTCGGGGCCGCCCGCCGGATCCTGCGTCGGTTGAACGTGCGGGGCCGGTCGCGGTACGTGCCGTCGTACTGGATCGGGCTCATCCACTCCGGCCTCGGGGACCTCGATCAGGCGTTCGTCTGGCTGAACCGAGCGGCCCGCGAGCGATCGGCTTGGCTCGCCTGGATCAAGGTCGAGCCGAGGTTCGACCGGCTTCGGGCGGATCCTCGGTTCCCGGAGCTGGTGCGACGACTGGGTGTGGAGTAAGGACGAGGGACCTTGGGGACTCGGGCCCCTCGGAGGCGCCGAGTCGACCGGCCGGGTGCCGTCGCACCGCCTACCTAGCGGCGAGGGTCGAGCCCGCTCGGCCGACGTCGCCCTCCGGGCGCGTCCTACGCGAGTGCGAGGACTCGTCAAGCGCCCCACTGCGAGGTCGAAGCAGCCGGTCCATGCCCACTCCTTCCGCGTTCGAGTAGCGCTGTAGGTCCATCAGCCATCTCTTCGCCGCCAACCCGCTCGTTTCGCTCACGAGGACGCTCTCGGGCCCCGTCATGGGCTCTCGTAGCGGGTCGCGGGGCATACCCCGGACGCACGGTAGCGGCTGTCCTCCGGCAGTCACCGGAGGTGAGCGTCGGGTCGGGTGAGCCCGGCCTACGCGAACTCTCCCTTGGGTCGCAGGAACCGGACGACGTAGCCGTCCGGGTCCGTGACCATGAAGGCGGTGCCGTAGGGGCGCTTGGAGAGCGGCGACTCGATGGGGGCCTTCGCCTTCTTCGCCTTCCGGTAGATCTTCTCGACCGGCTTGAGCTCCACCGTGACGATCACCCCGGCGCCCAGCGGGGTGCTCACCCATTTCGCGTAATCCCGATCGAACCCGCGCCGACCGGTAGGGATGCGGCCCAGGGCGATCACGGCATCCCCGATCCCGACCCCGGCGTAGCTCAGCCGCTCGTCGTCCCCCTCCCACTTCCATCGGGCGTCGAAACCGAGGGCCTTGTAGAACCGGAGGGACCGTTCGACGTCCTTCACATTCAGCATGACACTCATCTCCGCCTTCATCGCCGCGCCCCGCACCGTCCCCGAGGCCATCGCGTGCGCGGCTTAAGCCGCGCCCGGGAGGGCGCCGTACGCCCGCGCCGAGGCTGCCCGTCGCAACCGATGGCGCGCATCGAGGAGGGTTCGCGGCGGTCGCGCGGCCGGACTCCGTGGCCCCGGTCGTGAACTAGCCGGATCTGCGCCGGTGCACGAGCTGGACGGGGTTGCCGTCGGGGTCGCCGACCCAGGCGGCGCGGAGCGCCCCACCGGCGAAGTCGTGCGGAGGACTCAGCGACGTGGCGCCGTTGGATCGCAGGGAGGCGTAGGCGAGGTCGACGTCCGCGGTCCAGAGGACCACCTCCCCTCGGGGCGGCCCACCGCCGGCGGATAGTCCATGGTTGCGCCGGAGCGCCTCCGTCGTCGAGATACCGAGGTTCAGCCGGCCCAGCTCCAGCTCCACGTGCTCCGGCACGCCGTCCCGCGGGACGCGGAACGTCTCCCGGAACCCGAGGAGCTCCCCGTAGAACCGAAGCGACTCTCCGAGGTGATCGGTGTAGATGTTGTAGAGATGTCCGCGGAACGCCGGCAGCTTATCGGGCTCGGCCTTCGCCGTCAGCGGTAGGCGAGCGTAGAAGGTGACGAGGTTCCCGTCCGGGTCCGCGATGTTCGCGGCGTGCACGTAGCCGAGAAAGTCGTACGGGGCCCGCAGCGAGCGCGCGCCGTGGGCGACCGCCCAGCCGTACGCGCCGTCCACGTCCTCGGTCCGGAGGTCGAGTTCCGAACGCGCCGGCCCGCGGTCGGTGCGGATGCCGTGGTGCCGCCGCAGCGCCTCGAAGGTGACCAAGCCGAGTACGAGCGGTCCGAGCGTGAGCTCGACGTGCTCCGCGGGACCCCCGCGCGGGAACCGGAACGTCTCCCGGAATCCCAGCAGGTCGCGGTAGAACCGAAGCGACGCCTCGAGGTCCCCTGCGTAGAGGTTCACCTGGGGCTCGGCGAAGTCGAGTGGACCGGCGACCCCCGTGCCTTTCGACATCCTCGCGATCCGCCCCGGTGGCGAACCCAGCTGGCTCCGAGCGGATAAACCGTCGGGAAGTCCCACTCCTAAAATCGGCCCCCCGGCTCTCGCGCCAGATGGATCGGACGGACCTCGGGATCTTCTCCCACCTCGTCACGGACGCCCTCAGCTCGGACGAGGCGATCGGCCGTATCGTCGGCCTGACCGGAAAGGCCGTCCGAGCCCGACGCCAGCGGCTGGAGGCGGCGGGAGTCCTGGCGGAGTACGGCATCCACCCGGCCCCCGAGCTGCTTGGAAGGCGCGCCGTGACGTCACGGTTCGCGGCGAACCGAGATGGGGGGCTCGATCGCACCCGTCTCGCCGGGGTCGAGGACCTCGCCTACGTGCTCTCCTTCCGCCCGGCGCTCCATGTAGCCGTCCGGTTCGTCGAGAGCCGAGGAAGACGGGAGGATCCTCGGCTCGCCCGGCTCCTGGGGACGCCGATCGGGGACGCTCCCGAGGAGCACCCGGCGACCGCTTCGGTCGACCCCGACGCGCTCTCCCGTGCCGACTGGAGGGTCTTGGAGGCCGTGGTGGGCGATCCGCGGGGGACGTATCGGGCCAAGGCGCAGGTGGCCCAGGTCTCGGCACGGACCGCCCGCCTCCACCAGGCCGAGCTGGAGCGCACCGGGGCGCTTCGCTGCGTGATGCTGCTGAACTTGGAGCGCGAGGCGGGGCTCGCCACCTACGGCGTCTGGCTCAAGGTCGACGACCGATTCGACGAGCGTAACCTGGAGCTGCCTCGTCTCTGGGACCGGCCGCACTGGACCCAGAGCCCCCGGGGGGTCTACCTGCTCGGGAGCGCCGACAACTACTACGCGGCGCGCGAGATGGAGCTGCGTCTGCGCTCGCTTCCCGGCGTGACCGGCGCCGACCCGATGATCCCGGCCGGGGGCTACTTTCCCCGCGAACGGTTCTTGCGGTGGATCCAGGAGGAGCGGGGGCGCCGCTTCCCTCAGCGCACGCGGGGAGCGTGAGAAGCCGCGCGTCGGGCGACCCGTACAGCCGTCGGCACAGCATGGCCATGGCTCCGAGCGCACCGATCGATCCCCCGAGCGCTCCGCTCGCGTCCGACAGCGGTGGCCCTCCAGCGACCCTCTCGCCGGGACGCCGCCACGGGTCCCGGGTCCGCGACTGAGCTACCGCCCGAGAGCCGTCGAGCTCGGCTCCGTCGGAGGATCAGTCCTCGGGATTCAGCGAGATGACGTTCCCGTCCGGGTCAGAGATGCGGGCATACAGCCCCCAGGGCCTCCGGGTCACCGGGGCATCAAACTTCACGCCGTTCCGGGCGAGCTTCGCGCACTCCTTCTCGAAATCACCGCGAACGTGGAAGGTGATGCCCTGATTCCCGGGACTGAGCTCCTCTCCGATCTCCGACCCCTGACAGAGGTGGAGCAGGCCGTTGACGCCCTTGTGGCCCACGGTCACCCAGTGACCCAGGTCCTGGATCACCTCGAACCCGAGGTTCCGGGTGTACCAATCGACCGATCGCTTCCGATCGGAGACCATGATGGTGGTGGCGAAGAAGTAAACCGGCGGAGCGACGCCCGGCGACTCAGCCAGCTTGCGAGGCATCGACCGTCGGGAATCGAAGCGCGAGCCGGCCCTTAAGCTCCGGCCCCGGTGGTATAAGAGTCGGCGGTCCCGTTCGCCCGACTGGACTAGCAGAGCCTATGTGCCGGCCAGCCGGGAGGGTGAGGTGCCGACGGAGCCGAGTGTGCCTGGAAAGATAGACCTCTTCACCCCGGTGCACAAGGGCCTGCGCGCGATGCTGTACGGCCTCTCGACGCGACTGCAGACCAACGATTTCGCGGACACCGAGGCGACACGGAGGCTCGCGGTCGACCTGGAGATCAGCTTCGAGGCGGCACGCTCGGCCGGATGCATCCTCTGCGCGCTCGCGCATCACGCGAACACCGAAGAGTCGGTCATCTTCCCACCCACGGCTGGGACGGCGAAGGCCCTGGCCACGGAACTCGTCCAGGAGCACCACGACCTTACCCGGCGTGAGCTCGAGATCGGAAAGAGCGCTCGCGAGGTTCTCGACCTGCCCACTCCCGAGGAGAGGATCGCGGCGGGGGTGCGGGTCAACCAGCGAGCCAACGAGCTGTTCGGGGCCTACATCGTCCACATGAATCGTGAGGAGACCGAACTCGTCCCACTGATGCGGGAGCAGTTCACGGATCAGGAACAGCTGGCGATGCAGGGCGGGATCATCGCGACGTTTCCGCCGGACCGGCTCATGGCGCTTCTCGAGTGGATGCTGCCCGCCCTGAACGTGACGGAGCTCACCGAGCTCCTGGCCGGCGTGAAACGGAC
>JASHTI010000089.1 GCA_030040625.1 Thermoplasmata archaeon
ACAGCGACGGCTTCGAGGTCTCGAGCCCGGTGCTGACCTTCACCGTCTACCCGCTCCCGCAGCAGTCGCCCGCCAAGCCGACCCGGCCCTCCGCGGACATCGGACAGCTCGTCAACTTCACCGCGCAGGTCTCCGGCGGCGCCGGCGGCGGCAGCTACGCCTGGAGCTTCGGCAGCGGGCTCGGCTGCACCGCCACGGACGGCCCGCAGCTGAACTGCACCGCCCTCTCCGAGGGGACGCTGTCGGTCTCCTACGCCTGGACCGACGCGCTCGGCGTCGCGGCCGGCGGCGGCACGACGCTCGGCTTCACGGTCTTCTCCGACCCGGGCGTCGGGACCCCGACCGCGAGCGTCGGCAGCCTGGACGTGGGCCAGACGGTGACGTTCTCCGCCACCCCGAGCGGCGGCTCGGGGGGCTACACTTACGTCTGGACGAGCTCGGCGCCGGCGCTCAACTGCTCGGCGTCGACCACCGCGAGCGTCGTCTGCCACCCGACCACGGCCGGCAGCTACTCGGTGAGCGTCACGGTCACCGACTCGAACCTCGTCTCGGCCTCCGCGGGCCCTTCGCCGACGGTGAACGTCGCCGGAGCGCTGACGGTCGCCGTCCCGAACCCGAACCACCCGGCCGCCGACGCCGAGCAGACCGTGATGTTCATGACGTCGGCGACCGGCGGTACCGGCACCGTCCTGTTCACCTGGAGCGCCCCGGCCGCCCTCGGCTGCGGGACGACCCAGACGGCGACGCTCGTCTGCGTGCCGGAGACGGCGGGCACCTACACGGTCTCCGTCTACGCGACCGACGCCAACGACGACGTCTCCGCGACGGAGACCTCGGCGAAGTTCGTCGTCTCGACCGTGCCGACGATCACCGTCCCTGCGGCGCAGAACACCAGCGCGGACATCGGACAGCGGATCACCTTCCACACCACGGCGAGCGGGGGCACCGGCACCTACACGTTCACCTGGGGCTCGTCGGTGACGCTCAGCGCCCTCGGCTGCACCGCCTCCACGACCGACGACCTCGTCTGCATCCCCGCGACGGAGGGGAGCTACGTGGTCAGCGTCTACGCGACCGACAGCAACGGCGCGAGCACGAGCACCGCCAACTCCGCCAACTTCCCGGTCTACGTCGATCCGACGGTCACCGCGCCGACGACGCCGAGCAAGGGGGCGGACGCCGGGGTCAGCGTCTCGGTCGACTTCGCCACGACCGCCTCCGGCGGGACCGGCCACTACTCGTACACCTGGACGGTGCCGACCGACCTCGGCTGCATCGTCCGTCCCGCGCCGGCGATCGCCTGCGTGCCGCTGCTGCCCGGCACCTACACGGTGACGGTGGCGGCCACGGACGGCGACGGGGTCACCTCGGCGGCGGCGACGAGCGCGCCGTTCACGGTCGACTCGGCGCCCACCCTCGTCGTGCACGCCAGCCCCACGTCGTTCCTCCAGGGGCACAAGGTCACGATCACGGGCGTCGTCACCGGCGGCTCCGGCAGCTTCACGTTCGACTGGAGCGGGCTGCCGTCCGGCTGCGCCGCTCCGAGCGGCGACACGCTGACCTGCACGCCGAAGGTCTCCGGCGACTTCGCGGTCGGGATCACCGTCACCGACACGAACAAGGGGACCGCCTTCGACAACGTGACGATCGACGTGAAGCCGTCGTTCCTCGGCCTGCCGGCCGAGGAGGGCTACATCATCCTCGCCGCGTTGCTCATCGCCGGGGTCGCGGTCGGCGTCTTCTTCCACCTCCGCAACGAGCGACGCCGCGCCCGCGAGGTCCAGCACGAGTTCTAGCGGCCGCAGAGCCCAAGAGCGCCCGTCGTCTGGAGCCGCCGTGCCGCCGACCGACCCGCTCGGGACCGCCGAGGTCGTCCGACTCGGTGACGCCCCCGCGACGGTGTACCGGCTGGACCGGCTGAAGGGCGTCGACGCCGCCCGGCTCGACCGCCAGCCCCGGACCCTCCGCATCGTGCTGGAGAACGTCCTCCGTCACCTCGATGCGCGTCGGACCGACCCGACGACCCTCGCCGCGCTGGCGCGAGGGGAGCGACCGGACGGCGTGGAGCTCGCCTACCATCCGGAGCGGATCCTCCTCCAGGACTTCACCGGCGTGCCGGTGCTGGTCGATCTCGCGACGCTGCGGGACGCGGCGGCCGCCGGTGGCGTCGATCCGGCCCGGATCGACCCGGTCGTGCCGGTCGACCTCATCGTCGACCACTCCGTGCAGGTCGACAGCTACGGCTCACCGCGATCGGTGGCGATCAACCTCGACCGCGAGTACGAACGCAACGCCGAGCGCTACCGGTTCCTCCAGTGGGCGAAGGGGGCGTTCCACCGCCTCCGGGTCGTCCCGCCCGGCAACGGCATCTGCCACCAGGTGAACCTCGAGCACCTCGCGAGCGTCGTGCGGAGCGGCGAGGAGGGCGACGCGCCGGTCGCCTACCCGGATACCCTGATCGGCACCGACTCGCACACGACGATGGTCAACGGGCTCTCGGTCCTCGGCTGGGGCGTCGGGGGGATCGAGGCGGAGGCCGTGCTCGTCGGCGAGCCGTACTTCCTGCCGCGTCCGACCGTCGTCGGGGTCGAGCTCAGCGGCGCGCTCCCCGCGGGGGCGACGGCGACGGACCTCGTCCTCACCGTGACCCGCCGTCTCCGCGAGAAAGGGGTCGTCGACCGGTTCGTGGAGTTCTACGGCCCCGGCGTCGCGCACCTGGCGGTGCCGGACCGCGCGACGGTCTCCAACATGTGCCCGGAGTACGGCGCGACCGCCGCCCTGTTCCCGATCGACGAGGCGACGATCGATTACCTGCGGGGCACCGGCCGGCCGCCGGCGCTCGTGCGCCGGGTCGAGGCGTACGCGCGGCTCACCGGCCTCTGGGGCTCGCCGGCGCCGGGGGCGGTCGACTACGACGACCGGCTCGCCCTCGACCTCGCGACGATCGAGCCGACCGTCGCCGGTCCGCGGAACCCCGAGGAGAGCGTACCGCTGCGCGAGGTGCCGTCCTCGTTCCGCAAGGCCCTCGCCGGGTTCCGCGAGGCGCGGCCACGGCCCCGGAACGGAGGGAGCCACCCGTACCCCTCCGACGACCCGATGCACCCGTTCGACGGGGAACTGGAGCGCGCCCGCGGCGGAGGCGGGGGGCCGCGGCCGGATCCGATCGACGACGGCGCGGTGGTGATCGCGGCGATCACCAGCTGCACGAACACCTCGAACCCGTCGGTGATGATTGGCGCCGGCCTCCTCGCCAAGAAGGCCGTGGAGCTCGGCCTAACGGTCCCGCCGCACGTCAAGACGTCGCTGGCGCCGGGTTCCAAGGTCGTCACCGACTACCTCCAGCGCGCCGGGCTCCTGACCTACCTCGAGCGGCTCGGTTTCGGGGTCGTCGGCTACGGCTGCACGACCTGCATCGGCAACTCCGGGCCGCTGCCGACGGAGGTCGACCGGGCCGTCCGCGAGCGGCAGCTGTTCGTCGCGGCCGTTCTCAGCGGCAACCGCAACTTCGAGGCGCGCATCCACAACGACGTTCGGGCGAACTACCTCGCCTCCCCGATGCTCGTGGTCGCCTACGCGCTCGCCGGCCGCATCGACGTCGACCTCGACCACGCACCGCTGGGCCAGGGGCCGGAGGGCCGGCCCGTGACGCTCCGCGACCTCTGGCCGGCGCCGTCGGAGATCCGTGCGCTGGTCGGCTCGAGCCTGGAGCCGGGGATGTTCGAGGCGAAGTACCGCGCGATCGAGGTCGGCGACCGGCACTGGGACGGCCTCGGGGCACCGGCCGGGGTCCGCTACCCGTGGGCCCCCGCGTCGACGTACCTCGCGGAGGCGCCCTACCTGCGCTTGCCGCCGCCGATGGAACCTTCCGCCGACGGCCGTCTCGCGGAGGGGGCCCGGGCGCTGCTCGTGCTCGGCGATCGCGTCTCGACGGATCACATCTCCCCGGCGGGGGAGATCCCGGAGGAGTCGAGCGCCGGGGCCTACCTGGCGGCGCACGGCGTGC
Source organism: Thermoplasmata archaeon (assembly GCA_030040625.1). Lineage (GTDB taxonomy): Archaea > Thermoplasmatota > Thermoplasmata > Lutacidiplasmatales > UBA184 > Lutacidiplasma. The sequence goes on from JASHTI010000089.1 coordinate 4,004, forward strand.
CGCCGGCCGAGTTCAACACCTACGGTTCGCGCCGGGGCCACCACGAGGTCCTGGTCCGCGGGACGTTCGCCAACGTTCGTCTGCGCAACGAGCTCGTCGCGCCGAAGGAGGGGGGCCGGACGATCCACCTTCCGGACGGCGCCGAGGGGACGGTCTACGAGGTCGCGGAGCGCTACCGGACGGAGCGGACGCCGCTGCTCGTGCTCGCCGGGGCGAACTACGGGCAGGGGAGCTCCCGCGACTGGGCGGCGAAGGGGCCCCGCCTGCTCGGCGTCGGCGCGGTGATCGCCGAGAGCTACGAGCGGATCCACCGGTCGAACCTCGTCGAGATGGGGGTCCTTCCGCTGACGTTCGCCCCGGGCGAGGGCTGGCGCCGCCTGGGCCTGACGGGACGCGAGCGGTACCGCCTCGAGCTGGAGCCGGGCGTCCCGTTCGGTCCGGGGGCGCACGTCCGGGTAACGGCCGAGGGGACGCCGACGACGTTCCGCACCGCCGTGAAGCTCGGTTCGGCGGTCGAGCTCGAGCACTACCGGGCCGGCGGCGTGTTGCCGTACGTCATGGCCCGCCGGTTCGCTCGCTAGGCCCGACGACCCCGGATTCTCCGTCGCTCTCCCGGCGGTAGGAACGTAACCGTTCTATAGCTCGCGAGGGCGTGGCCCGCCATGCCGTTGGCCCCCGGCCGTAGCCGCGCTGTCTGGACCCTGCCGATCGTTGTCGTCATCTGCGCCGTGATGCTTCTGCCCGCCGGCACCGTCCTCGGCGCCGCGGGGGCCCACACGCCGGGGCTCGCCAGCAGTCTTCGCTCCGAGCACGCGCACGCCGCCGCGCCGCGCGGCGCGGCGAACGTCCCGGGATTCTCCGGCCTGCTGCCGAAGGGCCTCGCCCACCCGGCGGTGAGCGTACCGAGCCTCTCTTCCCCCAAGAGCCCGGCCGCGCGACTGCCGGCCGGTGACTCCCAGACCCCCTGGTGGACGACCCACTCGACCTCCGGTGCCGCCGGCCCGTCCGGTGCGCACACCCTCGTTTCTCCGCCGAACCTCGCGCTCGGGCTGGACCGTGGCGCCTCGCCGTCCGCCGTGATCTCGCCGGGCTACCAGGCGCCACCGGCCCCGATGGGT
>JASHTI010000090.1 GCA_030040625.1 Thermoplasmata archaeon
CCATCGAGCCGTCGCCGAGCGCCTCGCGGATCGCGGCGAGCAGGTCGCGGACGGCGAACGGCCGAACCACGGTCGCACGGGCACCGAGCGCCTCGGCCTCGCGGCGCAGGGCCCCGTCATCGTGGGGGAGCAGGACCACCGCCCTCAGCTCCGGACGCGCCGCCAGGGCGGCCGCTAGCTCCTCGCGCCAGCGGCCCGCCCCGCTCACGGCGTCGACGATGAGGAGCGCGATCGGGGTCGGGTCCCATCGGCGGAGCGCCTCCGAGGAGCTGAGCTCGAGAACGACCGGGTGGCGGTGCAGCGTGAGGATCCCGCGGAGCAGCAGCCGTACGTCGTCGTCCGGCACCCAGAGCACCGCGGGGATCGGCCCGAAGAACGCGCCGCGGCCGACCGGCGCGACGAGCGACGCCGGCGGCAGGTTGCTCCCGAGGGCGGTCATCGATGCTGGCGCCCGCCTCCCGAAAGCGGGTCCCGGTGTAGGAACGTGGCGCGCAGAGTAGATGAAGGCTCGGTCCTCCGATGCGACGGAACGCCCCATCGCCCAGCCTCCGGGGGCTGAGTCAACTATATAGAGAGTGGCGGTATCCCCATAGTGGCCTCGGGCATCGACAGGCCGACCTCGGCGGCACCGTCCACGAGGCCGGGGGCGGCCTGTCGGTGCCTTCCGGATCCCTGCCTCGAGCGCTCCGCTCGAGCGATAGGTTCTTTTGACCGTCCTCCGGAGCTTCGGCGATGCCTCTGCTCTTCCGCACCTCCGAGCGGGATCGCCAGACGCTGCAGCAGACGGTGCGCTCCCTCCACGAGGCGACCGTGCCGGCCCTCGCCGCCGCACTCTCCTGGCGGCCCCGCAAGGTCGAACGACTGCTCGTCGATGAGCTGACCCGGCCCGGGACCTCGATGGCCTACGATCCGGCGCGCCGCGTCGTCCGGTGGGCCCCGCCGGTGTCGGTCGTTTGGTCCGACCCGCCCCCGACGGCGACCCCGCCGACCCCCCGCCCCCGGGTCGACCTCGGGCCGACCTTGGCGGCCCCTCCGCCGGTCCTCCGCTCCGGGGGCCTGCACGCCCAGTGCCCGTCCTGCCACGTCCCCCTGGTCGCCGCCGCGTCCCTGAGCCTGAACGTCTGTCCGGACTGCGGCCGGCTCTTCTCGTCCCGGACCGCCACCTCCACGGCCGCCTCCGCCGCGCCCGCCCCGGCGGCTCCGAGCGCCCCGAGCGAGGCCGCGGTGGCGCCGGCGGTGCCGGCACCGGCGCGCCCGTCCGGCCCGAGCTACAGCGACCGACGGTCCCAGGAGCTCCTGGCGGCGTACGTGACCGCGAGCCCGATCCCTTGCCCGCGCTGCCGCACCCCCATGCGCCATCGCGGCGTCAGCGAGTACGCCTGCCCGAGCTGCGGGGAGACGGTCCGATTCGGACCGAGCGGCTCGGGCGCGGCGCCGGTGTCGATCGGCCACACCTCCGCGCCGGCCCGCCACCCTTCGGGCTGAACGGTCGACGGTACCGGCTCAGAACGGGACCTGCGCCCGAACGCTCCGCACCAGCTCGCCGGAGGCGAGCGCCGCGGCGACCCGCGCGATGTCGTCGGCCGGGCTGCGGTCGGCCTCCCACGGTCGGACGTGCTCCCGGAGCGCCTGCAACGCCGCCTCGCTGCCCTTGCCGCCCCGGTGCGGCCGGCGGTGCTCCAGCGCGGCGCCGGCGACGATCCACTCGATCGCGACGACGCGGCGCGCGTTCGCCAGGACCCGGCGCAGCTTGGCGCCCGCCCAGGCTCCCATGCTGACGTAGTCCTCCTGATCCGCCGAGGTCGGGACGCTCGTCGCGCTCGCCGGATGCACCAGCGAGGCGTTCTCGTTGACGAGCGCGGCGGCGACGTACTGCGGCACCATGAAGCCGCTCGAGACCCCGGGCTCCGGGGCGAGGAACGCCGGCAGCCCGCGGTTCAGCGCGGGATGCACGAGGCGGGAGATCCGTCGTTCGGAGAAGCCGGCGATGTACTGGACGGCGAGCGCGAGGCTGTCGAGGGCGAAGGCGAGCGACTGGCCGTGGAAGTTGCCGCCGCTGACGAACTCGTCGCCGAAGACGAGGGGGTTGTCCGTCACGGCGTTCAGCTCACGGCCGACGACATCCTCGGCGACCGTGAGACCGGAGCGGACCGCTCCCAGGACCTGCGGCAGGCAGCGGAGCGTGTAGGGGTCCTGACCGGCCCACTCCGCGCGCGGCACCGCGAGCGCGCTGCCGTCCAGCAGGGCCCGCAGCGCGGCGGCCACCGCCCGCTCGGCGGGGGAGTTCCGCGCCTCACCGAGGCGGTCGTCGAACGACTGCGTCGTGCCGAGGAGCGCGTCGACGGAGATCGCCCCGGCGACGGTCGCCGCCTCGAGAAGGCCCCGGGCGTCGGCGAGACCGAGCGCGAGGTAGCTTCCCATCAGCGCCGTTCCGTTCAACAGCGCGACGCCCTCCTTCGCCTCCAGCGTGATCGGCGCGAGTCCCTCCCGGGCGAGCACTTCGGCCGCGGGTTGACGGTCGGAGGGTCCGGGCCCACAGAACGCCCCCTCTCCGAGGAGGGCGAGCGCGAGGTGGGCGAGCGGCGCGAGATCGCCGGAGGCCCCCACCGAACCCTGCTCCGGGATCCACGGTACGAGGCGCCGGTTCAGCAGCTCGGCGAGCGATTGCAGCAGCTCCACGCGGACCCCCGAGAGCCCGTGGAGCAGCGACTGGAGCCGTAGGAGCATCACGCCCCGGACGACCTCCGCCGGCAGCGGCGCGCCGGTCCCGCTCGCATGGCTCCGGACGAGCGAGAGCTGGAGGTCCCGGACCCGTTCCGGCGGGATCTGGACCTCCGAGAGCGCGCCGAAGCCGGTCGTCACGCCGTAAACGGCCCGGCCCCCGGCGACCGCCCGCTCGACGGCGGCGCGGCTCAGCCGGGCCCGCTCGAGGGCCTCGGGGGCGAGGAGGACGGGCTGGCCCCCGCGGGCGACCGCCAGGAACCGCTCAAGGGTGAGCGAGCGCCCGTCCAGCCGGACGGCGTCGCTCATCCTCCGCGACCGTCCGCGCGGGACGCCCTAGGCGGGGACCGGGACGACGATGTCGCCGCCGGACCGCTGGAGCGACGGCTGCCGTCGGGTCTTGGCGCCCTTCGTCAGCCAGAACGTCTCGGCGAACTGCTGGACGAGCGAGAGAAGCTCCTGGGCGTCCGTGAGCGCCGTCGACTGGCGCGCCTTCGAGGCCTGCTTGAAGATCTTGAAGACCAGCTCGCCGAGCACCGGGTGCTGCTTGAGGTGGTCGGCGGTGACGTAGTCGCCCCAGATCACGCGCACCTCGTGCTTGACCCGCTCGGCGTGCGACTCCTTGACGGCGCTGTAGCGTGCGAGCTTGGCGATGTAGGCGGACTGCTCTTCCGGCTTCGCCTCGGTCGGCGGACGGACCGCCTCGGCGATCAGCTGGTCCATGCGCAGGACCGTGAGCGCGGCGATCTGGGCCTCGTGCGGGTCGTAAATACCGCACGGGATGTCGCAGTGGGCGAAGACCGATCGCGGGGGAAGGACGGCGTCGCGCGCACGCGCGAACGCCGTTCGCACCGTCGAAAGAGCGGGCATGGGCGGCCCACCGGGACGAGGAGGATAAAGGTGCCGGAGGGGACGGAACCGCGCTCGCCCGGCGGGGGCGGGCGGGGGGCCCGGTTCCGCCGGTGGCTGCGGAGCCGGAGGGTGCTCGTCCAGGACGGCTCGATGCGCCCCACGCTCCTCCCCGGCGACCGTCTGCTGGTCGATCCGCGGGCGTACCGAAAGCGAGCGCCGGCCGTCGGGGAGATCGTGGTGATCGTCGACCCCGAGGCGCCCGAGCGCTGGCTCGTCAAGCGCGTCGGAGCGGTCGCCGGTGATCCGCTGCCGGACGGGGGGCGGGTGCCGGCCGGCAGCCTCTACGTCCGGGGCGACGACCCGTCGGTGAGCCGCGACAGCCGCTCGTTCGGTCCGGCCCCGCTCGCCGGCGTGATCGGGCGCCCGTGGTACCGCTACCTGCCCCCGGAGCGCCGGGGGCCGGTCGGTGACGGCACAGGTTAAGTGATGTGGCAGATTGCCACATCGATGCGGCCGTTAACGCTCAAGCTGGTCGTCGCCGGGATCGCCGCCGTCGCGCTCGTCGCCGGAGGGACGGCGGGCTGGTACCTCCACGGGAGCTCGACGAGCTCGGGCCCCTCGACCCTGGAGATCATCGCCGCCGGCAGCCTCTCCCCGAGCGGCCTCCTGCCGGCGCTCGCGGCGACGTTCGTCGCCGAGACCCCCGGGGTCCAGTCGCCGACCACCGCCCAGCTCTACCAGGGGAGCACCGCGGACGCGACGCAGCTCAACGGCGGCCACCAGCCGTACGACCTCTTCGTCTCGGCCGACTATCGGGTCATCCCCGGGATGATGTTCGCCCCGACGGGGACCGCGGCGAGCTGGGAGGTCGTCTTCGCCGGTGACCCGCTCGTCCTCGCCTACAACGCCTCCAACTCGGCGTTCTCCGGCGTCAGCATGACGAACTGGTACCAGGACGTCGTCAAGGCCGGCGTGATCCTGGGGATGCCGACCGCGGCGTCGGACCCGGTCGGCGTCGACGCGATCCTCGCCATCGAGCTCGAGGACAACCTCGAGGGGCTGGACGGGGCCCTCTACGGCCACTTCTTCACCGGCGCCGAGGGCGGCGTCGCCGGCATCACCTCGTCGGTCGACTACGTCATCGAGAACGACGCCGCGACGGCGCTGAAGACGGACGAGGTGCAGGCCTACTTCGTCTACGAGTCCTACGCCCACGCCGAGGGCCTCAGCTTCGTCTCGCTCAGCCCCTCGGTGAACCTCGCCGGCACGTCGAGCACCGACGTCACCGACTACAGCAGCGTCAGCACCCAGGTCGCGGCCGGCACGTCCACGACGACGGTCTACGGCGCCCCGATCCTCTTCGCCCTCACGGTGCCGTCGACGGCCCCGGACGCCGCGCTCGGGATCGCCTTCGCGGCGTTCCTGCTCGCGAACACGACCAGCGCGACGTGGGCGGGCGATGGGTTCAGTCCGATCGGACCGGCGTTCTACGACGTCGCCAAGGGCGCCTCGCTGCCGGCGGCGCTCTCCGGTAGCCCGCCGGACGGGCTCGTCCCGCTCCCGAGCTACCTGACGGCCCTCATCACCTAAGAGCGGGCGTCGGCTCGGGCCGGAGATGGCGACCGTCTCCGGCGCGACGATCGCCCGGCGGGCCGTCGGCGCCGTCCTCGGGGCCTCGCTGCTGGGCCTGTTCGTCCTGCCGATCGTCGCCCTCCTCTGGTACGCCGGCGCCGGAGGGATCGTCCGCGCGACGTCGGACATCGGCTTCCGCACCTCCCTCGAGTTCACGCTCCTCGCCTCCGGGATGGCGGTCGGGCTCGGCCTGCTGACGGGGATCCCGCTCGGCTACGTGCTCGCGCGCTACCGCTTTCCGGGCCGCTCGATCGTCGAGTCGCTCGTCCTGCTCCCGGTGGTGATCCCGCATCTGATCGTCGGCATCGCGCTGCTCCTGCTCCTCGAGCCGGGGGCCCCGCTGGGCCGCGTGATGACCGCGCTCGGGATCCCGACGTTCGACGCGATCGCCGGCGTGGTGCTCGTCATGCTGTACGTCGG
>JASHTI010000091.1 GCA_030040625.1 Thermoplasmata archaeon
TCCTCCGGCGGTATCGCGAGGATCGTGCTCCCGCGCTTCAGGAGCGGGACGAGGACGCTCAGCGCCGCGATGTGGCCGGAGAGCGGCCGGGTCGTCGCGAAGCGCGCCCCGAAGACCCGCGCCGCCGCCGCGTTGGCGAGCTGCTCGATCTGGTCCGTGTACCGGGTGCCGGCGTAGCTGTTGTCGATCCGCTCGCCGTCGAAGTCGGTGGCGAGCGGAAGGGTGTAGCGACCGGCGAGGTCGCTCGCCAGGTAACGGCGGGCCGTCGGCGAGACGGCGTTCTCGCTCGCGAGGAGATTGAAGACCTCGCGACCGCGCCAGCGGTCGTGCGCGCGGACCAGGCCCGCGAGCCGCCGCTCCTCGTCAGCGGGCGCCGGGGCCATGGCCGCCGGGGGAGAGTGGGTGGGGACCCTTCGCGAGCTTGCGGTGCTCCTGATGGCCGCAACGCGGGCAGACCGGCGCCTTGCCGGTCAGGTTCAGGAGGGCATGGCAGACCTGGCAGCGGGCCGAGACGACCCCGAGGCTCGGCGGGGCGGTCGTCAGCTTGATCGACGGGCGCCCCTGCAGGACCTTGGCGAGGACGATGTCGCCGATGGCGAACTCGCCGGCGAGCGACTCGGTGTAGCCTTCCTTCGCCTTGGAGATGTGGACCGTCCCCTCGGGCTTGCCCGGCACGCCGCGACGGCTCGTCGCGGTGGAGAGGACCGTGCAGATCGCCATGGCGGTCTTCAGCTCCTCGACGCGGGCGTAGACGAGCTCCCCCTCCAGGACCTCCGGCACGGAGTTGCGCGGCTCGACCCGGATCGTCCGGTCCCGGTCGTCGAGCGACGGCCGGCCGAGCAGCGAGGCGTAGATCCGGCCGCCGTGCTCGTACGTACCCCGGCCGGGGAGGAACTCTTCCGCGGCGCCGAGGTAGTCACCGGGGAGCACGAGCTCAGGCAGCTGGTGGTCGGTCATCCGGTCCGTCCTTCCGTAGCGCCCAGAGGTCGACGTCGAGGTCGACGCCCTTTCGCCGGTGGTGCGGGAGGCTCCTCCCGAGCACCCAGGGGACGGGCGCGACCTCGAGGACGTGGGCGGAGCGCGCGACCGTCTCACGCGCTATAAAGGTTCGGGAGGCGCGGAGCGCGAACGCGTACACCGAGCGCCCGGCCAGACGGAACGCCGCCGCCCAGAACGGCCGATCGGCGTGCCGCTTCTGGGCGCCGAACGGCGGGTTCATCAGCACGAGCTCCGTCGAGCCGTCGACGGCATCGACCGCCGCGACCTCGAAGGTGACCGCCACGCCAGCCGCCTCCGCGGCCGCCCGGGCCTGTTCGACGGCCGCCGCGTCGACGTCGATCCCCCGCACCCGGCCGGCGCCGAGCAGGGCGGCCCCGATCGCGAGCCGCCCGGTCCCGCAACCGAGGTCGAGAACGGAGCGGCCGGCGAGCCCGTCCCAGCGATCGGCGAGCCGCAGCATCGCCGCGGCGGCCGCGGCCGGGGTCACCAGCTGCTCGAGGTCGGCCCGCGGTCGCGGGAACGCCGGTACGCTTTCCAGCCGCCGCAGCAGCTCGCTGTGCCGCACGCCGAGGGAAGCGGAGCGGGGCCGAAGAGGTTGCCGGGGCCGTACCGCCGGGAGGGCGGTGCGGGGAGCCGGATTTGAACCGGCGAACGCCTGTGCGGCAGGATCTCTTCGGCGGCGGACCGCCGTTTAAGTCCTGCGCCTTTGCCGGGCTTGGCTATCCCCGCGCGAGCTCAGCGCGCAGGGACGGCGGCGGACTCCGACTCGGTCCCCCGGGCCGGTCCCGTCTTCTTCAGCGAGACCCGCTTCGGGAAGTACTTGAGGAGCACGACGTCGTTCACGGCCGAGACCCAGCGGTACGGCACATTCGTCGGGCGCGAGTCGTCGACTAACATCGGGCTCGTCTCACCGACGTAGAGCCCATCGATCTTCGACGCTTCGACGTCGACCACGACGTTGTCGACCTCGCCGAGCAGGCGCCCGTCGGGGGTGTAGATCTGCCGTCCCAGGAGTTCGGTCATCTCGACCAGCATGGCCCGTTCCTGGGCGTGCGAGCCGAGTTGACCTTCTTATGCCTTTGGGCGCAGGCGTAGCGGCCGACGGGCGCGCCGCGGTTCAGGACGCGCCCGGGTCCTCGTCCGCGGTCGGCGCCGCCTGGCGGACCTGCTTGCGGTACATCTCGAGCAGTTCGTGCGCCGTCGTCGCGTCGGTCGGTCCCTTGTCGGTGCGGTACCGGCCCGTGAACCGCGGGAAGCGGAGGGCGAGACCGGCCCCGGCGCGCACGGCGCCGAGCGCGGCCCGATGCACCGGCGAGAGCGTGAGCTCGGCGCCCCGCACCTCGAGCACGAGCCCCGGCCGGAACCAGCGGTCCGGCGTGATGCCGCTCGCGACGTTCGCCGGAGGCTCCTCCGAGGCCCAGCGCTCGAGCCGATGGGGCATCTCCGCGAGCGCCGCGTCGTCGAATCCGCTGCCGACCTTGGTGAACGACTCGAACCGGTCCTTCGCCGGGTCGTAGACCGCGAGCAGGAACGCCCCGAACCGGCCGGCGCGACGCCCGCGCCCATGGAACCCGCCGACGACGACGCCGTCGATCGAGTCGGCGAGGCCGACGGTGTAGTCCCGCTTGTACTTGATCCACCAGTAACCGCGGGCGCCGGCCCGATAGGCGCTCTCCGGCTTCAGCGACTTCGCCATGACCCCCTCGCCGCCGGCGGCGATCGACTCGTCCAGGAACTCCTTCGCCGCCTCGACGTCCTCCACGATCCGCTGGGTCGCCAGGTGCACCCGCTCCGTCGGGCGGACCAGCTGCTCCAGGCGGGCGCGTCGGGCGGCGAAGTCGAGCCCGTAGACCGGCACCCCGTCCGCCAGCAGCACGTCGAAGAGGAACAGGCGCACCGGGATCTCTTCCTGGACCTTCGCGAGGTCGTGCTTCCGTCCCCGCCGGCGGGAGACGTCCTGGAACGGCTGGATCTCGTCGGTGTCGAGGTCCACCGGCACGCACTCCCCCTCGACGATCGCCGGGGGCGACCGGATCGCCCGGGCGAGCTCCGGCCCGAGCTCCGGGAACTGGGCGCTGATCTCCTCCAGTCGCCGGGAGAACAGGCGGACCGGGCCGTCGCGCGGGACGTGCGCCTGCACCCTTAGGCCGTCGTACTTGATCTCCAGCGCCGCCCGGCCGCCCATCCGCTCGAGGACGGCTTCGAGCGTCGTCTCCCGCTCGGCGAGCATCGGCCGGACCGGTCGACCGACCTCGAGGCCGATCTTCGCGAGGGCGGCGACGTCGCCGCCCGCGAGGGTGACGGCGACCAGGCCAAGGTCGCTCGAAAGGTTGAACGCCGCCTCGATCCGAAGGCGCGACTCCTTCGAGCCGTCGGCGAACGCCTCGTTGAGGGCGTCCAGGATCGTCATCTCGCGAACGCCGACGCGGAGGGTGCCGAGGACGAACCGCACCAGGTACTTCGCTTCCAACGGCGAGGCCCGGCCGAGGAGGGTGACGAGTCGCTGGACCTTCTGCTCCTGCGAGCCCTCGCCGGCGGCCGCCGCGATCGCGCGCATCGCGGCGTAGACGTCGCGCACGTCCAGCGGCTCGTCGGCGGCGAGACGGCGGGCGCGTCCGAGGAGCTCCTCGGCGGTCCGGCCGAGGTCGCCGGAGAGCCGCGCGGCCCGGCCGACGGCCGCCTCCTCCTCGCCGCTGGCGAGCGCCACCGCCCGCCGCGCCAGCGAGTCGGCGACCCCGAGCTCGACCCCTTCGTACTCGGGCCGCAGCAGCCCCTGCGAGAGGTAGAGCGCCTCCTCGAGCTCGCGTCCCTTCAGCGGCCGGAGCAGCCCGGCGAGCAGGTGGCGCATCTCCAGGCGGGCCTTCGTCGCCTCGAGGCGGGCGTAGACGTCGGCGAGCTCAGCGAACCGCACGGTGCGCCCCGTCCTCGACCGCGGCCCGAAGGCGGCGGAGGTTCTCGGGCACCGGCCCGTGGCCGAAGACCGAGTTGCCGCAGACGAAGAAGCTCGCCCCGGCCGCCGCCGCGGGGCCGGCCGTCTCCGGCGTGATCCCGCCGTCGATCGAGACGTCCGTCTCCTGGCCGAGCGACTCGAGGCGCGCCCGGGCCTCCCCGACCTTCGGCAGCACCTGCGGGAGGAACGACTGCCCGGAGAACCCCGGCTCGACGCTCATCACCAGGATCTGGTCGAGCCGGTCGGCGAGCGGGGCCACCGCGGAGAAGGGGGTCCCCGGCTTGATCGCCGCCCCGACCGCCGCCCCGAGGGCGTGCCCCTGCCGGACGACCTCCTCCGGCGGCGATCGGGCCTCGACGTGGAAGACGAGCGTGTCCGCGCCCGCCCGGTGGAACGGCTCGAGGTAGCGGAGCGGCTCGTCGATCATCAGGTGGAGGTCCAGCGGGCGCCGGGTCCGCGCGCGGACCGCCGCCACCAGCGCCGGCCCGAAGGAGAGGTTCGGCACGAAGTGACCGTCCATCACGTCGAGGTGGAAGGCGTCGGCCCCGCCCGCCTCGGCGGCGCGGATCGCGCCGGCGAGGTCGGCGAAGTCCGCGCTCAGCAGCGACGGGGCGAGCCGCAGGGAGCGACGGACGGGCACGGCGGCCCCAGTCCGGCTCCCTATTAGACGCCCTTCGGACGCCGGGCCCCCTAGAGGAAGTCGTGCGGGTCCGGGGCCCCTTCCGGGCCCCGGCGCAACCGGGAGGCGAGGTGCGACTTCGCCTCGGGGGTCCAGATGCCGACCTCCCGGAGCGCGAACGGCCCCGGCCGGAAGACCCCCGAGCCGACGTGCTCGTCGTCCGCCGGGCGGCGCCAGAGGTAGCGGAAGGCCAGAAGCTCGAGGTACAGCGCGGCGATCAGCGAGAGGACGATCAGCACCACGATCGTCCCGGTGACGCCGTAGCGCTCGAACCAGAGTCCGACGATCCAGCTGTCGACGACGAGGTAGAGGAGGCCGACCCACCACTTCGCCCCGTCGAACAGGAACCACTCCTTCCAGCCCGGTCCCGGGTCCCGGAGCGCCTGGAGCTTCTCCTGGTGGATCCGCTCGATCCCGATGCGGAGCGCGTCCTCCTCCTCGGGGGTGAGCTGGACCTCGTCGGGGCCCCCCAGCGTGCCCCCTCCCGGCGCGCCGGCGGACACGATCGCCCCGGCCTACGACGCCGGCGCCTCGGCCGGGAGCGGGGCCGACGCCTCGGGCGGGGCCGCCTCGGCGAGCGGCTCGGCGGCCGTCGCCCGGTACGCGGTCGGGTACAGGTGGCAGGCGACGATGTGCCCGGGACGGACCTCGAGCAGCGGCGGCTCGATCCGCGAGCAGACCGGCATGACGGCCGGGCAGCGCGTGTGGAACCGGCAGCCGGGCGGCGGTGCGGCCGGGCTCGGCACGTCGCCCTGGAGGACGATCCGCTCCCGCCGCAGCTCCGGGTCCGGGATCGGGATGGCGGAGAGCAGCGCCTGGGTGTACGGGTGCAGCGGCCGCTGGAACAGCGACTCGGTCGGTGCCCGCTCGACGACCTTACCGAGGTACATCACGACGACCTTCTGGGCCATCGCGCGGACGACGGAGAGGTGGTGCGAGATGAACAGGTAGGCGAGCCGCTGCTCGGCCTGCAGCCGCTTGAGGATGTTCAGGATCTGCGCCTGGACCGAGACGTCCAGCGCGCTGGTCGGCTCGTCCAGCACGATGAACTCGGGGCGGAGGGCGAGCGCCCGCGCGATCCCGATGCGCTGGCGCTGGCCGCCCGAGAACTCGTGCGGGAACCGCCACTCATGCTCCGGGTTCAGCCCCACGTCGCGCAGCAGCTCGCTGACCCGGCGGCGCCGCTCCGCGCGCGTCCCGACGTGGTGGATCTCCAGCGGCTCGGCGATGATGTCCCGCACGAGCATCCGGGGGCTCAGCGAGCTGAAGGGGTCCTGGAAGACGATCTGGAGCTTGGCCCGCAGCCGGCGCATCGTCCGGGGCCCCATCCGGTAGAGGGAGTAGCGGTTCGCGAGCGTGTCCAGCTCGGTGAGCGCCGGCCGGGTCTCCGGAGGGAGCGGGCGGATCCCGCCGTTGTCGTTGGCGACCGTGAACTGGTGCAGGTAGGTGTAGATCTGGTCGAGCCGGGCGAGCGTCTCGGGCGGCGGTCGGTAGAACGCCTGCCCGCTGGTCGGTTCCAGCAACCGCAGCAGCAGCCGGCCGGCCGTCGTCTTCCCGCAGCCGGACTCGCCGACGAGGCCGACGGTCTCGCCCTCCCGGATGTCGAAGCTGATCCCGTCGACCGCCCGGACGTCGCCGATGTGGCTGGAGAAGAGCCCGCCGCGGATCGGGAAGTACTTCCGGACGTTCCGGGCGGCGAGGACGATCGGCGGCTCCCCCGTGAACATCCGGACCCCCGTGGCTAAGGCTGGACCGTAGGTCCGTGATATAGATAGCACGCGACGGTGTGGGCCGGCCCCTCCTGGGTGACGGGGGGGCGGGCCGTCCGGCACACCGGCATCGCGAACGGGCACCGCGGGTGGAAGCGGCAACCGGAGGGCGGCTCCAGCAGGTTGGGGACCGAGCCCGGAATGCTGGCGAGCTGCTTGCCGGGCTGGTCGACCCGGGGGACCGACGCGAGCAGCCCCTGGGTGTACGGATGCAGCGGGTGCTGGAAGACCGCGCGGACCGGGCCCTCCTCCACGATCTGGCCGGCGTACATGACGCAGACCCGGTCCGCGACCTCCGCGATCACCGCGAGGTCGTGCGTGATCAGCAGGATCGCCGTGCCGAACTCGTGGCGGAGGGTCGCCAGGAGGTCGAGGATCTGCGCCTGGATCGTGACGTCGAGGGCGGTCGTCGGCTCGTCGGCGAGCAGGACCTCCGGCTCGGCCGAGAGGGCCATCGCGATCATCACCCGCTGGATCATCCCTCCCGAGAGCTCGTGCGGGAACCCCTGCGCGACGCGGACGGGGTTGGCGATCCGGACCCCCTCCAGGACGCGCACCACCCGCCACAGCAGCTCCCGGTCCAGCGGCCGGTTGATCCACCGGCGGATCCCCCACAGGCCGGCGTAGAAGTGGCGCAGTCGCTCGCCCCGCTCCTTCCAGTGGAGGCGTCGCAGCTTCGCCGCCGGCAGCGGGGTCCCCCGCAGCTCGGAGAGCCGGGCCTCGTTCAGCTGCTCTCGGAGGTCCAGGAGGCGGCCCCGGTGACGGAGATGGCTTCGGCGGAGACCCGTGAGGTGGAGCTCCCGGCACGCCTCGAGCAGGCGGGCGCGCTTGGCCGTCGGGCTGCCCGGGCCCCGCGTGATGTAGAACGCCTCGGTCGCGAGCCGCGTCGACTTCGCCGCCCGGCCGAGCGCATCGGCGGCCTCCCGGATCGGTCCGGGAAGGCCTCCCTCGGTCGCGGCGAGGAGCGCGTCGATCGCCGGCCCGACCTCCGGTGCCGCGGGGGTGGCGCCGAGCATCTCGGAGACGATCCGCGGGCCGTGGTGCAGGAACAGCAGCTCGCCGACCTGGTTGGCGATCGAGAAGACCGGATTGAGCGCCTGGCTCGGCTCCTGGAAGATCATCGAGATGTGGCGGCCCCGCACCGCCTCCATCCGTTCGTTCGCGCGGACGATCCGGCGGTACCAGCGGGTGACGCGCACCCGGTTCGAGCCCTTGATCGGACGGTACTTCGCCTCCTGGTCGATCCCGGTGAGGAGGTCGGCCCCGCGGAGCCGGACGTGGCCCCCCACGATCCGCCCCGGCGGGTCGGGGATCAGCCGGGTGATCGAGAACGCCGTGACGCTCTTGCCGCAGCCGGTCTCCCCGACGAGCCCGGTCGTCTCGCCGCGCCGGAGCTGGAAGCTGACGCCGTCCAGCGCCTTGACGACGCCCTGGTAGGTGAAGAAGTAGGTCTTCAGCTCCCGCACGTCGAGCACCACCTCGGGCGCCGCCGCCGGTTCCGGGACGGAGCTCGGAACCGTCGTGCCCGCGGATCCCGGCGGGGCCGCGACGCCTTCGCCCGAGGTGGCCGCGGTGCCGGCCCGGGGCACCTCGAGACTCTCCGCGCTCACCGCCGCAACCGGGGATCGAGCGCGTCGCGCAGCCCGTCGGAGAGGAGGTTCACGCTGATCGCGAACAGGAACAGCGCGATCCCGGGGAACAGCAGCTGCCACCACGGGATCACGCAGCCGGTCGCCGGCGTGTAGCACGAGTTCAGGAAGTCGCCCTGCAGGTCGGTCACGGCGGTCGCGGCGACCGAGCCCCACTCAGGGAACGGCGTGGAGGGGAACAGCAGCGCGCCGAAGCCGAGGTAGACGAGCGTCCCGATGAGGAGCGGCACCGTCCCGACGTCCAGCGAGAACTGGATGAAGACCGGGTACACGCTGTTCGGGATGATGTGGTGCACCAGGGTCCGGCGCTTCGTCGAGCCGGAGGCGAACGAAGCCTCGACGTACTTCTGCTCGCGGACGACGAGCACCTGGCCGCGGACGACGCGCGCGTAGAACGGCCACCAGACGAGCGTGAAACCGAGGATCATCGCCGGGATCTTCACCTCGACGTCGCCGCCGGTGGAGCTCGGTAGATTGACCGCGAGGACCGCGACGACGACGATCACGAAGAGGATCGTCGGGATCGACAGGAAGATGTCGACGAACCGCATCAGAATGTCGTCGACCAGGCCGCCGTAGAAGCCCGCGACCGCGCCGATCAGCAGCCCGATCAGGGCCCCGAGCCCGACGATCGACACGGAGAAGAGGAGCGACCAGTCGGCCCCGCGGGCCAGGAGGCCCGCGACGTCGTACATCGGCGTACGTGACGCCGAGGAGATCGAGAGGCCCCCCAACGGCAACGGTCCGGCCGAGAACGGAGAGATCGTGGTCGTCGGGGCGACGATCGAGGGGAAGGAGATCCCGGCCCGGACGATGTCCGGGTACCACAGGTCCCCGCAGAAGTTCCCCGCGTTCGGCGGCGGGGTCACCTCGTAGGTGCAGACGATCGGGCCGGTCGTCGGGCAGACCTGCGTGTAGTTGCCGGGGTAGCCGGAGAGATTGTCGGCCGGCCCGTAGTCGGTGGCGCACCAGATCGGCGCGCTGGTCCACGGCAGGGGGAGCGCGATCGAGTACAGCGCGACCCCGCTGATCCCGAGGAGGATGCCGAGGCCGATGATCGCGAGGGTGTTGCGTCGGAAGAAGTACCAGGTCCGCTGCATCTGCTCGAGCCGGGGCCGCGGGCGGCTCGGGCGGTGGTAGACCGGCGGCGGGATCCCCGTCACGTCCGATCACCCCAGCCGGACGCGCGGATCGAGGTAGGCGTAGGCGACATCGACCGCGAGGTTCGCGACGACGACGATGTAGGTGAAGAGCAGCGTCGAGCCGAAGATCACGCCGAAGTCGAGGCCCGGGTTCGGGTCGGCGGCGATGGCGAGCATCTCGCCGACCCCGTTCAGGTGGAAGACGTCCTCGATGATCGGGAACCCGCTCAGGAAGAAGGCGAACGTGAGGCCGAGGACCGTGATCGTGACGTTCAGCGAGTTGCGGCCGGCGTGCCGGTTCACGACGACCGACTCCGGGACGCCCCCGGCGCGGGCCGTGCGGACGAAGTCGAGGTTCATCACCTCGAGCATGCTGTTGCGCACGAAGCGGAGGAGGCCCGCGACCGTGCCGAAGGCGATCAGCAGCGCGGGGAGCAGGATGCGGAGCACCGAGTCCACGGCGAGCCAGCCGTTGCCGTGGAGCGCGGCGTCGATCGTGAGGAAACCGGTCGGCGTGGAGTGGATGCCGTTCGAGACCCAACCCGGGTACGTCCCGAGCGGGAGCGCCCCGTAACAGGTCGAGGTCGGCGGCAGCGAGAAGGTGAACTCCTCCGCCAGCGGCTCCCCGGTCGGGCACCAGGGGGTCTTGACGTAGAAGCCGGTGTGCGGCAGGAACAGTAAGATGACGCCGGCGACCATCAACGAGCCGAGCAGGAACGCCGGCAGCGCATAGCCCGAGAACGACAGCAGCCGTGACGCCTGGTCGATCGGTCGGTTCCGATGGACCGCGGAGGCGTTGCCCAGCGGGATCGCGATGACGAGGATGATCACGAGAGAAAGGAGCGCGAGCTCGAGCGTGTACGGCAGCTCCCACGCGATCGCCGTGGCGACCGGCTGCGCCTTGAGCTGCGGGAAATCGCCGGCGACCGTGCTGTAGTTCGAGACGGTACCCCAGTGGAACGTGAAGCTCCGGTAGACGTAGGTCGCCCACTGGACGACGATCGGCTTGTCGAGTCCGAGCTTCGCTTTGTACTCGGCGTACACCGGGTTCACGCAGGTCCCCGTCGGCGTGGTGTTGATCGGCGGCGAGATGCAGGTGCACGTGTCGCCGTGGACCGACTCCGGGTTCAGCGTCGAGCAGCTGCAGCTCGGGGCGTAGCCGCAGCGCTCCTTCGAGGTCGGGCTGCCGTAGTGCGAGACGAGCTGGTACGGTACCGGGAGCGCGGCGAAGAGGACGAAGGTGATCGTGATCACGCCGAGCAGGACGGGAATCAGTAGGAGGGCCCGCCGGGCGATGTACGTGACCATCCGCACGGCCCGACTCCCCGCGAGCGCCCGAACGCCGCGAGACGTCTACAAACAGGCGGGGGGCTCTATTTATGGGGTGGGTCGGACGGGGCGGTGGCGTCGTCGTATCGCACGCGGCCTCGGATTTTTCTCCCCTTCCACCTCGAACGTAAGAGATAAAGGTCTCCGCCCGGCAGTACATTGGTCAAGGGCGGCCCCGAGGCCGCGCCCGGACTAGGTAACGAGGTCGGAATGCAAGTGAAGCGGAACAGTTGGAACAAGGCGGTCCTTTCGGTCGCGCTGGTGACGATCATGGCCCTGGGCTCGCTCCAGGCGGGGGTCGCCTTTGCGAGCGGCCCCGCGGCCGCTCTGCCCGGAGCCGCGACGACCACCGCCGCGTCGGTCACGACCGCCGAGACCACGGCCGCCTCGGCGCCCGTCAGCACCGCCGCGCCGGCGACGACGGAACCCTCCGCGACCGGGACGGGACCGCACCCGGGCACGCTGGACGTCTACGAGCCCGTCCCCGGCGGCGCGACGACCGAGGACCCGGCCGTCGCCTACGATACCACCAGCTACGAAGTCATCCTCAATGTCTACCAGACCCTCGTGAACTACAACGGGAGCACGACCGCTTCGTTCGTGCCGACCCTCGCCACGTGCGTGCCGACCCAGGGGGACCAGTGCGCGCAGGACTACGGCGCCGGGTTCACCGGGGTCTTCAACGCGACCGGCAAGAACTTCACCGGCACGAACGGGGCGCCGAAGTACTGGACGTTCGTCATCGATCCCCAGGCCCGCTTCTACGACCCCACGACCAAGGCGTCCTGGGGCGTCTACCCGACCGACGTGATGTTCTCCATCGCACGGACGCTCGGCTGGACGAACCTGCCCTACCCGGCGAAGACCGCCGGCTGGATCATCTCCCAGTCGCTGCTGCCCTACGGGAGCCCCACCTGGGACAACGGGCTCCACTACCCGTACAACAACACCCCCTCGCAGATCTACAGCTCGATGCTGATCAACGACAGCGCCTACTGCCCGGCGAAGGCGATGAACGGCGTCGCCGGCCACGGCTGCATCACGTTCGTCGCCAACGGCACCGGCCAGTACTGGCCCGAGTTCCTCGACTTCGTCGCGGACAACCTCGGCGGGAGCGTCGTGCCGTGCGGCTGGTTCACCTACCAGGACGCGGGCCTCCCCGGCTGGAGCGGCACCGGCGCCGACAAGGGCGACGGCTCCTGCAAGCTTCCGAACGGCGGCACCTCGACCGACAACAGCGCGTGGACGACGTACCTCGGCTCGCTCGCCCCGACCTCCTGGGACTCCTTCGAGCTGCAGGTGGCGTCGTCCTACCCGGCCCCGCAGCCGAGCGTCCGCTGGCACATGGTCGGCTCGGGACCGTACTACGCCTCCGTGAACCCGGGCCTGAGCTACACCCTCGGGGCGAACCCGGACTACGCCCAACCCGTGGGTTGCTCGGGGGCCGGTGGACTCGCGAAGTACGTCGGCTACTGTGACCCGGCGCCGGGCAAGTACATCCCGAACGTTGACGTCATCTGGGAGACCGCGGAGGAGGGCGACAGCCTGGGGACCAATGCGATCCTCGCCGGGACGGCCGACTTCGCGGGGATCTACACGACGCAGACGAGCACCCTGCTCGGCTTCGTGAAGTCCGGTCTCTGGGACTACAGCCTGTTCCCGACGCTCAGCACCGGCTTCACGCCGATCAACCTCGGGATCGACTACAGCGCCTACAACGACACGTTCGCGGGCACCCCGCTCGAGGCGAACCCGATCCCCGAGACCGCGTTCAGCGACGTGGCGTTGCGGAACTTCTACGTCAATTCCTACCCGTACAAGACGATCCAGGACTCGATCAACACGGTCGACGGGATCCAGTACTCGTTCAACGCGGGCGGCCCGATCCCCTACGGCATGGGCAACTACTATCCGGGGAACGTCTCCTGGCCGTACCTGCGCGGGGACCCGTCCCCCGCGAACGTCACCACGCCCGGCAGCGCCGCGTGGTGGTGGAAGGAGCTGACGACCCTCGGCAGCCCGTACTACAACGCGACCCTGGTGGCGGACTGCACGTCCTCGAACCCGTGCACGTGGCCGATCGGCTACTTTGACGGGGAGCCGGCGAACCTGGCCGTCATCTCCGACTGGGCGGGCGAGATCCGCACGCTCAGCGGCGGAGCGCTCAGTCCCTGGCCGCTGTCGGAGTCGTTCACCCAGTTCCTGACGTCGCTCGTCGGCGCCTACGAGAGCCCGCTGGCCAGCGTCGTCGGCTTCGGCTGGGCGCCCGACTATCCGGACCCGACCGATTACATGACGCCGATGGCCCAGCCGAACGGGGCCTACACCGGACCGGACACGTTCAGCCAGCAGCTGACCCTGCCCCAGTACGAGCAGAACACGAGCTGTGGGCACTACGGAACGACGTGGGCGAACCTGACCTACTGGGCGAAGCAGGCCCAGGACCCCGCGGCCGGCACGTTCACGGACGCCTGCCAGGGGGTCGCCTACGCGGTCGCCTCCGCCTGGATGGCGACCGCGGGCGCGACCTCCGCCGGCGCGCAGCGGATCCTCGAGTACAACCAGATCGAGCAGATCACCAACGGCCTCGGGATGTACGTCTACAACGGCCAGACGAACGAGCTGACCGGTTTCGCGCCGTGGATCAAGGCCTCCTCGCTGAACACGAACCCGGTCATCGGGGGCGGCGGGGACCAGGTCTGGTTCCAGGTCGCCTACAACTCGGTCTACACGGTCACCGTCCAGGAGACCGGCCTTACCTCCGGCACGTCCTGGTCCGCCACCGTCGGCACGCAGACGCTCAGCTCCACGACCAACTCGATCGTCTTCGCCGAGGAGCCGAACGGGACGTACAACTTCAGCGTCTCGTTCGAGGCCGGCCACAGCGTGACCCCGTCCAACGGGACCCTGACGGTCGCGGGATCGGACGTCACCCAGTCGGTCACCTATGCGGCGTTCACCGGTCCGACCGCGGACGTCTACTTCAACGAGACCGGGCTCGTGACGGGCACGGCCTGGTCGGTGGTGGTTTGGGGCTTCGGAGCGATCTCCGGGGCGAACCCGAGTCTGGTCGTCGCCTTGCCGGCGACCGCCACGTACCACTACACCGCGCTGCTCGTGCTCGACTACACCCCGCCCCCGCCCGGCTCGTTCACCCTCGGCACGACGCCCCTCTCGGTCCTGATCGTCTACGGGCCGTACGTCAACCCGACGTACGTCGTGACGTTCACCGAGACCGGGCTGCCCGTCGGCTCGAGCTGGTCGATGACCGTGGGGCCGCCGGCGACCGCCTACACGATCACGGCGAAGACCCCGTCGATCTCGTTCTACGAGACGAACGGCAGCTACCCGGTGAGCTTCGGTCTGCCGACCGGCTACGTCGGCCCCGCCCCGGACCCGTTGGTCGTCGTCAACGGCGCGGGCCTCAAGGTGGCGATCACCTGCGCGGCGACCGGCAGTGCCTTCAACGTCGCCTTCCCCGAGACCGGCCTCACCACGGGGATCGCGTGGAACGTGACGATCGACAACCTGACCGTCAACGCCGCGACGAAGTCGCTGCTGTTCACCCTGCCGAACGGGCTCTACAACTGGACGATCACGCCGCCGTCCGGCTGGGTCACGAAGGTCCTGGCCGGGAACGTGACGGTCAGAGGTAAGGCCGTCAGCCTTCCGGCAACGGTCTTCACGCAGTACACGTTCGCCGTGACGTTCAGCGAGCTCGGGTTGCCGTCCGGCCAGTACTGGGGCCTCTCGGTCCAGAACGGCACGGAGAAGGCGAAGTCGTACTCGACGGTGACCCCCGCCATCACGGTCGACCTGCCGAACGGCTCGTTCAACTACGAGGTCGGGGCCGTCCCGCACTACGGGACGTACGAGGCGATCGGATCGGGCGCTGTCAGCAACGGCGCCGTCTCCGTCGTGCTGGTCTTCGAGCCGACGTACACCGTGTCGTTCACCGCCTCGGGGCTCTCGAAGGGAGCGACCTGGACGGTCAACTTCAACGGCCTGACGAAGAGCGGCGCCCAGGGGACCTCGATCAGCTTTGAGGCGCTCAACAACACCTGGACGTTCGCCGCGAGCGCGAGCGGCTACACCGCCTCGCCGGCGGCCGGCTCGGTCGTCGTCGCGGGGAAGAACGCGAGCGTAGCGATCTCGTTCGCGACCTCCAAGGTCGCGTGGAGCTACCTCGGCACTCTCGCCTACGCCATCATCGGGGCCCTGGTGATCCTGACGATCATCGGCTTCGCCCTGGCGGCCCGCTACGCGGGCCGACGCCCCCCGGCGGCCCCACCGGCCGGCTGGAAGGAAGGGGCGAGCGGCTCTACGGAGGCGTCGTCGTCCACGAGCGGCGGCACGCCGCCCCCCGGCAACAAATCGACGTGAACCCGGCCGGGCGGCCGCCGGCGCCCCCTCCGGCGGCCGTCCCGGTCACAGCAGGTCGAGCGCGCCCGTCACCGGATCGAGGACCGAGTCCGGGGCCGGCCCCAGCCCGAGGCAGGTGCGGGTGCCCGGCGGCACCTCGGTGAACCCCGCATCCTCGACCCAGACCGTTGGGATCCCCGCGGCCCGGGCGCGGCGCTCGACCTCCTCGAGGTCCCGCAGCGTCGGGACGACGAGCGCGACCTTGCGCTGACCGCCGGCCCACCACAGTTCGAATTCGCGCGCCGCCCGCGCCTCGGCCTGGCGGGTGAGAAGGACGGAGGCGTGGGCGACCTGCACCGCGGCCTTGCCGGCGGTCAGCCGCAGTTCGCCGCGGACCACGACGACCAGCTTGAGGCTCCCGCTCGACCCCGGCCGCCGCTTAGCGCTCGTACTCGGCCTCCCGCTGCTGCTGGAGCTGACGCTCCTCGGCGTCGATCGCAGCCCGGCGGCTCTTCAGCTCTGCGGCCGCCTCGGGGTCGGCGGTCCCGCGCCGCCCCTGCTCCCGCGCGAGCGCCGCCCGGGCGCGCTGGAGCCCGCCGAGCCGCTCGCTCAGCTCCCAGGCCCCCTCTTCGCCGGTGTCGTCGCGAACAGGAGGCGCCCGAGGCGCCCCCCGGGCGTAGGCGCCCTGCAGGAGCCCGGCCACGAACGCGACCAGGGCGATGGCCGCGAGGGCCGCCTCGAGTACCGGATCGCTCCAGCTCGCGCTGAAGCCTCCGGGGGCCGCGGACAGGAGCAGGTAGCCGACGAGCACGGTCAGCACCACGCTGAGCACGAGGGCGAGCGTCGCGAGCTCGACGGCCCAACGTACCCCGCCGGCTCCTCGGACCCGGCGCTCCGGGAACAGGGCCTTCGCGACCGCGAAGCCCGGCACGACGAAGATCAGCAGCCCCCCGGCCACCGCCTCGCCGACGGTGAGCGGACCCATCCTACCGCCCGATCACTCCGGGCCCGGTGGGGCGCCGGCCGAGCCGAACTGCTTCTCCAACTGGCGCCGCAGGCGCCGGTTCGAGACCAGCCCGTGGGCCGCCTTGCGGGTCCCCTCGTACTGCTTGAGGAGCATCCGGACCTCCTGCGGGCGCTGGCCCGCCCCGCGCGCGATGCGGTGCACCCGCTCGGCCTTGATCAGCTGCGCGTCGTCGAGCTCTCCCGGGGTCATCGAGTCGAGGATCGCCCGGTAGCGGCGCAGACGACGCTGCGACTCGTCGATCTGCTTCTCGTCGAGCTTGGTCGGGCCGAGCGTGGGGAACAGCGAGACGAGCTTGGAGAACGGGCCCATCTCGCCCAGCGAGGCGAGCTGGGTCCGCATGTCCCGGAGCGTGAATCGGCCGCTCATCAGCTTCTTGGCGGCCTCCTCGGCCGCCTCCTTGTTCGAGAGCTCCTCGAACCGCTCGAGCAGCGTCTGGATGTCCCCCATGCCGAGAAGACGGGAGACGAAGCGCGTCGGCTCGAACCGCTCGAGCTCGTCCAGATGCTCGCCGGTCCCGAGGAAGACGATCGGGGCCCCGCTCGCGGCGACGGCGGAGAGGGCCCCCCCGCCCTTCGCGGAGCCGTCCATCTTGGTCAGGATGACCCCCGTGAGCCCGACCGCTTTGTGGAACGCCTCCGCGCTCCGTCCGGCCGTCTGACCCATCGAGGCGTCCAGCACGAGGAAGACCTCGTCCGGTTGCGCGACCGCCTTGACCCGCTTCAGCTCCTCGATGAGCTCCGGGTCGAGCCCGCTGCGTCCGGCGGTGTCCACGATCGTCGCGACGTGCGGCGGGACCTGGGCGAGCGCGCGCTCGACGAGCCGCTCGGCCCGCGGCTCGGCCCGGTCGGAGTAGAAGTCGGCGCCGATCTTCTTGGCGAGCTGCTCGAGCTGGTCGATCGCCGCCGGGCGGTGGATGTCGGCCCCGATCAGCGCGACGCGGATCCCGCGCTTCTGGAGATGGCGGGCGACCTTCGCGGCGGTGGTGGTCTTCCCCTGGCCGAACAGTCCGGCCAGGAGGATCTTCTTCGGCTTCGCCTCGAACGGGTGGTCCGGCCCGAGGATCCCCCGGATCTCCTCGTAGATGATGCGGACGAGGAAGTCCCGGAGGCTCGCCCCCGCCGGCGGTTTCTCCTCGGTCGCGCGGCGCCGGACGCGCTTCGTCAACTCGAGGGTGAGCTGGACGTTGACGTCCCCCTGGAGGAGCGCGCGCTGGATGTCGCGGACGACCTCCGCGAGGAGCGCCTCGTCGACCGTCGAACCCCGGGCGATCTTCTGCAGGACCCCGCGCAGCGACTTCCCTAAGGCATCGAGAACCATCGGTCGTCCGGCCGCAGGGGCCGTCCCGCCGGCGACGCCGGCACCCCTATATGTCGGGAGCGACGCGCGGGCCCGGAGGCGGTCCCGCGCCGGCGCTCCGGAGAGGGACGAAATTTCATTAAGCGCCCCCCGGCTCGAAGCTACGGCGATGCCCGAGGCCGCGACCCCCGCGCCCCGGCCGACCCCCCCGACCCTCAACCCGGTCCGCGTGCCGATCGCTGAGGAGCCGGCGGAGGAGCGGACCCGGGACTTCCGGACCGTCCTCCATGCCTACACGCGCGAGGAAGCGGTCCTCGAGGCGAAGCGGTGCATCCAGTGCCACCGTCCGTGGTGCGTGGAGGCCTGCCCGATCAGCCAGGACTGCAAGGAGTACATCCGGCGCATCGCGATCGAGGACTTCGACGGCGCGGCCCGGATCACGATCCGGGACGATCCGCTCGCCAGCACGCTCTGCAAGGTCTGCTACCGCTACTGCGAGGAATACTGCGTCGTCGCCAAGAAAGGGACGCCGATCGCGATCCGCCACCTGAAGCGGGCGGCCCTCGACTACGGCCGGTCGGAGGTCGCCTACGTGCCGTCGCGACCGCGCTCCGAACGGGTGGCCGTCGTCGGCGCGGGGCCGGCCGGGCTGATGGCCGCCTGGGAACTCGGCCTCCGCGGCTACCCGGTCACCGTCTTCGAGCGGGCCCCGGATCTCGGGGGACTGATCCGGACGATCCCGGGGTACCGGATGACCGACGCCGACCTGGCGGCGGACCTCGCCCGGTTTCGCGACCTGGACATCACGTTCCGCACCGACCGCCGGGTCGGGGTCGATCTGCCGGCGGAGCGCCTCCTCGCGGACGGCTACGCGGCGGTCCTCCTCGCGCTCGGGACTCCCGAGCACCGACTGCTCGGGGTCCCGGGCGAGGAGTTGCCCGGGGTCGTACCGGCGCTGAGCTTCCTCCTCGCGGTCCACGCCGGACGCGAGGTCCCACTCGGCCGCGAGATCGTGGTGGTCGGCGGCGGGGACGTCGCGATGGACTCGGTCCGGACCGCGCTGCGCAAGGCCCCCGGGGCCCGGGTCACGCTCGTCTACCGCCGCGAGCGCGCGGAGATGCCGGCCGATGCGGAGGAGGTGCACGGGGCCGAGGCCGAGCAGGTCCGCTTCCTGTTCCGCAAGGCGCCGGTCGCCATCGTCGGCGAGGGCCGCGTCGCCGGGCTGGTCGTCCGATCGGTCGAGCTCGGGCCGGCGGACGCGGGCGGGCGCCGCGCTCCGGTCGCCGTCCCCGGCTCGGAGGAGACGATCCGCTGCGACACGGTGATCGTCGCGGTCGGCCAGCGCGCGAGCGTGGACGGGTTGCCGGCCGAGCTCGACCTCACGATCACCGCCCAGGGCTGGCCCGAGGGCAAGGGCGAGGCCCACGCCACCTCGGTGCCGGGCGTCTACGCGGTCGGGGGCCGTTCCGTCGTCTACGCGATGGGCGCCGCGATGGAGGCGGTCGCCGCCCTCGACGCCTACCTGCGTGCGAAGCGGGGCGAGGCCCCGGCCCCTCGACCGGACCCGTTCGGCGGCAGCGAGAGCTTCCACCTCCCCCCGGGCTACACCAAGCCGATCCGTTCGTAGCATGACCGAAGCGACCGTCCTGCCTCCGAGCCGACGCCCCGCACGAGCGGGCGGGCCCCGCACGGGCGCCTTCCGGCCGTGGCTCGTCGTGGGGCTCGCCACGCTCGTCGCGACGGCGACGCTGCTCGCGATCCTGCCGACCCCGGCCGCGGCACGCGCGGACGCCGGATCGTCGACGGCGGCCGCGTCCGCGCTCCCGTTCGCGGCCCGGGCCGGCTACGTCCCGGCGTACCTGAACGCGACGCTCGACCCGCATCCGGTCCGCGGGCCGGTCGCCGCCCTGGTGACGTTCCAGCGACCGCTGAACCGAAGCGCCTACGGCTCGGCGCTCCGTTTCTTCGCGTCGCAAGGCTTGAACATCTCCTGGGTCGACCCGGACCGCCTCTCGGTCGAGGTCCAGGGCTCCGCGGCCGCGGTCGGCGGCGCCTTCGGGACCCGCCTCCGGGCCGGCGCCGTCGGCGGGGACCCGGTCCGATTTCCGACCGAGCCCCCGGCGCTCCCGCCGGCGCTCGAGTCGGAGGTCGCGGGCGTGCTGGGCCTGAGCAGCGGGCTCGCGAACTTCTCGTTCTCCCTCGCCCCGCTCGCCGCCGTTCCTGCGGCGAACGAGAACACGATGACGCCGGCCGACGCCCGGCAGTTCTACCAGCTCTCGGAGCTGTACAACCTCACCGGCGGGGCCGCGACGTACCCGACCAAGCTCTCGCTGGCCGTGGTCCTGTGGGGCAACGGCTACGTCCCCAGCGACATCGGCACGTTCCTCGCCGACGACTATCCGGCGTCGTTCCCGGCGCCGAACATCGACGCCGAGCCGGTCGCCGGCGCGCCCGCGCCGAGCGCCCTCGCCGCGGACGAGCCGGACGCTCGGGCCGTCGAGGAGCTGACGCTCGACATCGAGTGGTCGGTCTCGATGGCGCCCGGCGCGACGATCTACCCGATCTACGCTCCGAACGGTCCGAAGCCGACGTACAGTCCGTCGACGACGAACCTCACGATCGCGCTCGCGAAGGCCGTGGCGCTCGACCCCTCGGCGATCTCGATGTCGTTCGGGGCCCCGGAGAGCACCGACGCGGCGCTGCGCTCCAGCTGGGACCCGTACTTCACCACCGCCGCCCAGGACAACATCACCGTCCTCGCCGCGACCGGCGACAATGGGGGCGACGCGTCCCTCAACGGAACCACCTGCAGCGGCGGCGCCTCCCCCGAGTTCCCCGCCTCCGATCCGCAGGTGATCGCGGTCGGGGGGACGAACGTGACGATCCACCACGGGATCGGGACCGTCACCTACTCGGAGACCGGCTGGTCGGGGAGCGGCGGCGGCTTCTCGACGCAGATCGCCGCGCCCAGCTGGCAGACGGAGTACGTCGGCGAGATCGCCGCCAACGGTCACCGCGGTCTTCCGGACGTCGCGGCGACCGCCGCCGACAATTTCCTCTACTTCAACGGGAGCAACCAGGTCGCCGAGGGGACGAGCTTCGCGACGCCGCTCTGGGCCGGCCTCGTCACGAGCATGGACGCGAAGCTGGGCGCGAACATGGGATTCTTCACTCCGGACCTCTACCACATCGCCTCGGAGGAGGGGACGGGCGAGATCGGCGACGGGCTCGTCGACGTCGTCGGCGGCTCGAACTGCGTCGGCAGCGCGACGACCGGCTGGGACGTGGTCACCGGCTGGGGGAGCCCGCGGGCGCCGCTCCTCTACAACGACCTCTTCGGGTCGTTCGTGAACATCGCGCTGACGCTCGCTCGGGACTCGGTGGCGCCCGGCGGGACGATCTCGGTCACGGCGGTGCTCACCAACCGTACGAGCGGCCAGCCGATCGTCGGGGTCCCCCTGGACGTGTCGATCCGCTCGGACGCCGACCTGGGTCCCTGCACGGGGACGTTCAGCTCGGCGAGCCCGACGACGAACGGCGCCGGAGCCGTCGCGGCGACGCTCTCGGTGCCGCTCTGCTACCTCGGCCAGCACGCCGACATCAACGCCTCCGTCACGACGGTCAAGCTCTACGGGACCTCCGGCGAGAAGGTCAGCGTGAACCTGTTCGGCGACGACCCCGCGCTCGAGGGGTTGAGCCGGCCGCCGTGGGCCTACGTCACCTACGCCGTGATCGTCGGGGCGGCCGCGGTCCTGGGCGCCTGGTTGGGGCGGCCCCCCGAGCCGCCGGCGAGCGGACCGCCGAACCGCCGGAGGACATCGACCGTGCCCCCGGCGGTCGCGGCACCGGCCCCTCCGGCACCGGCCGGCGGCGGC
>JASHTI010000092.1 GCA_030040625.1 Thermoplasmata archaeon
GTCGACCACGAGCGGGAGATCCTACGGCTAGAGCACCACCTGCGCGAGATGACCGAGCTCTCGGTCGGCATGGTCGCCGACGGGACCCGGGCCCTCCTGGCCGCCGACCGCGAGCTCAGCGGCTCGGTGATCAGCCGCGATGCCCCGCTCGACCGCTACGACCTGAACATCGAGATCGAGGCGATCCACCTCGTCGCGATCATGCAACCGGAGGGCGCCGACCTCCGGACGATCGAGGCGATCCTGAAGATCGCGAACTGCGTGGACCGGATCGGGCGGCTGGGCTACGACATCGCGCGGAACATCTCGGACGCGCGGCTCCCCTCCGAAGAGCCGAGCCAGCTGCTCCGGCAGATGGACGTGCGGGCGCGCGCGATGGTCGAGCAGGCGATCGCCGCGTTGCTCGCGCGCGAGGTCGCCCAGGCGAAGGCGGTCTTCGTCCTGGACGACGACGTCGACGCGCTCCACCACCAGATCCAGCAGAGCGTCATCAAGCTCCTGAAGGCGGGCGGGCCACCGACCGAGCGGCTGGTCTACCTGCTGCTCGCCGCCCGGCATCTGGAGAGGGTGGCGGACAACGCCTGTAAGATCGCCGAGAAGACCGTCTACGCCCTCACCGGCGAGCGGCGACCCGAGTACCTGCCGCAGCTCGCCCACCGGACCCCGTCCAGCGGCACGTGACCCGCGGACGCGTCACGCGAAAGGGACTTACCACCGGCGGCGCCTCGCACCGGCCCCGGGGTGCTCCCGTAGTCTAGTCCGGTCAAGGATTCGGGGCCTTCGACCCCGTAACGCGGGTTCGAATCCCGCCGGGAGCATCCTTCACGAGGAATAACGGGAGGCCCACGGTGGATCTGAGCGGGCCCCTATCTTTGGGCAGTGAGGGGCCGAATCGGGCCATGGCGCGTGCACCGCGGACCTCGCGCTGATGTGACCGCGAACCGGATCGTTCCGGCCCCTGCGACCCACGGTCGGCATTATTCGACAGACCGTGCTGCGGGTCTTCGTGTCGAGCCGCCCGTGGCCACCCGCCCCGGCTCAACCATCCCCGAGTGAACGGGCCGCTCTCCTCGCCGCGTCGGAAATGAACCGGGCGGCCGCTCGGTCGATGGCCCGCATCTTCCCGGGTTCAGAGTCTGAGGAGTTCGAGGAATTTTATGTGCGCAGCCATCCGCTGCCGACGGAGACCCTCAACGAAGTTCACGTGACGAAGCGCCCCTCGAACCCCGACCGGATCGTAGACCAGGCGCTCCGCTACTTCCGCTCGCGATCCCCCCAGTGGAGACTGGTCTGTGGGTCCGACTGGGGAACCCTCCTAGCCGAAAGCTGCCGCCGGGCTCGGCTGGAGCCCGGTCCGGAGTCCCCGGAGATGATTCTCCTGTCGGATCGATCCCCGGCGTCGTCCCCCGAGGGCGACTGCCGGCGGGCGGAGGTGCTGTCCGACTTGCGAACGTTTCAGACGACGTTCTCCCTCGCCAACCAGCTTCCCGAAGGCAATTTCTGGGTGGCTGAGCGGCTTCTAGAGACGCCGGAATGGGACCTATTCGTTGGGTACCTGGACAATAAACCGGTTTGCACGGGTGTCGGCTTCACCTCGAACGCCGTCACCGGAGTCTGGGGGATCGCCACAATGCCGGAGCATCGAGGGCGCGGACTCGGGCGGGCCGTCACGCAGGCGGTCGTCGAGGCGGGGAAGTCCAAAGGCGCAAGGGCAGCCCATCTCTGGGCTACGGAGTTGGGGTTTCCCGTCTATCAGAAGATGGGATTTCACCACGTCGAGAACAAGAACATCTGGCGTCACAAGTAGCTCGGACCGTCGCGCTGGGCACGAACCGCCGGACCTCGCTGGGTTCCCAACCCGCCGGGAGCATCCGCCCGCCTCCGGAGGGGCCCGCCGTCCCGGGGCCCGGCCGTGACCTCCGCCGATCTCCGTTGTTTCGGTGGTACTCCACCGCCTCTATAGTCTATAGTTCGAGCCCTTAAGCCTCGGTAGAGCCTCGTTCCCTCCCCTCTGTGTTGGATATGGAAGGGCGCAAGCTGCAACTCGCCGGGAAGTCCACCTTCCTCGTCTCGCTGCCAAAGCGCTGGGTGACGAACGCCGGCCTCAAGCCCGGCGACACGCTCTTCGTCGACACCGAGTCCGACGGCTCGGTATCGATTCGACTTCACAGCAGCACGCGACCGGTCGTCCGCCGAAAGTCGTTCGTCGAGCGCGGAGAGGAGACCCGCGAGCACATCCTGCGCAAGCTGATTGGGGCCTACATCTCCGGCTTCGGACTCATCGAGATTCGCTTCGCGCCGACGCGGGGCCCGTTCCTGCGGAAAGTCGCGCGGGAGTTCTGCCGGCTGGTTATCGGTCCTGAGGTGATCGAGGAGACGCAGGGCTCGATCCTGATCCAGGACCTCTCCGATCCCTCCGAGCTCTCCTCCGAGAAGTGCCTGCGCCGGATGCACCTCACGGTGCGCGCGATGCTGGAGGACGCCCTCAATGCGCTGAGGGCCGGCAACGAGGCGCTGGCGCACGATGTTGCCCAGCGCAGCCAGGACGTGAGCCGGCTCTACTGGATGGTGGCCAAGCAGTACCATCTCGCCCACGGCGGGCCGGCCGATGGGGCGGCCGCGCCGACGGTCCACGGCCACCGGCTGATCGCCAAGATGCTGGAGCGGGTCGGCGAGCACGCGCAGCGGATCGCGATCAGTGGCGCGGAGCTTGGCGGCGAGAAGAACCTAGAGCCAAAGCTGCTCGAGCAGTTGAGCGCCGCCCGAACCTCCGCCATCGCGATCCTCGACAAGGCGTTCCACGCGCTCGTCACGAGGAACATCGAGGCGGCGAACGAGGCAATCGACCTCCGGGCCGAGCACCAGAAGTTGATCGACTCGCTGACCCATCGCGTCGCCGGACGTCGGGGACCGACCCTGCTCGCGCTCGGCGGGATTGTGGACAGCCTGGGGCGGACCGCCGTCTATGCCGCTGAGATCGCGGAGGAGGCGATTGACCTCGCGGTCTTCGCCAACCCGGAGTCCAACTAGCGGCTCAGCGGTTGCGGCCCCAGAAGGAACGGCGAGTCGGAGCGGCGGCCGCCGCGCGTTCCTCACTCTCGGAGGGCTCCTTGGAGGCACTGAGGTCGGCGGCGGGTGTCCCCTGCCAGGCCGGGGGCGTCCCGGGAGGCGTGACGTCTCGGAGTGCGAGCGAGGCCTGTACCAATTCCTCGTCGATCTGATAGGCGCGTATCGCCACCGCGCGCTCGAGGACTCCATCGGCGAGCTCGAAGAGCCGACGCGGGTTGCCACGGGCCCCTTCGTTCAACGCGTGGACCGCCGTCCGATCGAACGGATACGTCGGTTCGAGGTCCTCCACGATGCGCTTGGCGAGGAGCTTCTTCGCCATCAGGAGGCGGGCCTCGTCGTCGGAGAACCCGACCAGCGGGAGGGTCCGATTTACTCGAGACACGAACCCCGGCTGGTTCACGGTGAGCCAGGCGAGGTAGCTCGCGTAGCAGCTGAACATGAGGAGCACTCCCGGCTTGATCACTCCGGTCAGCTCTTCGAGGGTTCGCGCGAACAGCTCGACCTCGCGTGAGTCGGCAAGATTGTGCAAATCGTTGAGAAGCAGGAACGAGGGGGCGGTCGCGTTCAGAGCCGCCCCGATGCGCCGTCCCGCCTCTTTGGGGTCGTAGGCGCCGTTCTTGGTCCTGCTCAGGGCGGTGAGCGGCCGAAGCCAGGTTGGACCCCCGAGCAGCTTCATCAGCCCGGCCCCCCGGGCGGACGTCTCGAAGGCACCGGCCAGCCCGCGCAACACCGCGGGGCTCTGGGTGGTGACGTCAAAGTAGACCGAGAACAGGTGGTGCTCCTTTGCGTGGGCCGCTGCCATGAGCAACCGTTCCGTCTTGCCGGCGCCCTGAGGGCCGGTGACCGCCACCACGGCGCGGTTCTCTCGGTCCGTTACCTCGTCGAAGATCGTTCGGAGCAGGGTGTCGACCGATTGGTTGACGTGGAAGATCGTGACGTCCTCGACGCTCTCGCTGGCGAGCTCCCGAAACGGATTCCCCGTGAGGCCGTAGCGCTCGTAGCTCCCGCCGGGCATCGCACTCCCCTACAGCACCCGCCGTCGCAGGTCGATCGCCAACCGATGGCCGTCGAACTCGTAGTAGACGTTGCGATCGACGAAGCGGCCGTCCATCCACTTCGGGACGCGCAGGAAGCGAACCACTCCCTCGGCCGCCTCGCGGGTATGGAACTGGAGGAAGCCGTCCGCGAGGTGGATGGCGATCGCTTCGCTGCGCGGGTCGAACATTCCCCGATCGGTCGCGAGGATCGCCGTCGTCCCTCGCTCGCGGCAAAGAACTCGGAGGGACCGGAGCGCCCGGGCGAGGGCGTCCGGCGCGAGGTCAAGGGTTAGGAACGAGAAGGAGTCGACTGCCAGCAGTCCACCGGCGCGGGCCGGTTCCTCGAGGTCCTCGACCGCGTCCCGTTCTTCAATGCTGATCCAGTGCTCCGGGAGCGACGTTCCGTTCCGCTCCGAAGCGAGTTGTGCCTGCAACTCGTCCTTGTCCCGGGAAGTGAG
This sequence comes from Thermoplasmata archaeon, assembly GCA_030040625.1. Lineage (GTDB taxonomy): Archaea > Thermoplasmatota > Thermoplasmata > Lutacidiplasmatales > UBA184 > Lutacidiplasma. The sequence goes on from JASHTI010000092.1 coordinate 4,565, forward strand.
GAAGGTCACCGGCCAGTCGGACCTACCGGCGACGAGGCTCATGTGACGAACGAAGAAACTCTTGGCCGCGTCGGCCCCGCTCTCCACGATGACGAGCTTCCCCTCACCGAGTTCCGGGATGATCGTGTTGAGGCCGGGAATGTCGACTGGGATGCTCATGGGGCCCCGCGATGCGGTATCCTCGCTCATGACCGCGAGCGAGGGGAAAGAGGTGTGACTACGGCGAAACCGAGCAACTCGGTAATCTCCATAGGAAGGGGCTTAGGGCAAGGCCGGCGGCTGACCGGTAGATGCAGCGGTCCCGGGCTCGCTCGCGCGCCCTCGCGGAGATCGTAGGGACCCTGATGCTCGTAGTGATCGTTGTCGCGGCGGCGACGGCGTTCTCTTTCTTCGTGGCGGCCTACCAGAAGCAGCTGCAGTCGCAGGAGGCGCTGCAACATGACAAGAGCCTGGAGAAGCTGCGAGTCCTCAGCTTAGAACCGACGGTGGCGTCGACCGGTGGCGATACTCCGCCGGACATACGCTCCCTGATTGTGGAGATCGCGAGCCTGGATGTCAACACGATCACGGTCTCGGGAATCGTGCTCTCGGGCAACGCGCTGATCGAGTACAACGTAACCAATGCCGCCGGCACGGCACTCGCGAAAAGCGAGTGTCTGAACGGCAACCCGTACGGGGCGATGAACGCCTCCTGCGACATCGCGCTCGCGCCCGAATCCCAGGTGTTCCTCCAGTTTGACCTCAATCCGAAGGATGCCCCCACGACCGCGGCGAACCACAGCTACTATTCGTTCCTCCCCGCGACCGTTGTCGCGACCCTTACGCAACAGAGCGTCCTCGACTTTGAGATCCTCACTTCGCTGGGGAACGAGTTCACGCAAGCATTTGTTCCGCCAGTGGCGATCGCCGGGATCACTTTCGTCGACTCCCAACCGATCCTCGACGGCTCGAACTCTTACCAGCCCGCGGAAGGTGGGGTGGGCAACGTCAGCATCGTCCTCTGGAATTGGGTGGTCTCGTCCTCCACCGGATGCGGCTCCGGAACCTCGGACGACTGCGGCGACTTCTCCGGGCAGGAGTACGAGCTCCCGGTGCCGTTTACGGGGGGCTCGTCCTACGAGATCGCGCTCACTGTCGTGAACACCGAGTCGCTCGACAGCGGCGCCACCATCTCGTACGAGTTGGCGGCGAGCTGAGCCCGCAGCGTCTCGGCCCCGTGCTCAACCGGGGAACAGCACAAGGAAGGCGACCGCGGTCGCGGCCACGAGCGCGAGCGAGTGGATGATACCGTACCGGGCTCGGCCCTCGGTGAACGCGCCAATGATGGCCCCGGTACCGAGTCCATTGATCAGCATCAGCTCGAAGAAGCGTTCCTTCAGCGTATCGAAGCTGAGCTTTGGAACGGTCGCGCCGGAGGCGGTCGAGCTGAGAGGGCTGCCCGAGCCAAGGAAGGAGATGTCGAGCGTGCCGAGAGTGGGTGCGATGAACAGGAGCGCGAAGAGAACGGCCATAAGAACCGCGAACGCGATGTAGATGACCGCCACCGGCAGCATCAGCTGCTTCTCGCGTTCCTCCTCGATCTTTACGAAATCGTCCATGTCCTTGGCGGCACGATAGACCACCGTCGCCGTCTCTCCCCCGATCGTCGACGCATCGGCGATCAGTCCCGCGTACCGCGTTATCAAGCGGCTCCGCATCGGAGCGACCATCTCCCGTAGGATCGTGCCGAAGGGCCGCCCGAGCCGCACCGAGTCGGCGGCGATGCGGAGCTGCTTGGCCAGGATGTTCGAGTGGGTCTTGGCGAGCTCCACCAATGCCTTCGCGGGATCGATCCCGCCCCGCATCGCGTCGGCCATCTCGAAGAGAAACTGCGCGAACGCCCGCTCGAAAGCGCGGATTCGATGCATTTCCCGTCGAGCGTCGATTCCCCAAGGGGTCAGGGCAACGAACGTCGCAACAATGAACACGTAATCGATCGCGTCGCTCGGGAGCCCTGCGGTGGAGTAGACGTACGACAGACCGACCAGGAGAACGATGAACGCGGCGACGAGCGGAACGTAGAGAACGAGGTACGTCCGCTGCACCGGGTGTGTGGCGAAGTAGCGCCGCAGGGTGAACCGAGTGGTGAGCTTGAGGAACAGGATGAAACATCCGACGACCGCGCCCGCGACCGCCGCGGCGACCCCGACGTAGAGCAGGATGGTTGTTGGCTTGACTCCCGCCAGGGGGTTGCCCGATCCCGGGCTCGCGGGAACGACTGTAAAGTTCCAGGTGACCTTCGCCGAGTTCCCCGCGGTATCGTACGCGATGACCGAGGCGTTGGCCGGACCCTCCGGTAGCTTCAGAATCCCCGGCACAACGTAGGTCACGGAAGAAAGAGTGACGTTGACGTCCCCGGAGACGGTGACGTTCAGCCCGTTGACGAACAGCGAAACGGAGGACGGATTGACTGCGGCCACCGAGTCCGAGAAGAGCGCTACGATCCGAGGGGTCTGCGATCCCACGGAACTCCCGGGCGCTGGGCTCTCCGGGGTGATCACGAGCGCCCCCGTCACGGCGGGTGCGGCGGACGCCACGTGAGGCAGACCGATCGCCCCGAACATCGCGACGAGCGCGAGCGCTACCGCCGTGAAGGACCTCATTCCGCCCTCGCGTACGCCATCGACACCATGATGATCGTCATGGCGACGGCTACCGGGACGAGCCCGAAGGTCAGGAGCAGCAGTAATTCATCGGCGTTGAGGCCGGCCACCGTGCTGCCGAGAGCGTTCAGCAGGAAGGCCCCGACGGCCGCCATGAGCACGCCGACGAGGACGAGACTCACGTACATGTCCAGAAACGTCGAGAGCCGCTCGATGAACTCCTTCTGGACGAGCCGCTTGAATCGCATCACGTCGTCCGACTTGCTCCGGAGGTACTCGTCCAGGTTCCCGCCTTGGTGGATCATGTTCGCGAGGTCCCAGAACGTGTCCCGCACTGAGGTCGACGGGCTCTCCTTCGCCGTCTCCGCCAGCGCCGTGATCAGGTCCTTGCCCTGCACGTCAGCCTTGTAGGCGACCTGACGGAACGTTGCCGTTATCGCCGGGTCGTGGTCCCGCTGGGCCATGTGGCGGACGAGCCGGATCGGCGAGGTCCCCGTGCTCGCGAGCACGGACAGCTCGCTGAGGCTGAACGGCAGCTCGCGCTCGAGCTGATCACGACGGTTCGCTATCCGAGTGTCGAGCAGGAATCGAAAGCCGGCGGCGACGGATCCGGCGGCGACCCCGCCGAGCAGGAGCACGTAGAGGTACCACTGCGCTTCGTGCAGTCCCGCAAAGAACAGTACGAATGCGACCGCCGCGCCTATCGCCGCGGCGATCAGGGCCGTGACGATCAGCAGGGCGTTGTGGACGGCGGGGGCGACGTTCACGCCGGCGCGCTTCAGCCTCTCGGCGAGCAGCTCGGACCCATCCTCCCCCTCGAGCCGTTCGCCCAGCAGGCGATAGCAAAGGTTTCGGTAGCGGGTCAGGAGGTCCGGGGACGGAGGGGACAGCGCCTTGGGGCCCCCGGTGTCGTGCGAGGGGACCGGGACCGTCTCACCATCGGCCGACGTCATCGACCGTCACGCCTTCCCCTCTTCGAGGCGGCGCATCGCCTCGACGGGATCCACGTAGCAGGCAGCGATAGCGCGGCTAACGTCTCGGAAGTAGCTGAGGCCGGCCTTTTCCATCCGCTTGAGGTAGCCTTCCTTGCGACGGACTTCGGTCCCCAGGTCGTCCACCGACTTCCCGCCGCGCTGCGCCGCCTCTTCGAGGACGAAGCTCCGCCCGAGGAAGCTGAAGGAATCGGTCGTCGGCTCCCATCGGAAGGTGTCGTTCGTCAGGAGTTCACCGGTCGCGGCGTCCACATCCAGGATCTCCGTCACGCCCGTGATGCGCCGGACGCGATTCCGGCCCACGGTGACTTGGGCGGGAAACGCCACGGCGTCGAGCGCCTGGAAGAGAACCCGTGGGATGTTCATCGGTTCGTTCTCGATCCGGTGCAGCAGCTCCGCGATGGAGCCTGCGTGGATGGTCGACAGGGAGGCGTGGCCCACCGAGATCGCTTGGAAAAGCGTGAACGCCTCCACCCCGCGCACCTCGCCGACGATCACGTACTCGGGACGCTGGCGGAGGGCCGTCACGAGCAGATCGAAGAGCGTGACGCTGCCCGCTTGCTTCGCGCCGGAGGCCGCAGTGCCCGAGACGCCGGAGGCACCTCCGCCGCCGGAGCTCATCCCGTAGCCGGTTCGAGCGACCGACTGGATCCAGTTCTGATGATCGATGTGGATCTCGGGGGTGTCCTCGATCGAGACGATCTTGTCCTCGGGGCGAATGAACATGCTAATCGCGTTGAGGAACGTGGTCTTCCCGGCGGCCGTCCCACCGGAGATGAGCAGGGAACGGTGGTTCTCGATAAGAGTCCAGAAGTACGCCAACTCGGCCGCCGACACCGAGCCGAAACGCATCAGATCGATCGGCGAGACCGGGTCCTGCGCGAACTTCCGGACGCTGAACGTCGAGCCCTTTCGGGTCACCTCGGTCCCGAGGGTGAGGTTGATTCGGCTGCCGTCCTGGAGCGTGGCGTCGAGAATCGGCTGATAGATGGAGATGTGCTTGCCGGCGAGCTGCGCCAGGCGGAAGATGTACCGGTTGAGCTCGAGCTCCCCTTCGTAGTGGATGTTGGTCTTGAGCGACCCAAAGACTCGGTGGAAGACGTAGAGCGGGATCCCCGGACCCAGGCAACTGATATCCTCGAGGAACGGATCTCGAAGGACGGCGTCGGTGCGGCCGAGGCCCACGAATTCCCTCCGGAGGTAGTAGAGGATGACCGGACGCCGTCGCTCCGGTACGTCGATGTCGTAGAGGTCGATCGCCGCGAGGAACTTCTGACGGAGATATTCGTGGAGTTCGGTCGACTCTTCGAGGCTCTGACCTTCGCCGATCGGTAGCTCCTCCTGGGCCATCATCGACTCCATGCGCTCACGGACATGGACGATGCGTTCCTGCTCCCCCGAGTGGAGGGTGGGCTCGAGGACGTCGTAGAGCAGCTCGTTGTCGGTCGGCGTGAAATGGATTCGGACGAATGCGTACGGGGGCCGAACCGGATAGGTGACGTCGACCGTGCGCCGATCGGCGAGAAGTTGACGGCGCATGTAGCCGAGCTCGCCCTGAATTCCGAGCTTCTCGGATAGCTGGGGGCGCCTGAGGAGGCGGGACTCCAGCTCCTGGGCTTGCCTGCGCAGGGTGACGCGGTCCTTTGGTCTCGTGGCGGAGGCCGCGTGGACACGGCGTTTCTGGGAGGTGGGCTCGGCGAGCGCAGCCGTGCGGCCGGCCGGCCCGTCGGACCGGTTCATCGCGCCATCAGCCGGCCCCTGAGGAATAAGCGGCCCCCACGGAGTCCACGTAACTTCCGTAGACCACCGACGATGGCGAAGCTCCCCGTGGCGACGGGGTCTCCACGAACTCTTGGACCGGCTACGGGTTCTCCTTCGCCGCGGGCTATCCGCGAAATCCCCCGTCCGAGAACGTGCCGCGAGCCGGGCGAACTACCGGGTCAACGCACGCGAACAAGGAGGCAGAAGAAGGGGGTATGAACGCGAACAAGAGAGCGACCATGAGAGAACGCGCCCGGAGGTTCCGCCGCCGCATCAGCGGTAAGGACCGGGCAGTATCGCCAGTGGTGGCGACACTGATCCTGATCCTGATCGCGGTAGCGGCCGCAGCGGCACTGTACCTGTGGCTCGTCGTTTGGCAGGGCCACATTACCAACGGCATCGGTAATGTGGGCGCCCAGCCGACGCTGACCATCGGTGGCAGCACCTCGGTCTATCCGTTCGACGAACTCGCCGTGACCCAGTTCGAGCAGAATTACTCGGACGTCGTCATTAGCAACAACCCGGGCGGCTCGGGGGCCGGCATGCTGTCGGTCTGCAACGGAGCGGTCGACATCGGCGCCGCTTCGTTCCCGGTCACACCCTCGTTGCTGGTGTCGAGTTACGGGTGTGCCGCCAATGTCGCGAACACGGCGGTCGTGACGACCGTCGCGTACGACGCGGTGGATGTCATTGTGGCGAAGGGTAACCCGCACGGCCTGCTGAGTATCACGTACGACACGGTTGCGATGATCTATCAGGATGCCACGGCGGCCCAGGGCAAGACGGCGTTGCTGATCACCACGCACGAGAACAGTGTAGGCAACTCAACGTCCGCCAACATCCCGCTGATTCGCGGACACGACGACAACGTCACGAGCTCGACCCCGCTGATGTGGGAAGAGATTCCCGCCGCGATCGATGGGACAGTTCTATCGGGCGGCACCGCCCCGTGGGTAGAGGCGCCAGTCGCTGACATCGGGGCTGGCGTTGCCGGCTGCGAGGGCCAGGCATGGCTCGCCCACGACATCTGTGCCACCAACGCCACCACTGCGTCTCCCTGTGGCTACACGGTCTGCGCTGGCGGGTCCGGAGCATACGCCGCGAACGCTCCCATAGACACGTACGCGCGATCGGACGCGAGCGGGACGACTCAGGCATGGGAGGCGCGTATCGTCGACGCGACGAGCTCGACCGCGTTCGCATCCCAGACGACCCTCAACAGCGCCGGCTCGGCGGGCTTCAGCGGCTGCGGCAGCAGCAACTACATCTCGGACTGCGGCTACGTGGCGACCAAGACCGCATCTGGCAACCCAGCGGTAGTCGCGGGCGTGGCGGCCGACGAGAACTCGATTGGGTACGCCTCGGATGGGGTAGCTCGGGCTGCAGGGACAGTGGCACTAATCCCGTTCACGGGCGTAGGCCAGGGACCGTCCTCGGACAAGGGCAACTGCGGGTCTTCTGAGTTCGCCGGTCTGTCGAGCACCCCAACCTGCTCCACTTGGGGCGGAGTAGTCGCCACAACGGGGGCCTCTGGCACCATCGCCGATGGAATCAAGGGACCCACCAACTCGGCGCTCTACTACACGGGGTACCTCGGCTGGCGGCCGTTTGACCTCGTGACACTGACAACCCCGACCGCCGTGGGCCAGGAGTTCCTAACATTCGTCCTGGACCCGTCGAACAACCAGAACCTTGCCAGTGAGTCCCAAGAGGTGAGCATCTACTCGGTCTAGACCGGGTCGGCTACCCAGTTCCCAACCCCTTCCACCCCGGGGGCAGAGCCCCCGGGGGACCTCTTCTCGCAACTCCGGCCCTAGGACCACGCTGGCTCGCCAGTGTGCGGGAGCCCGCCCGGACCAGAGGTGTCCCTCCGGGGGAACGGGCGGTCAGCACCAGCTCCGCGGTGCGGTGGCTGTCCCTCTTACCGTGTCTCGTCCACCATGCCGGCTAGCTGACCCACTACGATCCGCCGATGGTAACGTCGCTGTAGAATCCAACGATCGTGGTGTTGGTCCAGACGGGGTTCATCGTTGCTCCGTCGGTATTCAGGAAGACCAGGTCCCAGGATCCGGAGGGCACCGAAACCGAGAGGTTGGTGGTCGTCAGGTTCGCAATCCGTCCGGAGGCCCAGAGGTAGCCACTGACCATGCCGGTTTCGG
>JASHTI010000093.1 GCA_030040625.1 Thermoplasmata archaeon
GCGGACCTCATCGCGCGGCACGAGGTAGAGCGTCGCGCGCATGCACCAAGCGAGGGCGAGCGGTCCCCGGGGGGACAGCGCCGCGGCGACGTCGCCGACGCTCGCCCCTTCGGTCCGGGTCGCGAGGCTGAGCCGGGCCGCCGAGAGCAGTTGCGCCTGGCTACCGCCGATCGCCCGGGCCGCGGCGCCGACATCGGCGGCCGCCGTTCCCTCCGCGAGGAGGTGCCGGCGAAGCTGGAACCGATGAAGTTGCTCGGGGCGGACCGTCGCCGCCGGGCGTTCCCGATCGGCCGGCCGCACGAGCTCGGCAGCGGGGTCCTGCGGATAGCGGAGCCGGCGACGCGGTCCCGGAAGGAGCCACTGGAGGGACTTGAACCCCCGACCTGCTGATTACGAATCAGCCGCTCTGCCGACTGAGCTACAGTGGCGTTCGCCGCCCCGGACGGGGACGCCCGTATAATGACCCGGGGCCGGACTCGGAGATGTACTGAGCGGGCGAGGGGGACGCGAACTCCTCCCGCGACGGGCCCGGCACCGCCGCGAGGCCGATGTCATCCCCGCGGAGGCGGCGAGCGTGCGGGGGTGCCGCCGCTGCCGACGGGGACGAAGTCGATCACGACGAGGACGGGACCGCCGCTGACCTGGAGCGTCGACGCCGACGGGTGACGGACGTAGCCCGGCACCTTGCCGACCCGGAACGGGTGGGTCCCGTTCCCGAGCTCCACGAGGAGCGTGCGACCGGTCGAGCCGGCCTCCACCGCGCCGATCCGCACCGACCACGCGGTACCGGTCGGAAGGCCCACCTCCTCGAACGTCACAGGGTAGGCGAAGAAGAACGTCGCCAGGAAGCGTGCCCCGGAGCGCAGGAGCGTCACCGAGCCGGCCGGCTCGGCGACTCGCCCGCCGCGAGTGACCGTCAACGTGAGCCCTCCGACCTCGCTGATGGCGTACGGATAGGTCCCGGGAGAGAGCGGTACCGAGGCGATCGTCGGCCGGTCGGAGCAGATCAGCGTAGCGACATCGGCGCACCACTCGGCTCCGGTGGCGAGGCCGCGCTCGTGGACGGTAACGCGGTAGGTCGGCCCTCGAACGAAGTGGAACGACTCGGTGGGTCCCGACCCGCCGAGCCCGGCCAGCGCGATGGTGCCGGCGGCCGACAGGCCGACGACCTCGTGCCCCGACGGGCCGTAGATGAGGTAGGCGTAGCTGCCCGCGGGTTCCTCGAAGGAGATCGTGTTCCCTTTCGTCGTGTAGGCGGTACCGTCGAGGACGAGCGTCCAGGTGCGCCCGGCGGGAAGCCCCCCGGTGACCAGGAAGCTCAGCAGGCTGTACGGCAACGCGGTGAACCTCGCCGGGAGGAACTGCGCGGCGCCGGTCACTACGATCCAACCGGAGCTGGGGGCGGCCGCGTAGCCGGTCGGCGGGTAGAGCGTGAACAGGTAGCTGCCGTTCACCTCGGTGAACGCGACACTCCCGGCGCCGGCGGCGACCGCGTCGTAGGCGCCGGCGATCGGCGTCACGCGCGCCGCGCCGCCGCCCGGAGTCGAGGCATTGATCGTGAGCACCGTTCCCAGCGTCCCGTCCGGGGCGAACAGCTCGTCGTCCCAGGGCGCGAGACCGAGCGGGCCGGGAGCTCCGCCCAGCGGGATCGTGCCGAGCGTGGCGCGGCTGGTCCCGGAGATGACCTGGAGTCGACCGGGATCGGGCAGCTCGGCATAGAGGCCACCGTCGGCCGCGTCGTAGAGCGCGCCGGACGGGTCGCTCCCGGTCGCGACCGTGGCGAGCAGTGCCCCGCTGTCGGCATCGAATACGGCGACCCCGCCCGCCGCGTCGTCCTCCGCGACGAACAGCTCGTCGGTCGCGTTGTCCAGCGTCGGCGCAGCGGGGACGACGCCCGAGGCGAGCGCGATCGAGCCGACGCCCCGGGCCTCGCTCGCGTTCACGACGGTCAGGTTCGCGGAGCCGGCGTTGGCGACGAACAGCAGGCCGTCGTCGGGGTCGTAGGCGAGGCCGTCCGGGCTGACGCCGACGGGGATCGACGGTCCGGTCGTCAGGCTGTCACCGTAGACGACGGTGAGGTTGCCGTCACCGGACGGGGGGGCGTCGGCGACGAAGAACGTCTCGCCGGTCGGGTCGTAGGTGATCCCCACGGGGCCGGGGCCCACCGGGATGGACCCGACGTGGGTGTCGTTCCAGCCGTCGAGGACCGTGACGTTGCCCGAACCGGCGTTCGTCACGAATAGGTAGTCGTCGGTCGGATCCAGCGCGATCCCGCTGGGCCCGGCTCCGACGCGCAGCGTCGCGACCGGGGTGCCGTACGACGCGTTGAGAACGGCCACCGTTCCCGCCGCGGGATCCAGCACGTAGAGCTGCCCGTTCTCCGGGTCGTAGAGGGCGGCCGTCGACCCGTCGGGGATGGGCCACGTCCCGTTGACGCCGTCCGAGAGCACGCGGTAGAGTTCGGCGGACCAGCCGGCGCCGTTCGGCAAGCCGGACTCATTCAACTGGATTTGGAACCCCAACCCAAAGTCGATCCCGCGGTCCTGGGCGACATCCGTCACGTTGAGGACACCGCTGCCGGCGGGGGAAAGGTAGCCGGCGGCCGTCGTCGACGACGAGTAGCTGTACCGCCCACTCGTCTCCTCGAAGGTGATCGACCCGACCCCGTCCGATACGATGTCGGTCTGCGTCGTAGGCGCGACCGACACTGCGATCCCGCCCTCGGCCCGGCTGCCGTTGACGACCGCGACGAGGTGTGCCGATCCGCTGGCCAGGTACACTTGGCCCGAGCTCGCGTTGGCGGCGAGGCCCGAGACACCCCCGGGCACCGGAATGCTCCCGAGAACCTCGTTCGAGGAAGGGGCCACGACACGGGCGCCGCCTCCGGACTGCAGCCCGACGTAGACCAGCGCGTTGGACCCGTCGAAGAGGGCCCCCGTCATCACCGCCCCGATCGCGACGGTCGCGGCGATCGCGCGGTCGGCGGGGTCGATGTCGACCAGGCCCCCGCCCGAGCTCGCTTCGGGGACGTAGAGAGCGTCCGAGAGCGTGTCCACCACCGGTGCCAACGGCTCCGTCCCCGCCCCCAGCCGGAGCCAGCCGACCGTCCGGTTGCGCGTGGTGTTGATGATCGTGAGATTTCCGGAGCCGGTGTTGGCGACGTACAGCAGGGTGTTCCGGGGGTCGTAGGTCGCGCCCCGCGGATCGGCGCCGACCTTGACCGAGCCGACGGTGACGAGCGAGCTGCCGTTGATCAGCGTCACGTTGCTGCGGCCCGTCGTGCCGCCGTTCGCGACGTAGACCGTATCCGGACCCGGGGCCACCGCGATCGCGTCCGGGGCCGTGCCGACCGAGATGGACTCGACCACGCTGTCCGAGCCCGCGTCGATGACCGTGACGTTGTCGGAGCGCGTGTTCGCGACGTAGATGTAGTTCCAGTTCGGATCCAAGGCGAGCGCGGTCGGATCCGCCCCGACCGGGATCGTGGCGATCACCGAGTCGTTCGTGGCGTTGAAGACGCTCACGTTGTCGAGCGCCGGGATCGCGACGAACACCTGACCGGTGATCGGGTCGTAGAGCATCGCCCCCGGGGTCGCGTTCTCGGTGATCCCGCCGACCACACCGTCCGAGGTACCGTTAAGAGCCACCGACCAGGCGACCCCGTTCGGCAGTCCGGTCTCGTTGAAGGTCGTCGCGTACTCGGCCGGCGGGCCAGCGTCGGCGTACGTCATGGCGCGGAGCGTGGGCTCGGCCGTGGACGACCCATGCCCGGAGCCGGCGGGGTTCCCGGCCCCGGTCACGGCCGGGAGCAGGCCCACGACCACAAGGACCGCGAGGGCG
>JASHTI010000094.1 GCA_030040625.1 Thermoplasmata archaeon
CGACGACGTGGGGGGTCTGCCGCTTCTGCGGCACCGCCGTCGCCCCGGGGGCCACCGAGTGCGGCCTGTGCGGGGAGGGCCGGCCGATCCCCGCGGGCGGGCTGTCGGGCGCGCCCCGCCGGGTGCAGCGCCGCGTCGCCCTGATGAACTGGCTCCGGGCGCTGATCGTCGTCGGGGTCGGCGTCGGGCTCGCCTACGCGATGATCGACGCGGTGCTCACCGGGCCGCCGAACGTCCCCGACCCGCTGACGACCTCCGGCACCTACACCGTCGGCCCCGGCTGGGAAGGGTTCCTCTACGGCGAGGTGACGGGCGGCGACTACGTCGTCGGCAACTTCTCGAGCATCCACCCGTTCGACGCGGAGATCGCCATCTCCGCCTACAACGCGAGCCAGTGGAAGCTCCTCGCGACGACGGGGACCGGAACGCCGGCCTGGTCGACCCCCGCCGAGGGGTCGGGCCGGATCGTCTTCACGGCGCTGTACACGGACAACTACACGTTCGTCCTGACGAACCCGTACCCGGTGACGACCCACCTGAACATCACCGTCTACGTCAGCACGACGTACGAGTCGAACGTCGGCGACGACGGGATGGCCTAGCCGGGCGGGACCGACGGGCCGTCGACGGCCGGCGCCTCGGAGCGGCGCAGCAGCTCGGCCGGGATGCGGTCGGCGAGGTAGACCGTCTTCCCGGCCTGCATGATCACGATCCCCTCATCGCGGGCGCGCCGCGCATCGACCTCGAGGACGATCGGCTCGGGCGTGCGGACCTTCCCCGCCGCGACGGCGTCGGCCGCCGTCTTCGAGAGATGGACCTTGCGCCGGTCCGACGGGCGCAGACCGACCTCCAGCACGATCGCCGCTTCGTCGGCCGTCACAGGGTAGTACAGGTGTTCGGGAATGTTCTCCGTCGGCAGGTCGAGCTCGATCTCGAGCGTGTGGCCGTACGTCGCCCGGATCCGGTCGTCGCGGACCTCGTAGCGGCCCTTGCCGTCGGTCTCGGCGATCGCCACCAGGTGCTGTGGGCGGAGCCAGCGGTAGACGGGGTGGCGCTGGGCGATCGCCCGGGCGATGGCGCTCAGCTCGATCCAGCCGTGCGGGTCGACGCTCAGCCCGTAGCGATCGGGAAAGTGGCGGAGGATGCCGGTGAGCACGCGGCCGAGATGGTCGAGCTCCCGGTCGTTGAGGAGGAATCGCCCGCCGGCCCCGCAGACCGGGCACCCCTCGGCGCGGAAGTAGCCGTGCTGGGCGCACTCCTTCAGCATCGGGACCGCTCCCCGCTCAGGCCTTGACCTTGTCCGCCTTCTTCTCGAAGTCGGCGAGCAGGTCGTCGTAGAGGTCTGTCAGGTCCTTGAGGACCCGCTTCAGCACCTGCTGCGGCTTCTCGCCCTTCGTCCGGATCTGGAGCGTCGGTCGGTCGAGGTACGGGTGGCCGAGGAGGTAGCGCGCCTCTACGACCTTCTCCTCGCGCTGGAGCGCCTCCACGAGGGGCACGAGCAGCGTCTCCTCGCCCTTCGGCACCTCGATGCGCAGGAGGTCGTGCTCCTTCTCGACGACGCGGATCTCCATCGGCGGCTCTCCGGGAACCTCGACCACTTGGGCCCGACACTTAACGGTGGCGCCAGCCCGAACGCCGAAGCGGGCCGCCGGTCGGTCGGCGGGCCGGCGACTCCGCCGGGCCTATAACCTCCGGCCCGTCCGCCGGAGCGTTGACGCGCTGGCTCGTCGTCGGCGGTGGGGCGCGCGAGCATGCGATCGGGCTCGCCCTCGCCCGGAGCGGCGCCGAGATCGTGGTGGCGAGCCCAAACGCGAACCCCGGCCTGGAGCGGCTCGCCCGGGCGTCGCGCCGGCTCGGCCCCACGGAGGTGGCGCCGACCGCCGAGTTCGCCCGGGCCGAGCGGGTCGAGGCGGCGATGATCGGGCCGGAGGCGCCGCTCGCCGCGGGGCTCGCGGACGCGCTGCGCGCCGCGGAGATCCCGACCGTCGGCCCGGGGGCGGCCTCCGCCCGGCTGGAGTCCTCCAAGGCGTTCTGCCGGGAACTGCTCGCCAAGCACGACGTGCCGGGGCAGCCCCGCTTCCGCGTCCTCCGCGACCCCGGTGAGGTCGACGCCGCGGTCGCCGCGTTTCCGGGACCGTTCGTCGTCAAGCCGAGCGGCCTGACCGCCGGCAAGGGGGTCTGGGTCCAGGGGGCGGACTTCGCCACCCCGCAGGAGGGGGCGATCTACGCGACCTCGCTCCTGGTCCAGGGGGGCCCGGCGCTGCTCGAGGAGAAGCTCGAGGGCGAGGAGTTCAGCCTGATGGCGTTCGTCACCGACGACGGCCTCGCGCCGATGCCGGCGGTCCAGGACTTCAAGCGGGCCCGCGAGGGCGACCAGGGGTCGAACACCGGCGGGATGGGATCGTACTCGCAGCGGGACCACCTGCTCCCGTTCCTGAGCGCCGCCGACCGGGACCAGGCGCTCGCGATCCTCGGCGGCGCCGTCGCCGCCCTCCGCGCCGAACGCCTGCCGTACCGGGGCGTCCTCTACGGCGGCTTCATGCTGACCGCCCAGGGCCCGCGGCTGCTCGAGTGCAACGTGCGGCTCGGGGACCCCGAGGGGATCAACGCCCTCACCCTGTACGAGGACGGGGACCTCTCGGCGCTCCTCCTCGGGATCGCCACCGGCCACCTCGCCGCGAACCTCGTCACCTTCCGCCGGCGGGCGACCGTCGTCCGCTACCTCGTACCGCCGGGCTACGGGAGCCGCGCGACCGCCGGCGGCGAGCTCACGATCGACGAGCCGGCGATCACGGACGCCGGCGTGCACGTCCTCTACGGCAGCGTCGAGGCGACCGGGCCCGCGAAGGTCCGCTTCGGCACCGGCCGCGGCCTCGCGCTGGTCGGCGAGGCGAGCGCGATCCACGAGGCGGGCGCCCGCATCGATGCGGCGCTCCCGCACGTCCACGGGGAGTACTACGTCCGGCGCGACATCGGCACCGCCGCCGATCTCGCGCGGCGCTGGGAGCACATGCGCCAGCTCCTCCATCCCGGCGCGCGGGCCTCGCCGCTCCCGCTCAGCGTCGCGCCTCCCGAGGCGCCCGCGTCCAGCGCCGGCCCGCCCGAGCAGCTGATGGGCTGAGCCGCCGCCGAAGCGTAAAGAGCCCGCCGCCGCTAGCACGGGCTCCCATGTTCTGCCCGAAGTGCAAGCGGCTGATGCGTCCGGACCGGTCCGCCGGCGTCTGGCGCTGCTCCGGCTGCGGCCACACGATGGCGCTCGGTCGCGGCGTGGAGGTCGGGCGCTCGACCCCGCAGGGGCGGGAGGTCGCGGTCGTCGAGACGAAGACCGCCACCCTGCCGAAGGCGGAGGAGACCTGCCCGAAGTGCGGCAACGGCGAGGCGTACTGGGTCCTCCGTCAGACCCGAGGCGCCGACGAACCGGAGACCCGCATCTTCGAGTGCACGAAGTGCGGGCACAAGTGGCGGGAGTACCAGTGAGCCCGGAGGCGTTCGCGCCGGTCGCCGCGGCGTTCGCGCCGGACGCGCTCGGCCGGACGCTGCGCCTGCGGGGCTGGCTGCTGCGGGGCCGCTCCTCCGGCGGGATCCTCTTCCTCGTGCTGCGGGACCGGACCGGCTCCGTGCAGGTCACCGCACGGCGGGACGTGATCGGGGAGGCGGTGTTCCAGGCCGCCGAGCACGTCCAGAACGAAGGCGCGGTCGAGGTCGACGGCACCGTGGCGGAGGACCGCCGGGCTCCCGGCGGCCGCGAGGTGCGCGCCAGCGCGCTCCGCATCGTGCACGCGGGCGCGCCGTTCCCGATCTTCACCGATCAGACGGAGGAGTTCCGGCTGGACCAGCGCCACCTGGTCGTCCGCTCCCAGGAGCACGTCGCGACCTGGCGGCTGAAGGCGGAGCTGCTCCGCGCGCTCCGGCTGTTCCTCGAGGAGGAGGAGATCCTTGAGGTGACCCCTCCGGTCCTCTCGGGGAACGCCGCGGAGGGCGGCTCGGAGGCGTTCCAGATCGACTACTTCGGCCGGCCCGGCTACCTCTCGCAGACCGCGCAGCTGTACCTTGAGGCGCTGATCTTCCCGAACGAGCGGGTCTACGCGCTGACGCCGTCGTTCCGGGCCGAGAAGTCGCGCACCACCCGGCACCTCACGGAGTACCTCCATCTCGAGGTCGAGCTCGCCTGGTGCGACCTGGCCGCGCTCCTCGAGCTCGAGGAGCGGATGGTCGTCGCCGCGGCCCACGCGCTCGCCGCCCGCCGTCCGGCCGAGCTGAAGGTCGTCGGCCGCCCGCCGGAGGAGCTCGCGGCGCTCGCGGCGCCGTTCCCGCGCCTGACCTACGCCGAGGCGATCGACCGCCTGGCCGCGCAGGGTCTTCCGGTCCGCTGGGGGAGCGATCTCGGCACGGCCGAGGAGCGGGCGCTCACGATCGCCGAGCGGACGCCGATCTTCGTCACGCACTTCCCGCGCGAGCTCAAGGCGTTCTACATGCTCCGTTCGAGCGCGGACCCGCGGACCGTGGAGGCGGCGGACCTCCTCGCGCCGGAGGGCTACGGCGAGCTGATCGGCGGCTCCTGCCGCGAGACCGATCTCGCCCTCCTGACCGAGCGCCTCCAGGCGAGCGGCGCGAGCGTCGCCGAGTACGACTGGTACCTCGACCTGCGCCGGCACGGGAGCGTGCCGCACGCCGGCTTCGGCCTCGGCATCGAGCGGCTGCTCCGCTGGCTGCTGCGCCGCGAGCACATCCGGGAGACGACGCCGTTCCCGCGGACGCCGTCCCGCCACACGCCGTGAATCCCCGGCGCTCGCGCCGAGGTTTCAGGGCAAGGTTCAAGTGCGCTCGCGTGCCTCGGCGCTCGCTCGCTCATCGGGGGCCCCAGCGTGGCAACGGACCAAGGGTCGGACCGACGGGCAGAGCACGCGCCCGCGCCCGGCGAGAAGCCGCCGGCCGAGGTCAGCGTCGAGCGGGTGACGCACCAGGACATCCCGGCGATCTGCTCGCTGTACAAGAAGGTCTGGGACTCCGAGAAGGGCCTGCCGAGCGAGCTCGTGAAGGCCTGGCAGCCGGCGCCGCTGGAGTTCACGAGCTGGATGGAGGGGGTCACCTACTTCGCGGCGCGCCGCCACGGCCACCTGGTGGGGATCGTCGGCTGCGAGCCCGGCCACGGGACCTGCCGGCTCGTCCACCTCGCCGTCGACCCGGAGAGCCGCCGCCACGGGGTCGGCACGGCGCTGCTGACGGCCGCGCTCGACTGGGCGCGCCGGTCGAACGTCGCGACGGTCTGGACCGACCCGCTCGCCCGCTTCCAGGCCGCGGGCTCGCTCTTCCTGAAGCTCTCCTTCGCCGAGGCCGGCCGCCTCCGACGCCACGAGTGGGGCGAGGACGTCCGGCTCTTCGAGCGGGTCCTCTAGGCGCGGACTACGGGCCGCGGAGCCGTTCGGTCGAACCCTTCGCCGGGCCGTCCGGCGCGCCGAGCCCCCGCGCCGACTGAAGGGTCCGCAGGCGATGGACCCCCTCCTCGACCCGGCCGGCGAGGACTTCGCGGGCGGCGGTCGCGAGCTCCCGGACCTCCGCGTCGTTCGCCGCGCCGGCCTGCCGCTCGGCGGCCAGGCGGTCGCCGATCCGGCCCGTGAGCTCCGGCAGCGCCTCGGCGACGCGGCTCGCCGCGCGCGAGCGGAGCAGGCGCAGCCGCTGCTTGAGCGAGGCGAGCCGACCGGTCCGCAGCTCGCGCTCGAGCTCGGTGGCGACCTCCGCCGTCTCACCGGCCTCCACCAGCCCGAGGGCCTCGAGGTCCCGCAGGAACACCGAGAGTCGCTCGAGGTCGCCGCGCGCCTGGTCGAGGTGCCGTTCCTTGAGGGCGACGACGCGGTCGACCTGCTGCGAGGTCGCGAGCGCCTGGGCGATGTCCCCGAGGCGGGCCGCGTGCACCGCGTCCTCGACCTGGCCCCGCTCGAGGCGGCTGTCGACGGAGTACGCCTCGAGGCGTCCGATCCGCCCGCTGGTCCGTGCCTCCCACTTGTCGAACGCCTCGCCGAGACGCCGTTGCGCGAGCCGCTCGACGGCGCGGACGACCTCCGCCCAGGACTCCGGGGAGCGCGATCGGGACGCCGCCTCTTCCGCCCACGTCGGGAGCCGGGGCAGCTGGACATCGAGGGTCTCGGAGGCGGAGGCCCACTGCGCGAGCCGTGCGAGCCGGCGGTTCAGGTCGCTCGACAGCGGGCGATCGGCCGAGGCCGCGGACACGGTCCCGCCGCCGTTCTCCGGCGGGGCCGGGACACCGGGGCCCGGTCGCGGCGTCAGGGGGCTCCCGCAGCTCGGGCAGGAGCGCGCGTCGGCGCCGACCGCGGCGCCGCACGAAGGGCAGGAGCCGGACGCCATCGCCGAGGCGGGCCGAGGGGTCGCCGGCCCTTAAGGTCGGACCTCGCGCCGAGGCGTCGGGCGGGAGACGCCGAAGGCCCCGCACCGACGCGCGGCGGGCGGATGCAGGGGGTGAGATTTGAACTCACGAACTCCTACGAGACCAGGACCTCAACCTGGCGCCTTTGACCAAGCTGGGCCACCCCTGCACGACCCGCGCGCGCCTACGGGGTACGGGCGATAACCTTTGTGCGCGGGTCGCCGAGGCGACCGTCGTGCGTCGCCGGCCATCGATAAAGGCCATGTAGCCGGCGACGGTGGCGCGACGCGTGCCGGAGGAGCCGGAGCCGGGGCCGGTCGTCTACATCGGCCTCAAGCCGACGATGACCTACGTCTTCCAGGTCGTCACGCAGCTCAACTCCGGGGCCGGACCGGTCGTCGTCAAGGCCCGCGGCAACGCGATCGGCAAGGCGGTCGACGTCGTCGAGGTCGTCCGCCGGCGCTTCCTCGAGGGCCAGGTGGCGATCGGGGCGATCGCGATCGACACCGAGCGTTTGACGAACCGGGAGGGCCGCGAGGCGAACGTCTCGTCGATCGCGATCCCGCTCAGCCGGACCGGGCCGGCGTTGGAGCCGCGCCCGGGGGAACCGCCGGCGCCGTAACGCGCCGCAGCACCCAGGTCCGCGCCCAGAGATCGCCGACCCGCTGGTGCTCGGCGGTCAGGTGCATCACGATCACGCCGAGGATCCCGGCGAGGAGGATCCCGACGAGCACGACCAGACCGAGCGCGAACAGTTCGGCGGCGCCGGCCAGCGTCCCGACGCCGACGACGTCGCCCTGGACCCCGAGTCCCCGCAGGGCGACCGCCACCCCCACGGCGAGCCCGAGGGAGTAGAGCGTGATCGCCGGCAGGAGCGGGGCGTTGCGCACGAACGCGGCGACCGGGTCGACGCGGCGGAGCGCGCGGTCCCGCACCTCGATGCCGACGACCCACTTGCCGAACGTCGCCCCGATCCACCACTCCGCGACGGCGAAGTAGACCAGCGCGAGCGCGACGAAGCCGTAGACCGCGGCGTTGTAGCCGACGCTGCTGAGCAGCTGGTCGACCCCGGCACCGCTCACCAGCACGATCCCGACGAACACCGCGCCGGCCGCCACCCCGAGGACGACGGCGTCCAGCGCGAAAGCGAGCAGCCGCTGGCCCGTGGTGGCGAATCGGCTTCGGGTGATCCTCTGGCCGAGCTGGACCATCGCGCGGGCGGTGACCCACGCCCGTACCGCCTCCTGCGGATCGGAGGAGCCGGCGCGGGCGACGCTCTGCAGGTTCGCCGTGTCGGCGACGACCCAGCCGGGGACCGGGAGGCCGTCCCACGGCGACGCGCCCTCGCGCATCGGTCCGCCCAGCAGGCGTCCGGCTTGAAGCCCGGCCGCCCGGGCCGCCTCCGCGGAGAGACCCAGGGCGACCTGGGCCTTTCCTTCGATCCCGCGCTGGTAGGCCTCGCGGATCAGTTCGGAGGGGCTCGGCGGGGCGCGGGGCACGGGAGGGCCGGCGGGAGTTGCCCCGCGACCGAGCAGGGTGTGGGCCCACCAGGCACCGAAGAGGCCCAGGAAGCCGGAGAGATAGACGAGGTCGAGGACGCCCGCGCCGCCGATCGCGTAGAGTCCCGCCGGGCCGGTCCCGTAGAGCGGCGGCTGCCAGAGTACGTCCGCGCCGAGCAGCACCCCCCAACCCGAGGCGAGGAAGGCGAGCGGGAGCGCGAGCCCCTCCTGACCCGGGAAGATCCGTCGCGCGAGGACGACGGCGAGGAC
>JASHTI010000095.1 GCA_030040625.1 Thermoplasmata archaeon
CGAGCGCGATCGGGTCGATCGGCGCCTCGATCACCCCGTCGGGGGTCGACTTGGTCTTGTGGCCGAGCTCCGAGGTGGGGCTCGCCTGGCCGGTCGTCAGCCCGTAGATCTGGTTGTCCATGGTGACGTAGGTCAGGTCGACGTTGCGGCGCATGGCGTGGACGAAGTGACCGACCCCGATCCCGAAGCCGTCGCCGTCCCCGCCCGTGCCGATCACGGTGAGCTCGTGGTTCGCCCAGCGGATCCCCTCGGCGACGGGGATCGCCCGGCCGTGGATGCCGTGGAAGCCGTACGACGAGAGGAAGTGCGGAAGGTTCGACGAGCAGCCGATCCCCGAGACGATCACGACCTCGTGGGAGGGGATGCCGAGGCGCTTGAGGGCCATCTCGATCCCCGCCACGACGCCGAAGTCGCCGCAGCCGGGGCACCAGGTCGGGCGGATCTCCGACTTCCCCACGACGGGGAGCGTCGGGCCCGTCGTCACGGGCGCCGGATGCGCGCTACTGTCCGCCACCGTCGCTCACCTCGAGCGCCTTCGCCACGATCTCGTGAGGATAGAACGGCTCCCCGTCGTACTTGAAGAGTCGGTCGGTCGGCACGAAGCCGGACTCGGCCCGCAGCAGCCGTCCGAACTGCCCCGAGTAGTTCCCCTCCACGAGCAGGGTCCGGTGGCGGGCGGCGAGCGCGGCCTGGAGCCGCCCGGCGTCGATCGGGTAGACCGCGGGGAACCAGACGAGGTTCGTCACCCGCCGCCGCCGCTCCAGCTCCGCCCGCGCGTCGCGCACGGCGCCGACGGTCGACCCCCAGGCGATGAACGTCAACGGGGCGTCCGCGGGGCCCTCGACGATCGGCCCGGGGACCTCGGAGGCGAGCCCGGTGAGCTTGCGCATCCGCTTCTCCATCATCCGCTGCCGCTCGGAGACCCACTTCGGCAGGCCGCTCCGCGTGTCCGAGATCAGGTGCCCCCGCTCGTCGTGCTCGTCGGAGCCGGCGATGAACTGGAGGCCGGGCTGGCCGGGGAGGGCGCGCGGGGAGACCCCGGAGTCCGTGTAGCGGTAGCGGAGGTAGTCGTGCCCGTTCGGGCCGACCGTGAAGAGCGAGGGGATCGGTCCGGGGCTCACCAGCTCGTCGCGGTCCACGGTCGCCAGGTTCTCGGAGAGGTGGAGGTCGCTGGCGAGCAGGACGGCCGTCTGCCAGGACTCGGCGAGCCGGAACGCCTCGATCGTCGCGGTGTACGCCTCCTTCGGGTGCGAGGGGGCGAGGATCGCCCGCGGGAACTCGCTCTGGCCGGCGCCGAGCATCAGGTTCAGGTCGCCCTGCTCGGTCTTCGTCGGCAGGCCGGTCGAAGGACCGGCCCGCTGCGACTCGACGACGACCAGCGGGGTCTCGGTCATGCCCGCCATCCCGAGCGCCTCGACCATCAGCGAGAAGCCGCCGCCGCTGGTGGCGGTCATCGAGCGGACGCCGGCGAACGACGCGCCGATCGCCATGTTGATCGCCGCCAGCTCGTCCTCCGCCTGCTTGACGACGACGCCGAGGCCGGTGGCGTGAGCGGCCATCCAGTGCATGATCGAGGACGCCGGTGTCATCGGGTACTGGGCGAGGAACTTGCAGCCGCCCGCGGCGGCGCCGAGCGCGATCGCCTGGTTGCCGGCCATCAGCAGCTTGGGAGCGCCCTGGCGCGAGGGCGCGTGGTCGTGGGGGCTGGCGTGCGCCTCCGCGAACCGGTAGCCGTCCGCGCTCGCCCCGAGGTTCCAGTCGACGACGTCCCCCTTCTTCCGGCCGAACGAGTCGGCGAGGACCTTCTGGAGGACCTCGAGCGGGATCCCGGCGAGGAAGGCGGTCGCCCCGAGCCCCCCCGCGTTCTGGAGGATCGACTGGCTCGTGTACTTCCGGGCGATCTCGAGCGTCGGCACGGCGAGCGCCCGGACCCCCGCGGGGAGCTCGCTGGGATCGACCTTGAACTTCTCCGGGTCGTGGATCACCGTACCGCCGGGCCGGAGGTCCGGCACGTGGGTCTCGACCGTGGCCCGATCGAGCGCGTAGAGAACGTCGGCTCCGTCGCCCTGCGAGTAGACGCGGCGATCGGAGGCCCGCGCCTGGAACCAGACGTGCCCGCCGCGGATGACCGACTGGTAGGCGTTGAGCCCGAAGACGTGGAGGCCCTGCCGGGAGAAGCCGCGGGCGATCGCCTCGCCGACCGACGCGATCCCGTCCCCGGCCTGCCCTCCCGTGCGGACGGTGATCTCGGGCATCCTCCAAACGAGCGGGGTCCGCTATTAATCGGCATGGGTGGGACCGGCAGACGTTAGGGCGTGGCACGGCTGTGCACGCGTCGTGGGGCGCTCGGTACGGGTCCGCCTTTTCGGCCCGGCACGTCAGGCCGTTGGTCGCGCGGAGCTCCGGTGGCCGGTGTCCGCTTCGACCGTCCCCGCCCGCGAGCTCCTCGCCCGGCTCACGGAGCAGTACCCGCGGCTTCGCCCGATCCTGCGGAGCAGCCGATTCCTGCGGAACGGGGAGTACCTCGAGGATCTCGCGGCGCCGATCGGCGTCGACGACGAGCTGGCCGTGCATCCGCCGTACGGGGGCGGCTAGGGTGGGGATCCGTCTCTCCCGCGCTCCGATCAGCCTCGCCGCCGCGGAGCGGAGCCTCGCCGGCCGGCGCGCCGGCGGGGTCGCCTACTTCGCCGGCACCGTCCGACCGGACCGGCATCGCGGGGGCCGGGTCGTCGCGCTGGACTACGAGGTCGACCCGGGCCCGGCGCGACGCCGACTGGAGGCGATCGCCGGACGGGCGCGCCGGCGGTTCGGGGCGTACGACGTCCTCCTCTGGCACCGGATCGGCCGCGTCCGGGTCGGCGAGGTGGCGGTGATCGTCGCGGCGGCCTGCGCCCACCGCGCGGAAGCGTTCGCCGCGACCCGTTTCCTGATCGATGAGCTGAAGGCGACGGTGCCGATCTGGAAGGAAGAGCGACGAGCCTCGGCGGCCGGGAGCGCCGCCCGGCCTCCCTCCGCTCGTCGGCGCGGAACCCCCGTTAAATAGCCACGCCCGGTGAAACGGCGATGAGCGGCCCCGAGCCGACCGCGGCCCCACCGCACGGCGGGCACGCCCACGGTCCGGGGGGCGCCCCCGGTCGCGGGCCGCGGGGGATGCTCCAGCGGATGGACAAGGGCGGGCTGGCCCACGTCATCGCCGTCGGCAGCGGCAAGGGCGGGGTCGGGAAATCGTCGGTCGCGACGCTCCTCGCGCTCGAGCTCCAGCGTCGGGGGCGAACGGTCGGCATCCTGGACGCGGACATCACCGGCCCCTCCGTCCCGAAGCTGCTCGGCATGACCGGTCCGCTGGTCGATCGGGGCGAGGGGATCGAGCCGGCGACCTCCCGCGGCGGCATCCCGGTCGTCTCCTCGCAGTTCATGGTCGAGGACGAGAAGACCCCGGTGATCTGGCGGGGGCCGCTCGTCACGCGGCTCATCACGCAGTTCTACGGCTCGGTCCAGTGGGGGAAGCTCGACTACCTGTTCATCGACATGCCGCCCGGCACGAGCGACGTGCCGCTGACGGTCTTCCAGACGATCCCGATCGACGGGATGGTCTTCGTGCTCACGCCGCAGGACCTCGCCGCGCTGATCGTGAAGAAGGCGATGAACATGGCCCGCGACCTCCACGTGCCGCTGCTCGGGCTGGTCGAGAACATGGCCTGGGTCGCCTGCCCGCACTGCGGCGAGCGGATCGAACTGTTCGGGCCGAGCCGGGTCGCCCGCATCGCCGAGGAGTACGGGATACCGGTGCTCGGACGCCTGCCGGTCGCGCCGGCCGTCTCCGCCCTCGGCGACGCCGGCCGCCTGGAGGAGCACACCAGCCCGGAGGTCTCCGAGCTGGGCGCCGCCTTCGAGCGGGCGGTCGCCGAGGTCACGAAGGGCTCGATGACGGTGCTGTAGCCGCCCGCAGCGCGGCGAACCCGATCGCCTCGACCGGCACGCCACGCCGGCGCAGCGCCTCCGAGAGGCCGGCGACGTGGGCGTCCCCCACGACCGCGGCGAGGCGTCCGTAGCCGCGGGCCCGCACCGAGGCGAGCCGGTCGGCCATGTGCTCGTTCCGCTCGTCGAGCAGGACCCGGGCGAGCGTCGGGCTCGCCT
This sequence comes from Thermoplasmata archaeon, assembly GCA_030040625.1. GTDB lineage: Archaea > Thermoplasmatota > Thermoplasmata > Lutacidiplasmatales > UBA184 > Lutacidiplasma. Next base: position 4,138 of record JASHTI010000095.1, read on the forward strand.
CCCGCAGCGCGGCGGTGTACGCGATCGGGTCGTCGGCGTAGTGGTCCATCTCGCTGCGCACGGTGCGGGCGGGCACGAACAGGCCGAGGACGGCCCCGACAAGCAGCGTCACCCGCTCCCGGACGGGCAGGGCGGTGAGGAGCGAGGCGAGGGTCGCCCGGATCGGATCGTCGATCAGGAACAGCGGGAGGCGGCGCTCACGGGCGAACTCCGCGGCGACGCGCATCTCCTGCCCGGCGCCGCTGCCGAGCTCGGCCCCCAGCCGGCGCTGGATCCTCCCCCATAGGCGGGCGAGCAACGGCGTCCCGGCCCGCGCGCCCCGTCGGGCCCCCTCCGGCGCGAGCAGCGCCTGGGCTCGTTCGGCATCGAGCTCGACCGCGATCCCGTCGAGCGGTCGGTCGGCGAGCGTGCTCCGGATCGGCCCGGCAAGGTCGACGACGTGCGCGGTCCCGAGCAGGAGGACGGGCGCCTCGGTCGTGCGCGCGTACACGCCCGTCCAAGGGGGCGCGGCGGCTTTACGGCTCGGGCGGGACCGCCGGCCGGCGGCCTCCGACCCGACGGCCGCCAACACCCTTATAGCCGGCCGCGGTCGGCGGCGCCGATGCCCTGGAGCCTCTACGCGATCCCCTCCGACCGTCGGACCGAGATCGACGCCGCCCTCAAGGACGACGTGGTCGCCCGCCAGAGCCAGAAACTGCGGGAGGGGGCGAGCCTCGGCGCGGCGGCCGGCACCACGATCGTACTCGTGGAGGGTTCGGTGGACGGGGTCCGACGCGCCGACGAGCTGCTCGGTCCGCTCGCGCCGAGGCTGGCCGTCGCCGACGCCGAGGGGCTCTACCGCCGCCTGAAGGACGAGGAAGAGGCGGCCTCGGCCGGCATGGGCCTGTTCTTCACGGAAGGCTAGCGACGCCTCAGTTCGGGGCCGCCTCGTGGGACGGCTCCAGGTCCTCGCCGCCGGCGAGGATCCGCTGGCACTCGCGGTAGAACTCCTCGAGGCCGGTCCGCTCCTTGGCGGAGGTCGGCAGCAGGCCCCCGATCGGCCCGACGGTCTCGATCGCCCGGAACAGCTCGGTGGAGAGCTGGAGGTCCGGCGTCCGGGCGCCGGCCTCGACAGCGTCGCCGAGCCGGCCGGGCTCCTCCGCCCAGGCGAGCAGCTCGCCGAGCTGCTCGGGGGTCAGGGCGTCGGACTTGGCGAGGACGTTGACCATCGGCAACCGGAACCGGAACTCGACCGTCGCGCTCAGCAGCAGCAGCGAGACGAATCCGGAGGCGGTCCGCGCGAGCGCGGGATCGAACAGGAAGCTGATCACCGCCCGATCGCCGCCGAGCGCCTCGACGATCGCCCGGGACGCTTCACGGAAGGCGAACAGCTCGACCTGGCCGGGCGTGTCGAAGAGCAGGTAATCCGCCGAGTTCTCGGCGATCGCCTGCTTCACCTCGAAGATCTTGAGCGCGATCATGTCGGCGGCCGCGATCTGCGCGCCGTTCGGGCCGAGCCCGTACTCGTCCTGGAGGTCGGCGAGGCGGACCCACTCGCGGATGTCGACGTCCGGGGCGAGCTCGTCGCCCTCGAGCCCCGGGTCGAGGTTGACGACCGTCGCGTCGTAGCCGTTGGACCGGAGCCAGTCGGCGAAAGCGCGGACGAACGTCGTCTTTCCGGCGCCGGCGGTGCCGGCGAGGAAGACCGCCGCCGGCTCCTCGCTCACGCCCGGCCCCCGCTGGCGCGGCGGCGCTTCAGCTCGGCGGCCAGGGCCCGCAGGAACGCCGCCTTGGTGGTGCCCGGCTTCTTGGCGACCTTGACCCGTCCGGCGTAGGTGAAGAATCGGCGCGGGTACTGCTTCGTCGCTTCGACCTCGACCTTCGCGCCGAGTCGCCGGGCCGCCTCGGCGATCTCCTCCGCGGTGACCTCGGTGAGGCCGTCGCCCGCCGGCACCCGGCGGCCACCGGCCCGGGAGAGCTTCTCGAGATAGGCCGGGTACACGTAGAAGTGGTCGGGCATTGCGCCCGCCGGGGCTAACTCGCCGGAGCGGCGACCCGGACCCCGTTCAGCACGCCGTCCTGGCCGGGGCGCGAGCGGACGCGGACGAGCCCGAGCTCGGTCTCGAGGATCGCGCCGCGGGTGATGATGTTCCGCTGCACGTAGTTCGGGTTCGCGGGGTTCTCCCGGACGGTCACGATCTTGGCCGACTGGGTCTTCTTGGACGCCGGATCGTAGACGTTGATGGTCGCGGTCGTCAGGATGCGGAGCTTGACGTTCGCGCCGCGCACGCGGTAGGTCTTCACGCTCCCGGCGCCGACCGTCGCGATCTGGAGCTCGCGGGCGATCTCGAAGCGACGCTTCTTGCGGATCGCGCGGAGGCGGCCGCCGGTGCGCTTGCGCCGGGAACGGCCCTGCCAGATCCCCATGGAGCCCTCGAGAGGGCGGCCGACCGGCGCTCGCTATTTGAGCCTTGCCGCGCGCCGCCGCCGGAGCCGGCCGGGGGCCCCGGCCCTATACGCCGGAACCGTCTGGCCGGGCCGTGCTGGGCCACCGGCCGGCGACCGTCGTCGGCATCGACGAAGCCGGTCGCGGCGCCTGGCTCGGGCCGCTGGTCGTCGGCGCGGTCGCCGTGCCGCGCGACCGCCTCGAGGCGGTCGCCGCCACGGGGGCCCGAGATTCGAAGACGCTCAGCCCGGCCCGTCGTGAGGCGATCCTGGCCGAACTGCTCGGCTGCGCGGAGGTCCGCTGCGTCGCCGCAACCCCCGCGGACGTCGACGCGCACGTCGCCGACGGACGCCTCAACGCGCTCGAGGCGTCGTTGTTCGGCCGCCTCGCGCGGGCGTTCGCGCCGGCCGAGGCGCGGGTCGACGCCTGCGACGCGAACGC
>JASHTI010000096.1 GCA_030040625.1 Thermoplasmata archaeon
CGCGGCTCCCGCCGCTCCAGCGACGACCCCGGCCCCCGCCGGCGTTACGGCCCCGAGCGCTCCGGCCTCGGCACCGACCGGCACCGCCGCTCCCGCCCCTGCCTCCGGCACCCCCTCGGTCCCGCAGTGGCTCCGGGGCCCGGCCCAGATCGCGGTGCCCCGGGAGAACCCGGGGACCGTCCCCGTCTCCACCTCCGACGATCCTTCGCTCCGCCCGGCCGCTCCGGCGGCGATGCCGTCGGTCGGCTCGCGCATGTCCGCGTCCGCTCCCCCGCTCGCCGCCGGGCCCGTGGCCTCGGCGCTCCCCCGCCCGGGGGACCGGCTCAGCCCCGTCGTCCCCAGCGCCGCGGATCGGGGGATCCTCGACGCCCGGCTCTCGCTCGCGACCCGGGACCTGGAACGGCGCTGGATGGTCACGCTCGAGGCGCGGCTTCGGGAGGCCTCCGAGGCGGCCGCGAAGTCGGCGGACTCGGTCCGCACCGAGCTCGCCGCCCGGCTCACGGCCGTCGAGCAGCGCCCAGTAGCGAGCCTCTCGAACCTGGGACCGGAGGTCGAGGCGCAGGTCGCCAGCAAGGTCGATCCCCGGCTCGCGGAGATCGAGAGCCGCGTCTCCGAGGCGATCCGATCGACGGCGGAGGGCTGGGCCGAGCGGTTCCGGCGTGACCTGAAGGAGGCCGCCGAGGAGCTCGGGGCCCGCGCCTCCAAGTCCGAGGAGGACCTACGCGCCGCCCTGGTCGCGCAGCTGGACCTGGAGCTGCTCGAGTCCAAGGAGCAGGCGAACGCGCTCCGCGAGGAGATCGAGGCGCGCGTCCGCGAGATCATCGACACGCGCGTCGCCGAGGCCGAACAGCGCCGCGGCCGCGAGGGCCGCGAGCTCGAGCAGCGGGTCGGCATCCTCGTCGACGGCCGGACCAAGGACGTCGAGGAGCACCTGGTCGCCTCCCTCTCCAACGAAGCCCAGCGACTGTCGGCGGCGGCCGACGACCGGGTCGCGCATGTCGAGCGGCGGCTGAACATCGAGCGGGACGCGCGGCTCGCGGAGATCAACGAGGCGCAGCGGGCCGCCGTCGCCGGCCTGCAGGTCCGCATGCAGTCGTTCGTCGAGCAGATGGTCCGCGAGACGCAGCAGGCCGAGCAGGAGAAGTACATCGAGCTCCTCGCCCGCCTCAAGGCCGAGCTCGAGGAGACGATCGGCACCACGATCACCTCCGCGGAGTTCGACTCCCGCCTGCGGGAGCGCGTCGGCCGCGAGGTCGACGCCGCGGTCGCGGCGCAGCGCTCGGCGATCGCCCAGGCCGTCGAGCAGTCCGAGGGCCGGCTCCGCGCCGAGGGAAGCGCCGCGCTCGCGCGGCTGACGGAGCTCGAGCAGCAGCTCGGCGGCCGCGAGGGAGAGCTGACGACGCTCGAGGGCCGCATCCGGGAGGAGATCGACGACCTCGACCGGCGCGTGATGGTCGTCCAGGACCACGTGCTGCCGATCGTCCGGCAGACGTGGCTCAAGCTCACCGAGCACGAGCAGAACGTCGAGGCGAAGCCGTCCGAGGCCCGCCTGCTCGCCGTGCGCAAGGAACTCCTCGAGGAGCTGCACCGCGTCGAGCGGGCGCTGGAGGACCAGACCGCCGACCTGCGGGAGCGGCTCGAGACTTCGGTCCAGAGCCACGGCCGGATCTGGCTCAACTTCCTGCGTCAGTACCCGGTCGAAGGGGCCGGCTTCCCGGTCCCCGCGAGCCAGGGGGCCCACCGCGGCGTCCGGCGCGCGCGCAGCAGCGCCTCCCCGCCGGCGGAGGCCGACGCCGAGGCGTCCCCGTACGCCGCCGACCCGCCGAACCCGATGGACCCGGAGCTCGCCGAGGAGTCGGCCCCCAAGGAGCCGCCGCGGCGTCGCGCCCGCAAGGTCGTCTAGCCCCCGCCCCGCCCCCGTCATAAGGTCCGCCGACCTCTTCGAGCCCGGAGGACCGAACGATGCCGACGGACGGGGACCACCGCCACTGCCGGGTCTGCGGGAAGGTCACCAAGCCGGACGCGGAGACGTGCAGCGCCGCCTGCGCCTCGGAGCGGGCCCGCCGGCTGCAGTCGGCCCGGAACTACCGCTACGTCCTCTACGCCGCGATCGCGCTCGTCCTGATCTTCGCGCTCTCCGTCTACGTCTAGGGGCCGATGCCGCCCCGCTACGGCCGCGTGGTCCTCGGGGGGACGTTCGACCGCCTGCACGCCGGCCACGAGGCGCTGCTCGCTGCGGCGTTCCGCGCCGGCCGCTCCGTGGCGATCGGGCTCACCAGCGCCGGGTTCCTGGCCGGGCACCCGAAGCCGGGCGGGGAACGGATCGCCTCCGCCGCCGTGCGGCGTCGCCGGCTCACCCGGTGGCTCGCCGCGCGCTATCCGCGGCGTCGCTGGTCGATCGTCCCGATCGACGACCGCTTCGGCGGCTCGGTCGGCGACGGGGTCGACGCGCTCGTCGTCTCGGCGGACACCGTGGCCGGGGGCCGGGCGGTGAACCGGGAGCGGCGCCGGCGCGGCCGCCGGGCGATTCCGCTGATCGTGGTCCCGCTCGTCCTCGCCGACGACCTTGCGCCGGTCAGCTCCCGTCGCATCCGGGCCGGGACCATCGACGCCCACGGGCGGCGACGCGCCGCGATCCGGGTCGGGCTCCGGGTCTCGGACCCGGTGGACGGCAAGGCCGTCCGGCGCGCGGTCGGCCTCACGTTCCCGCGGGCGGTCCTTCGGCCGATCTCCACGGCACCCGGCGGCCGGGGAGCGTCGGTGGAGATCTGGATCGACGTTCGCCGCGCGCGCGACGGGTGGCGGCTCGCGCTCGGACGGGGCGACGTCGCGCTCGGACCCGAACGGATCGTCGGGCGGTCGTCCGCCGACCTGGGACGCGCCCTCCGCGCGCGCCTCGCCCCGCGTCGAGCGCAACGCCTTTGACGGAACCGGCGCGTCCGGGGCCGATGGAGACCTACCTGCGGGTGACGTTCGACAGCGAGGGCGGCAAGCCGTCGGAGGTCGCGGACCGCCTGCTGCGCGCCGGCTTCGTCCCGACCCACGGGAACTACGACTTCGTCTACGACTGGCGGGGGCCGGTCCCGCGGCAGGAGATCCAGGAGCTCGCCGACGCGATCACCGAGCAGCTGCGCGGCTACCGGGTGCTGTTCGAGCTGGAGACCGTCTGACCGGGCGCGCCGTCGTGGGCGGCGGGACGCACGCTTTTATCACCACTGGGGGTCGCACGCCCGCCGTGCAGAGCTACCCGGTCCGGGCCACGCACCGCCGGAACCTCGAGCTCGCCGCGATCGCCGGCATCGCTCGTTCGCACTTCGACTCCGCCGAGGTCGGACCGGCCGACGTGATCGCGCGGTACGGGGCGATCGAGGAGCTGCGCGCGCGGCCGGACGGCCGGGCGCTCGCGATCGACCTGCGGATGAACCCGAAGGTCGAGGAGGCGGTCGCGCGGGAGACGATCGCCCGCTACAACCGGTTCCTCGAGGAGATCACCGGCTACAACTCGAAGGAACGGGCCCGCCGCCTGCGGAAGTCGGCCGGCGAGTAGGACGCGCTCGGGTGCCGATGGCGAGCAGCGGTCCGATCCCGAGCGGCGGACGCTCCGAGCTCGACCGCGTGCGCCAGGCCGTCGCGGCCTACTTCCCCGTCTACGAGACCCGGCTCGGTCCGCAGTCGGTCCTCTTCGCCGTCCACGTCGACGCCGCCGCGCTCGCGTTCAAGTTCGACCAGCTCCGGCAGGAGCTGGCCCGGATCGGCTACATCCCCATCCTCCGCCGCGAGACCGGCGAGGAGTTCATCGAGGTCATCCGCAAGCCGCGCCTGCCGCCCCGCCGCGCCTGGATCAACGTCGTGCTGCTCGCGGCGACCATCGCCACCACGGTCTTCGCGGGCGCGATGATCTGGCTGACCTACGTCGGCCGGACGGTCCTGGGGCCGGCGGACCTGCTCTACGGAGGGCTGTACTTCGCCCTGCCGCTGCTCGCCATCCTCGGCGTCCACGAGACGGCGCACTACCTCGTCGCCCGGCACTACCGCCTGGACGCCTCGCTGCCGTACTTCATCCCGATCCCGCCGCCGTACATCCTCGGGACGTTCGGCGCGTTCATCTCGATGCGGGAGCCGTTCCCGGACCGCAAGATGCTCTTCGACGTCGGCGCCGCCGGGCCGCTGGCCGGCTTCGCGATGTCGATCCCGATCACGCTCGTCGGCCTCACGCTCTCGATCCACGCCCCGAGCCTGCCCGCGAACTACTGCGGCCCGTCGATCCTCGGCCAGAGCTACGGCAACCTCCTGATCGGCCCCTCGCTGATCTGGGCGGGACTGGCGGCGTTCTTCCCGTCGTCGATCATCTCCCTGCACCCTCTGGCGCTCGCCGGCTGGGTCGGGATCCTGGTCACGGCGATCAACCTCCTGCCCGCGGGGACCCTGGACGGCGGCCACGTCTTCCGGGCCCTCCTCGGGGACCGTGCCCGCTACGTCAGCTACGCGACCGCCGCGGCCCTGCTCTGCCTCGGGCTGTTCTACATCGGGTGGATCCTCTTCGGGCTGCTCGTCCTCGTCCTCGGCTTGCGCCACCCACCGCCGCTGAACGACTCGACCCGGCTCGACCGCAAGCGCATCGCCGCCGGGGTGCTGGTCGCGGCGATCCTGGTCGGCGGCTTCGTCCTCGTACCGCTCGCGACGCCGACCGGGGCCCTTCAGGTCCGGGACGCGCACGTCGACGAGCTGAAGAGCCCGCCGCTCGGCGCCGCGATCGCCGCCTACGTCAACGCCACGGTCTACAACGGCGACCCGATTCCGCGCGGACTGCTGTACAACTTCTCCGTCTACAACGTCTCGAACTCCAGCGGCAGCTACCTCTCCGGGCCCGCGTTAGCGGCGTGGGAGGCGAACGCCAGCTGGACGTTCGTGCTGCCGGACGGGGACCGGATCGGGCCGATCGCCGGGGGCTGGGCGACCCTTCCCTCGGCGGACTACGTGACGGTGAGCGGAAGCACCGAGACGCTCGCGGAGGTGGAGTTCTCGAACTCCGAGCCCGCGCTCGAGGTCGGCTTCACGCTGCACGCCTTCGAGTTCTGCGCGCCGGTCGGCGGCGGCTCCGTCGTCAGCGACCTGGGTCAGTACTCGTTCTGAGCCTCGGGGCACCTCAGCACGACACTTCCCGCGAGAGCTTATCTCGGGATTCCGGGTGCCGCGGGCCGATTACCTTGCTCGCCCTGAGAGTGCGCCGCCGGAGGTTCATCGGCTTCCGTCTCGCGCGGGGCCGCCGGGAGCCTCCGGGGTGATCGCCGCCCCAATCGCTGATCATGACGGACCGACCGTTTAGCGTATCGGAGGATTACGAGCAGCAGATCGGTCAGGAGACTTACTACGTACTGAAAAAGTCAATCGACTCTCGAACGACTGAACTTGCGAAGCAGGTAGAGGAAGAGAACGCTGCGGCTCAGGGGGTCTTCGCACGAGCCAACGCTCACTATCAGGACGCCGAAGCGGCGGCCACCCGTGCCGCGGAGAGCGCGCGGAGCCGCGCGAAGCGCCCCCAGTTGGTCGCCTGGCTCGTCGCTGTCGCGATCCTGGTCGTCGCGGGAGCCTTGACGCTGGCCGTGGGTTACGTCGTGATCATCGCCGTGCTGGGGCTCATGACCGGAGCCTTGTCGTACTACCGGCAAAAGCCCGGGGTGGTCGGAGTGATGGCCTTCGTCGGGGTGCTCTTCGCCTTCGTGCTCGCCTACTTCAGCAACGGGACAATCGGACGGTACGGGGACTACTCCCCGAACCCCCTCTGGGCGGGCTACGCCCTCCTGTACCTCGCGGTCCTCGTCTCGCTCACCATCGCCCTCTACATGCACCGAAGGACCCGGGAGGCGCTGGCGCGGATCCAGCAGTCCCTCGCGGGCGAGAAACAACGCCTGGCGGTCGAGGTTGAGGCGACCCGGCAGAGAGTGCGGCAGCGGATTCGGAGCCTAGAAGGACAGAGCGCCGACCTGGCGAAGGTGATCCCGCTCTGGCGGGCAGGAGGTGCGGAAGCGGAGAAGGCGGCGACCATCCTAGTTCGGTGCGACATGACCGAGGACGCCGGTATTCTGCGGGCGCACCAACGGAAGCTCGCGGCAATCCGGTACAACGACCAGCAGGTGACGGATCGTGCCAAGCTTCTCGAGACCATCGATCGAATCAAGAAGAAAGAGGGTCAGTGCCCCCGCTGCTCGGCACCGGTGGACCCGTCCAAGGCGTCCACTACCGGGCTCATCCGCTGCGAGTATTGCTCACTCTCCTACCAGCCAGTGAATGTCTCGCGGTTCCTCGGCGGCGCGCCGTCGGGGTGACCCCGCGAGGGTCTCCACCCGCACCGTCGACGCGACCCCCGATAGGCGCGCTCGGCCGGCGCACATGGTCCCACACCGTCGCCGACGCCCCAGGCCCGGAACCCGTAGGCTCGAGCAGGGTCCCGGCACGTAGTGGCCAAGCCGCGCACTCTCGTTGCTCAGCTGCGGCCGACCGCACCCCGCGCTCCTGAAGGGAGCCGCGTCTCGGGCCGCGCTCGGTCGGCAGGCTGGGGCGTCGGTCACCCAGCTCGTCGGGAGTACCAGCGAAACTCCCGCGTGAGGCTCCGATGGACGCGAACCCGGACCTTTGCGCCCTCGACCCACGGCGGCGGCAAGGCGGGCGACCCGCCAGGCGACAGAACGACCACACGCCCCCCGACACGGACGCGGCCGGACCATCGGCCGACGACGTCGGGGACCAGGTCCGACGGCGGCCCGCCAACGCTTGCAGAGGAGCGGCCGTACGGAGGGTCCGTGACGATAGCATCGAACGGCCCGGGGTCGTCCGAGAATTCGACGCAGCGGGAGTCTCCCGCGACGACCGCTTCTGCTGAGACGCCAAGGTGACTGAAGTTCCTTAGCGCCCCCCGCACCATCGCTGGATCCGCGTCGATCCCATAGACACGAGCCCCGAGGAGCGCCGCTTCGGCAAGGAGCGCGCCGGTCCCGAGGAACGGATCGAGAACGCGATCGCCGGGACGCACCGCGGCGAGGTTCGTCGCCGCCCGTGCCAGCCGCGGTGGTAGGCCGACCGGCCGGCGAAAGGGGAGCCGCGGCAGGGCCCGGCTCGCCGCCCGGCGGCGGTCGACCGCCGCAACCTCCTCGAGGAGGAGGCCGGCACCTGCGCCGGCCGACGCCGTCCAGAACCGGGCCGCCGGGCGCTCCAGATCGATGCTCCCCCCGCCTTGCACGTACGCCCGCCCGAGCGCGCGGAGCTCCGCATCCGCGGCGGCCCCCG
>JASHTI010000097.1 GCA_030040625.1 Thermoplasmata archaeon
CCGGTCCACCGGATCGCGAACGCCGCGCAGGCGGGCGCCGGCCCGACGGTCATCAGCGGCCTGTCGGTCGGCCTCGAGTCGGTCTTCGTCTCCGGGCTCGTCATCGTCGCCGCGACGCTCGTCAGCTACCTCGCCCTGGGGTGGAGCGGCTGGTGGCACTTCCCGAACTCATTCCTCGGCCTCTACGGGATCGGCCTCGCCGCCGCGAGCATGCTCGCGGTGACCGGGATGATCATCGCGATCGATGCGTTCGGCCCGATCACCGACAACGCCGGGGGGATCGCCGAGATGGCGAACCTCCCGCAGCAGGCCCGGGACGTCACCGACCCCCTGGACGCCGTCGGCAACACGACCAAGGCGGTGACGAAGGGCTACGCGATCGGCTCGGCGGTCCTCGCCGCGCTCGCCCTCTTCGCGGCGTACACCTTCGCGGCGTCGAACAGCGCCGGGGTCGCCTGGCCGACGTTCACGAACTACCTGACGGTCGACAACCCGCTGGTCGTCAGCGGTCTCATCATCGGCGGCATCCTGCCGTTCTTCTTCACCTCGTACCTGATGAACGCCGTCGGGGTCGCGGCCGAGTCGATCGTCTTCGAGGTCCGCCGGCAGTTCAAGGAGATCGCCGGCCTCCTGGAAGGCAAGGCCCGGCCGGAGTACGGCCGCTGCGTGGACATCTGCACGGTGACGGCGCTCCGCCAGCTCGCCGCGCCGGCGATCATCGGGGTCGCGGCGCCGCTCGCCGTCGGCTTCCTGCTCGGACCGCTCGCGCTCGCCGGGCTCCTGCTCGGGGTCATCCTCGCGGGCTTCCCGCTCGCGATCATGATGACGGTCGGGGGTGGCGCCTGGGACAACGCGAAGAAGTACATCGAGAGCGGCCACTTCGGCGGGAAGCACTCGGACGCCCACAAGGCGGCCGTCGTCGGCGACACCGTCGGGGACGCGACGAAGGACACCGCCGGACCGGCGATCAACCCGCTGATCAAGGTCGTCAATACGATCTCGATCCTGTTCGTGGCGCTGATCGTCGCGCACTCGGTGATCCACTTCTAGGGCGCGACCGGACCACCGGGGCTCCCCGGGCGGCGCGCTTGGATCGGTCCGGGTGGGCCGTCGGCCCTAGGCGTAGTGCGGGAGACTCTTGTCCTTCCGCGCCGCCTCGCGCTGCTCGCCGCGCTCCTCGCGCTTGCGCTCCTTCTCGCACTCCTCCTCGGTGACCCAGCGGTACTCCAGGTCCTCGGGGTGGTCGTGCGCGATGAACGCGCCGGCCTCGAAGGCGCTCGAGAGGAGCTCCTCGAGGTTGTCGGCCTCGTTCCCCTCGAGCCGACCGGCGGTGCGCCAGTACCAGTCCGCGGTCTTCCCGGCCGAGTGCAGGTACTCGGTGATGAAGTCGAAGATGGAGCTGCGGTCGTCCGTCAGGCGGATGTGCAGGTGACGGTCCTTCTCGTCCGTCTCCCGCGGGCGCGCTTCCGGTTCCGGGTTGGCCATCGAACGCGCCGCACGTCACCACCTCCCTATGAGCGGAGCGGTCCGGGACGGCCGGGGGTCCCAACCCTCGGCGGCCACCCCGCGGGTTGAAGAGCCGGCATGGCCTCGGCAGCGTGATGCCGGCGATGGGCCCCGGGGTGCCGGCCGACGTGCCGCCGCCGGTCACCGCGGGTGCGAGCGACGCGCAGCGGCAGGCCCGGTACAACTACCTCGTGGGACGCCTCCGCGCCCGACAGATCACGATGGAGGAGGCGATCGAGCTCTTCGGACTGATGCAGGTGATGCTGAGGGCGAGCCAGCAGGCCGTCCGGGTCCAGCCGATCCCCCCACCGCCCCGGGACGCGACGGCGCCCCGGCCGGCCGAGCGCGGCCCCGCCGCCCCGGCCGCTGCCGACGATCTGTTCCTGGTCGGTCTCCTCGCGATGGGGGCGGGCGCCGGCCTCCTCGCCGCGATGGCGCAGCGCCTCGCTGCTGCGGCTCCGCCGGGGGCTCCGCCGGCGAAGGGTGCCTCCTCGCGGCGCGACGCGTAGGGGGCGGCGGACCGTGCCGTCCTGGCGCTTCGCCCACCTCGCCGACGCGCACGTCGGCGCCTGGCCCCGATCGGCGGCGTTCCGCGGGGCGCTCCGGGCGAGCGTCCTGCGCGCCCTCGCTGTCGTCGAGGAGCGGGACTGCGAATTCCTGCTCGTCTCGGGGGACCTCTTCCACACGCCGGTGCCGGACCCCGGCGAGGTGCAGCCGGTCGCGGCCGCGCTGAAGCGGCTGGTCGACGCCGGCCGGCGCGTCTACGTCATCTACGGCTCCCACGACTACGTCGCCCACCGGACGAGCTGGCTGGACGTCCTCGCGGCGAGCGGGGTCTTCGTCAAGGTCGCCCCCGAAGCCGTCCGCACGGAAGGGACGCGGTGGAGCCTTCCGTTCCTGACCGACGGTCCGACCGGCGCCCGCATCGCGGGCATCTCCGGTCGTTCGCACGGGCTCGACCGGGAGTACTTCCGGGCGGTCGACGCCGAGGCGTTCCGCGCCGCGTCGGGGTTCAAGGTCTTCCAGTTCCACGCCGCGGTCCAGGAGTACCTGCCGGCGAACCTCCGCGAGCACATCCACGGCGTCGCCCGCGACGACCTGCCGGCCGGCTGCGACTACTACGCGGGCGGCCACATCCACGTCACCTACGAAGGCGAGGGGCCGGGCGGGGGCCTCCTCGTCAACCCGGGCGCCGTCTTCGGGACGAGCCGGACGGACCTCGAGAACGCGGCCGCCGGCCGGACCCACCAGGGGCTGGCAGTCGTCACGGTCACGGACGGCCGGCCGGAGCTGGAGCTCGTCGACACCGCCCCGCCCGGCGCCGTCCGCCTCGTCGACGTCGACCTCGCGGGCCGGAGCGTCGAGGCGGCGCGCGAGGAGGTGGAGTCCCAGGTACGCTCCGCGTCCGCGAGCGGGGCGCTCGTCTATCCTCGCCTGCGGGGAGAACTGGCGAGCGGCTCGGTCGCGGAGCTGGACCTCGCCGGGATCGCCCGGGCCGTCGGCGGGGGATCGGCGACGGTCCTCTGGGAGACCCGGGAGGTCGTCGGCCCGGCCGCCGCGGGGGCCGCGACGCTCGGCGAGGCGGACGTCGAGGCCGCCGGTCTCGCGGTGCTCCTCACCGCCAGCCGTCCGACGGCGCCGTGGCTCCAGGGCCCGGCCGGCGAGCGGATCGCCCGCGAGCTCCTCCAGGAGCTGGGCATCCCGAAGGGCGAGGGGGAGTCCCGGACCGACTACGTGGCCGGTCGGGTCGAGGGCGGCCGTCGGGCGCTCGGCCTGCGCGGCGAGCCGGGCGCGGAGGTCGGCTAGGGCCGTGCAGCTCCGCGCGCTGGAGGTCCGCAACATCCGAAGCTTCGAGGCGGGCCGGCTGGAGCTGGGAGGCGGCACGACGCTGCTCGTCGGCGATGTCGGGGCCGGCAAGTCGAGCCTGCTCTACGCGGTGGAGATGGCGCTCTTCGGCGTCGCCGAGGTCGACGCCGCCTACCTCGTCCGCCACGGCACGCCGCACGCCGAGGTTGCCGTCACGCTCGCCGACGACGCGCACACCTACGGGGTGCGGCGCCGCTTCCGCCGGGTCCGCCGGCGCGGCCGGGCGACGTTCGAGCCGGAGCGGCTCACGTTCGCCGAGGACGACCGGCTCGCCGCCTACTCCGCGACGGAGATCCGCCAGCGGGTGATCGACCTGCTCGGGTTTCCCGACAATCCGAACCCGCACGCCCACTCGGACCTCTGGCGCTGGGCGATCTACGTCCCGCAGGAGCGGATGCGGGAGATCCTCGCGATCCACCCGGAGGAGCGGCTCGAGACGGTGCGCAAGGCGCTGGGCGTCGAGCGGTACCGCCTCGCCGCCGACAACGCGGACGCCCTGGCCCGCGACCTCCACCTGGAGGCGCGCCATCGGCGCGAGGAGGCGGAGCGGCTCGCGCACTGGGACCTCGAGCTCGCCGAGGTGAACCGGGAGGCCGATCGGATGCGGGCCGAGCGCGCAGGGCTCGTCACCGCGCTCCAGCAGAGCGAGGCCACCGTCGCGGAGTCGCGCGCGGCGCGCGCGGAAGCCGAGGCGGCGATCGGACGCCTCGAAGCCGACCGGCGCGAGCTCGCCGGCGAGGAGCGTCAGGAGGAGGCCGACCGGCGGAGCCGGACGGAGCTCCAGCAGCGAGCCGCCTCTCTCGCTCGGGAGGCCGAGACGGCGGCCGCCGAGGCGGCCGGGCTCGCCGCCGAGCTCGCCGGCCGGGACGGCGTGCGAACGGCCCGCCGTGACGCCGAGGATCGCGTCCGTCGCCTCCGCGGGGAGCTCGAGACGCACGCCGAGGGG
>JASHTI010000013.1 GCA_030040625.1 Thermoplasmata archaeon
TCGAAAATCCGGTTGCCCGACTACATCCATCAAACCGGGAGTGGAGCAATGAACCAATCCCCGGCCACGACTCGCGTGAGCTCGAGCTATCGTTCCCTGTTCGTGAAGGTGTAATCGAAGGACGCGAGTCCGTTAAGCCGATCATATTCGCGAACCGCTTCCACGCCCAGGAGATCCGTCTCGGACCGTTCGAGTTCGAGGTGAGCCCCCGGTTTAACTGACCGGTGGACATGGTCCTCAACCGATCAACAACCAGGGCGCGTGATCGTGCATGGCTCGCGTTAGCGCCGAAGTCCTAGCGGTAGTGGGCTTCCTCGTCACCCTTGTCACTCTCCTGAAAGTGCCGCCCAGTTGCGGGGGACTCCGGTGGACATGGGCTACTGACGGGATGCTTACCATGAGCCTCGCCGTCACCGAGGAACTTGAGATACGGTTGGCGACCTACGTGATCACGGCAGTTGCCCTCGCTCTCCTCGCGGTCTGGGTTATACCGGTGACCTACGGCGCGAACGTTTGCGCATAGCGGCCCTACCGCCGACCCCCCGCCCATAAGCCGGACTGGTGGGTGCCTTACCGGTCCACTTGTGAGGCGGTGCCCAGCGGGCGGGCAGACCCCAGCGGCAGCTTTGGCGACGCCCGACCCTCTCAGAACGAGCTACCCACACGCGCGGGACGCTTCCCAAGGCAACTTGTGGCGGGCGCCCTCCCTACGCAGGGGTCATAAACCCTGCTTGCAGTTGAGTAGGACGCCATGTCTCCTGTCAGTGTGGAGGTCACGGTCCGTATCCTCACAGACGGTCACGTCGTCTGGGAGCGGACGCTCGCAGTACCCCGCGCACTTCCCGAGCCCGAAGCCGAGGGTGATGGTCAGGTGGTTCCCGAGACTGAGGAACGAGTCCTGCCACTGTCGACGAGCGTGCTGTCGCCCGGTCTCTTCGTTCCCGCGCCAGCCTAGGGCGCGTCTATCCAGCGCGCTCCTATGAACTTGGTCTCCAGGGCGACAACGGGCGCCTGCTTCCGCATTGCGTCCATCACAGCCTGGTTCGCTTGCGAGAGGATCTGGGGCTGAAGCTGCTGCAAGAGCGCTTGTAGCGCCTGCTGTAGCTGGGGCGGCGGTTGCCCGGCTGGCCCAGGCGCCGGCGATGGAACTTGGAGGTTCAGGTTCAGAGCGACGTTGACGTTCTGCGGCATCTGCCGCCGGGCCCGGATGTGAATCTGGCCCGCGAGAGAATGGACTCTCCACGAACTCTCGACCACGGCGATCGTCGCGTCCTCGCCGAACTCGTCGGAAGCCGATACGACCTGGTTCGGGTCAATCGGTTCGAGAAGTTTGAGATCTGCCTCGTACTCCCGAAGGAGCGTCCATAGCAACCCGTCCAGTGTCGCATCGGCAGGCGAGACGGGGAGCCCGATTTCCGTCGCTTCCTGCGCGCCAATAGCATGGCCATGGGCGTACACTCGCTCTGCAAGTGTCTCGACGATCACGTTGATGACCTGATCCGGGGCAGGCGATTTCCGTGACCTCAGAATCTTCTGCGCGACGTCTCGCGTGTGGGAGTGAGTCCGGTAGGCGGAGCCGATCGTCACGGCGTCGAGACGATCGGTGAGCTTCCCCAGTCCCTTCGTGAGAGCCTCTTGGTCAGACAGGCCCGCGCGCTCGCGGACGAAGCGAACATAGGCCATGATGTCCTCAACGTTGATCTGGTCCTGGAACGCCATCGGCGGTTGGCCCGGGGGCCCCGGCACAACGCGTTGGATCGTCATGATGGGATCAATCGGACCGAGCTCGCCCTGCCTGCCTAGAATGATGTTGTCTGCCCCAAGAGCAATCATGGTGGCGGCGCTGTTCGCCCTGAACGGAATGAGAACGTTCCATTCATCGGCTGCGGCGCGGAGAGCGCTAATAATCCGCCAGGGGACATCGATGGCGCCCCCCCGGCTGTAGACGAACAGGTCTAGCCGGGGCACCTTCCCGATCTCGCGCAGGTGATTGTAGATTGGACGGACCGCGTCGTCGCCGATCTGGGCGGGTGTAGGGGCCCGATCACCCGTGACGTAGGTAAGGACTCGGCTCGAGCGCTGCTGTTCGATCTGTTCGATGACTGCTTTGCGAGACGCACGGCTCATCGGCGGCTACCCGTGTCACCGTACGCAGCCAGAGATTCAAGTCTTCCCACTCGGGTCCACCGGCTGGAAGGTGCATCGACGCGGGGCCCCGACGCCTAACGTTTGAGCCGCCCCGGGGCATCCGGAGCTACCCCGCCGCGCAGTCGCCCGAGCTTCTCTCTGACCGCGTCGATGATGAAGTCCTGACGCGAGGGCCAGGACTGCTCCGAGCGGAGCAGCTCCTCAAGCTTACGATAGAGCCCTATCGGCAACTTGACTTCGACCCGTTCGTACGGGATCTCGACCTTAGGTGTAGGGCTCATCGAGTCGGCAACTGCCGACAAGTATCATATACCTGCCGACCGATGACTACCGACAGGTATCGGGCATGGCGCACGAGGAGAAGATGGCGAGGGAACGGCGACCCGATGGGATCCCAATGGGCGACCTCGAGCGAATTCGCGAGCTGAATCTCTGCTACCGCGCGTGGGTGGGTGAGTGGGACTTCATCCGCGACGCCGTCCGCCGCCGTCTCGACGAGTTCGGGCAGAAGTACGCCAACGCGGACCGAAGGTAGGGCATCGCTCAGCCTCCGCCGGTCCGTCAATCGCTAAGTTCATAGCTCCCGGTCCACGGTTGGCCCTTCGTGGCCGAGAGCACCGAGCGCCCGAGCATGCTCTACTACGGCGACAACCTTCCGATCCTCCGCAACCGCGACTACTTCCCGAGCGAGTCGATCAACCTCGTCTACCTCGATCCGCCGTTCAACTCGAACCAGGACTACAACGTCCTCTTCGCAGAGCAGGACGGTTCACGATCGGCGGCCCAGATCCAAGCGTTCTCGGACACGTGGCGGTGGGACGCGGCGGCGCGCCGCACGTTCGACGAGACGCTCGAAGCCGGAGGCAAGGCGGCAGAGGCGCTCGCCGCCTTCCGATCTTTGGTCGGCGAGAGCGACATGCTCGCCTACCTCTCGATGATGGCGCCCCGGCTCGTAGAGCTCCGACGAGTCCTGCAGCCGTCGGGCAGCATCTTCCTACACTGCGACCCGAACGCCAGCCACTACCTCAAGCTCCTGATGGACTCGATCTTCGGGCCCAACAATCTGCGGAACGAAATCGTCTGGCGGCGCTCGCACCCGAAGGGGCTTGCCTTCACTCGGTTCGCTCGGAATCACGACACGATCCTATACTACGCAAAGGACGCGGGACTCGTGAGATGGAACCCACAGTACCTCCCCTACTCCGACGAAGCTCTCGAAACCCAGTACCGAATGGAGGACGCCGACGGCCGGCGCTACCAGCTCACCAGCTTGCTCAACCCGAACCCCGATCGACCGAACCTGACGTACGAGTTCAAGGGAGTCACTCGAGTCTGGCGCTGGACGAAGGAACGAATGCTCGAGGAGGACACGAAGGGACGGATTGTCGTGCCGAAGGACGGTCAGGGCGTCCCGAGGTACAAGCGCTACCTCGACGAGCAGGAGGGGGTACCGATCTCGGACTTCTGGGACGACATCGGAGTTGTCGCTGGAGATGAACGGCTGGGCTATCCCACCCAAAAACCCGAGGCGCTACTCGACCGAATCATCGAGGCCGGGAGTACGCGGGGCGACACGGTCCTGGATCCCTTTTGCGGCTGCGGCACCGCAATCGCGAGCGCACAGAAGCTGGGTCGACGATGGATTGGGATCGACGTGACCCACCTGGCAATTTCCCTCATTCGGAGCCGGCTCAGCGACGCCTACTCCGATCGGGTCGAGTATGTAGTCGTCGGGGAACCGGCCGACGTCACCGGGGCGGAAGCTCTCGCCCGACAGGATCGTTACCAGTTCCAGTGGTGGGCGCTCGGCAAGATTCGCGCTCGCCCGGTCGCGGAGGACAGGAAGAAGGGCGCGGACACCGGGATCGACGGCAAGCTCTTCTTCCGAGAGAAGGAGGGCGGCCCGGTCAAGCTGCTCGTCATCCAAGTGAAGTCCGGGGCCCTGAAACTATCGGAGGTCCGAGATTTCGGGCGAGTGATCGAACGCGAGAAGGCGCAGATTGGCGTTCTCCTGACGCTCGATGAGCCCACGCGAGACATGAGGACCGAGGCCGCAAGCATGGGCTTCTACAAACCCGACTGGAAGCTCAGTGACGACGACAAGTACGACAGGTACCAGATTCTCACCGTTCGCGAGCTCTTCGAGGGCAAGCAGCCACAGTACCCGCCCTTCAGGAACGTGACCTTCAAGGTTGCCCCGACCGCCGAATTCAAGCGGCCCCGGACGCGGCGGACGAAGCTCGGTGAGCACCGGGCCCCGGGCGGTCTCGCTACGGGAGCCGACGAAGTCGGGCCGTCCGGGTCAGACGACTCTGCCTGACGCGCCCGCGCGGCTAAGCGGCGACTGCGGAGCACAACAACGTGCCGCGTCAGTCGATCGGCGAGATGTCGAGGGCGTCTGGCCACCTATCGAAGACCGCTTCGATCGCGAGCCGCAGTCGGTCGCGCACCCCGTCGGGCACGGGTAACCGACCCCGCGCCATTCCCCCGATCAGCTTAGGGCTGACGCCGGACCGGCGAGACAGCGCGGCCAGTAGCTGGGCCGTGGTGCGCGGCTCGGGCTCCTCGAACGCCTCGGGATGCTCTCGGGCGAACTCCTCGAGGGCGCCCCGCAGTTCGACCTCCCGCTCTCGGCTCAGCTCCAGGTCGCCGGACTTCCACCGGCGGACGGCCCGCGCTGTCACGCCCATCCGTGCCCCGACCCATGCCTCGGCAGCGCCCACGGTTAGGATGGGATCCGTCCGTTCCGTCCGTCCGTCCGCCAGGGGGTCCCCCCACCCCATGCCATACAATTCACGAGGGATCGAAGGCGAACGAGAAGAGGCGGCGGGCTGAGCGGCCCTGCCCGTGGCTTCCAGTGGGTGGCCAGGAGGCGCGGGAGGACGCAACCCGTTCCCGTGCTTCGACCTCGTCTGGTCCTTCATCGTCACCGACCCGAACGAGCCTCGCGTGAAAACACCAGCGGCGGAGCAGAGATCTCCATTCACAGCCTCATCAGACGATTGCGCTCCGCGTCGAGCTCGTCCGAGTAGGTCGGCAGCGAGCAGGGCGGCAGAGGTTCCGCGTCCTTCAGGTCTCGAGGATCGACTGACCTTCGTCATCCGAGGGCGGTGGGTCGAAGTACGAGCAACGTTGTGACCCGCCAACCGCAGCTATGGGCTCACCCCCGCCCCCGAGTAAACGCATCGTGATTCGGGAAGGCCTCCCATCTCAGATAGAAGAGAAAGTACGCGTCTGGAAGTACCAGCTCGCGCCTCTCTGCCATCCACTCAATTGCCGGGTCACGCTGCCCGCTTCCCGCGCCACCGTATTGCTTTGCGATTTTGGACATCCGCTCGATTGTCCCTTGGACGTTCTGGCCGGGCGGTTTCTGCTCGCCGATGCAAGCGCTCTCCGCCCTCTTTCGCAAGTCGGTATAGGACAGGGTCCTCTCGACCGGGTCGGATGCGAGCGCCGCCAGCGTCACTCGATAGATGTCGCCGCTCGTACCGTCTGCAAGCTTGTACTTCGTCCTCAACGGCCCGCGTTCGGCCGGCCCGGTTTGAAGCTTCTTGAACAGATTCGCAAATTTCGTCGCGCGTGAGGCTCTAGAAAATATCGAGCCGAAGCGGCCGCCTGTAAGGACCTCGTGGCGTCGGGCCGGAAGCGGCGTCGTGATTCCGAGGACGCTGCAAGTCTCAAGGCAAAGGAGCTGCATTAGCTGGGGAGAGCCGATGCTTTCAATCGCCAGTCTGTGAATGTCATCGGCTTGCAGGTCTACGTTCAGCGCGGCGAAGCCCTTCGTTGCGATCTCCGTCAGTTCTTCGGGACTCCATTCCGATAGCTTGACCCCGAGGACCCGGCCGCCGATGTCGGGGACCACCTCGACTGGGTCCTCATCGTGGTGTGGGACGGACAGAATGACGATTGGAACTTCTCGAAAGGCGGCCGCCTTCAACTGCCTCCCGATCTCCCTCTGTGCGGCACCTGAGAGGTAGTGGAAGTCATCAAGGACAAGGGTGCGTCCAGAATCTAGGAGTGCCTGAACGGCGTCCGAGGCCCCCAAAATCCGAGTCTGCTTCTCCGTGCGGCCAGAGAGGGACTCGGTGCCGGTCTCAACTTGGGCTTGACCCCCGATGACGCCAGGTATCCCGATGGCGCCCCCCTTAGCGATGGTACGTGACCTCGCCTCTTGGGTCGCCTCTTCGGACTCCTCGGCGACGCCCAGCTTCAGCTGCCGGAGCACCTCTTGCCAGAAGCGATCAGCGGACGGAGTATCGCCGCAGCTAACGACGCAGGCGTTGGCGGGGCCAACCACCTTCTGTGTAAGAACGGTCTTGCCTGACTTAGACGGTCCGGTCAGCGAAACGACCGTTCCCGCTCGTTTCAGGGCCTCGGACAGGTCCTCATCGTATCCCCGAGCCCTTTGAACGTACGTCAGATTGGGAAATGAATTCGGCCTGAAGACAGTCTGCGCTGAGACGGCGGTCGAAAGCTCCACCCGCTTACTCCCCCATTGCCAGGATAGCAGGGGGCGACTTATGACGCGTGGCCCAACCGCCGTGAAACGGGCGGTCATCTTAGGCCAGCCCGGAGCCCGGCCACCCGCTGGCGTAACAGTGCCACAGCGGCGAGGAGACCGGCCGGAAGGGCCCACGCCATGCAACCGGCCCAATCGCTGAGGTAAGCGACGGCGAGGAACGTTAGCCCGATGCGCAGCGCGATCGCGCTCGCCGAGTTCCCGGCGGTCAGCGTCCTCTCCCCCTCAGCTTCAGGACGAAGCCCGCTCGGACGATCGCGTGCCGTTGGGTCTCGATGCACCAGTAGACGTCCTCCTCTCGATCGCGAAGCTCGGGCGACGGGACATGGCTCGCCGAGTCCCCGGGCAGGCGTCCGCCGCACCACTGGCATCGTCGGGTCACGGCTGCCACTCCCATCGCCGGCGGCGTTCGGTCGTCATCGCACGCCGCAGCGCCGAGGTCCGGATCGACAGCCGGCGCCCGATCTGCCGAAACGAGTAGCCCATCCTGTGCAGCGCGATCGCGCGCGAGAGGATCCCTCCGGGAAGGGGACGCGCTGTCGACGCCCGGGCGGCCACGGCTACCGGTCCCCCTTCGCCCCGGAGTGGATCCGCGGGGCTCTGGCTCGCTCGTGGTGGTTAGGGTCCGTGCCGGCACCGGACCCAGCGAGTAGGCGCAGGTAAGCGCGCGTGAACCGCCTCACGCTCGCGGCAGGGAGATCGCGCCATGAGAGGAGGAAGCGCAGTGCCGAGGCGGTCAGCCGAGGCGCCTCGTTCTGATCTTGCCGCCTCACCATGGCGTGCTCCCGCGGAGCTCACCCACGAGCTCCGCACGCCGACCGCGGAGCTTCCGGCACCCCTCGCAGTAGGGAGGGTGCCGCCAGTGGCCCGCGCCGGTGGCGGCGTTGGTCTCGACCCAGTCGAGGCCGGACTCCACACAGGCGGAGATCTCCCGCTCGACGCCCTCCAGGGCCTCGCGGCGCGCCACCCAAGCGGCCTCGCGCTCGAACTGCTGCCCGAGTTCGCTGCGATCCCCGACCCACAGAGGCACCGTCCACGCCTCGTCGCCCCCGGAAACGGGCTGGCAGCTCCCGTTCGGGTAAGACGCAGGCTCACCATCCGGGCCCTCCGGCTCGCCACGGGGCGCCTGGTTCGATCGGGACGAGTCCGACTCGGCGCGGACCCCCGCGGAATTCGGGGAGGGTCCGGCCCCTTCCCACAAGATCTCGACCGTGCCATGGCCGGCCCCGCGGAAGGCCACCGAGAAGTTCGGGGCTCCGTCGTAGATCGACCCCGTCGGCCACCAGTCCCACGGCCATGGTTCCATCTCCCCTCCGCAGCGAGGGCAACAGGGAGCGTGGGTCTCCGACGGCGGATCGGGCGGCTGGCCCCAGCCGTGAAGCTCTCCGAACCAGGTTAGGGAGTGGTTCGCCCCCCTCCGTCCCTCCGAGGCCTCGATCACCGCGGAGTGGCCGAGCTCGTAGACGAGCAGCCGGAAGAGCCCGAACCCGCGGTACGACGCGAAGCCCCCTCCGTGGCCGTTGACCTGCTTGACGACGAGGTCGTTCCTCTCAGCGTAACGGCGAAGCGCACCGACGTCAACCCCCGGGCAGACGGCGTGCGCGTGGGGTCCCCACTCCGAGTAGCCTCGGCCCTCGCAGCCGCGATAGAGGTGGACGACCGTGCAACCCCACCACTTCCCCCGCCACCCGAAACGACGGCAGAGGGTCGTCGCCCAGCTCCTCAGTTTGGCGATCGCCCGGCCATGGTCTTCGGCCTCCCCGAATCGGTCCGGCCGCGGGGAGATGATCACCTGCCGGAGCGGGATGCGCCCCAGCCGGTGCTGCTCGACGAAGTCCTCGAACCTATCCGCCGCAGCTCGGGCCTCGCCGTGGGCCCATGGACCCCCGCCATGGCCGCCGGGGAGCCCCGCCGGGCAGGCCGCCCCACCCCCGCACCGGCCACCGCAGTTCGGACAGGCCCGCCGGAGGCACTGATGGCGCCTCACCAGCGCGATCAGGTGGCTCTTGCACACGAAGACCGGCCGGAGATCCCCGCATCCGTCGCCCGGTCGGCCCGCTCCGGGCAGTACGGAGCGTCGGGATCCCCCCCCGCTTTCCGCAGTAGGAGCAGGATAAGCCCCGGAGCGCGCCCGGAGGCCCTGCAGCTCGCGTTCCTCGCGGACGGCGAGGTCGAAGCCCTCCGGCTCGCCTCCAAGGGCGGGAGGCGTCACCGGCGGCCCTCTGGGGCGGAGTCGCTAGCCCGAGGAGCGCGGTGTCGATCGCAACCGCACCGCTCGAAAGAAGGGGTCCCAGGTTGCCCGGGGACCGAAGGGGTTGGCTCAGCTTCGCGGTCGGTGGAGGAGAGAGAGGACCGCTCGGCTTCGGCGAGCCGGAGGGCGAGGTCGAGAAAGGGTGGGTCGACGACCGGGTCGAACGGCTCCCGGCCGATCCTGGGCGTCGGAGGGGCCGGCGCCTGACGTAGCGGGCGCGGAGGGATTTGAACCCTCGACCCCCGGGTTAGGAACCCGGTGCCCTATCCAGGCTAGGCTACGCGCCCCGGAGAGATGGCCCGTTCTGCGAGCATAGCGCTTGCCCGTCAGGCCCGGGTCCCGGCCGACTGGCGTAGACAAGCCGACGACCTTCTGCGGACCGGCCGCCACGCGCGGCTGAGGACTCGCA
>JASHTI010000098.1 GCA_030040625.1 Thermoplasmata archaeon
CGCGGACGGACCTCGATGCGGTCGTCGGCTACTCGTGCCTCGCCACGGCCCACGGCTTTGACGGCGCGCCGTCCCTCGTCGCCGACCTCGCCGGACGGACGAATCGCCCGGTGCTGTTCAAGGAGTTCGTCGTCGAGCCGGCCCAACTCGAGGTCGCCGCGCGCACCGGTGCCTCGGCGGTCCTGTTGATCGCCCGGCTGGAGGCGGCCGGCCTCCTCGGCCGGCCGCTGGCCGAGCTGGCGAGCCGCGCCCGCGCGCTCGGACTCGAGGTGCTGCTCGAGCTGCACGACTCGGCAGAATTATCACAGGTGGACGGCGTGGCCGCGGACGTGTTCGGCGTCAACACCCGCGACCTGGCCACGCTTCGGATCGAGCGCGAAGTCGCGTACGCGACCCTGGAGCGGTGCCGGCATCGCGGCCTCGCGCCGTTGCTCGGGCTCAGCGGGGTGGACGGTCCCCCCGCGGCGGCGGAGCTCTGGGAGCGTGGCTGCGACGGTCTTCTGGTCGGCTCGGCGGTCGCCCGCGCGGCGGATCCGGCCCGGTTCCTCCGCTCGCTCCGGCGTTCGGGCGGGGGGCCGGCCGCATGAGGACGTTCGTCAAGTTCTGTGGCCTCCGCCGCCCCGAGGAGGTCGCCGAGGTGCCGGCAGGCGGCGCCGCGGGGTTCGTCGTCAACGTGCCCGACTCGCCCCGGAACCTCGCCCCGGAGGAGGCGGCGTCGCTGATCGAGAAGCTCCCGAGCGAGGCGGAGGCGTGGGGGGTCGTGGTGTCACCGGACATCGCACTCATTCGACGTCTCTTCGAGGAGGTCGGCGTCGACCGGATCCAGGTCTACGGGCCGGTCCCCGACGGACTGGAGTACCTCGAGCGGCACCACCTGGTACCGTCGGTGGCGATTCCGCCCGCGGGAGCGCCGACCGACTCCGTTGCCCTGCCCCCGGGAGAGGACTACCCGAGGATCCACCTGGACGCCGCCGGGCAGCCACTCCCCGGTGGCAGCGGAGTGCGGCCGGATTGGGAGACCTGCGCCCGCCTCGTCGACGCGAATCCCGGCCGCAAGCTGGTGCTCGCCGGCGGCCTCACCCCGGAGAACGTCGGGGAGGCGCTCGGCTCGGTGCGGCCGTGGGGCGTCGATGTCTCGTCCGGGATCGAGAGCGCCCCGGGCGTCAAGGAGATCGCGCGGATGCGCGCGTTCGCCGCGGCGGTCGAGGCGTTCGAGAAAGGCCATGCCTAGGCGGTACGGCCCGTACGGGGGCGCCTACGTCCCCGAGACGCTGGTGCCGGCGCTCCGCGAGCTCGAACGGGCCTGGCGCGACGCCCGTGCCGACGCGGAGTTCCGCCGGGAGCACGCACGGCTCTCGCGGACCCTGGGGGGGCGGCCGACGCCGCTCTACTTCGCGCGTCGCCTCACGCGACGCGCCGGCGGCGCCGAGATCTGGCTGAAGCGGGAGGACTTGGTCCATGGTGGGGCGCACAAGTTCAACAACGCCCTGGGCCAAGCGCTGCTCACCGTTCGGATGGGCAAGCCGCGCCTCATCGCCGAGACGGGAGCGGGGCAGCACGGCGTGGCGACCGCGATGCTCGGCGCGACCCTCGGCCTGGAGACCGAGGTGTACATGGGCGAGGTCGACATGGAGCGGCAGCGGCCGAACGTCGAGCGGATGCGGCTCCTCGGCGCCCGGGTCAACCCTGTCACGGAGGGGAGTCGAACGCTCAAGGATGCGATCAACGCGGCGCTCCGCGACTGGATCACGAACGTCCGCACCACCCACTACCTGCTCGGCTCGGCGGTCGGGCCGCACCCGTTCCCGACGATCGTCGCGGAGCTGCAGAGCGTCATCGGCCGGGAGATTCTGCGCGACGCCCGCCGGCTCTGGGGCCGGCCCCCGGAGCTCGCCGTCGCCTGCGTCGGTGGCGGCTCGAATGCGATCGGCACGTTCCGCCCGCTGCTCAGCAGCCCCACCGAGCTGCTCGGCGTGGAGGCCGGGGGGCCGCGGCGATCGCGCCACGGCGCGGCGTCCCTCAGCTTCGGCCGACCCGGGATCCTGCACGGGGCCTACTCCTACGTTCTCGAGGACCGCGACGGACAGGTCGCCGACACCGAGAGCATCTCCGCCGGGCTCGACTACGCGGGCGTCGGCCCCGAACACGCGTTCCTTCGCGACAGCGGGCGGGTCCGCTACCGGGCGGTGCATGACGACGACGCCCTCGCGGCGTTCCATTGGCTCGCCCGAGACGAGGGGATCCTGCCGGCGCTCGAGCCGGCCCACGCGGTCTTCGCCGCGGTCCGCGAAGCCCGGCGACGGCCGAAGGGCCATCGGGTGGTGGTGACCCTCTCCGGCCGGGGGGACAAGGACCTGGAGGTGGTCCGTGCCGCCGCTCGCCGACGCTCTTAGCGCGGTCCGGGCGGCCGGGCGCCGCCCCGCCGTGCCGTACCTGCTCGTCGACCGGGCCCGCGCCTCGCGTCTCGAGGCGACGGTCCGGGCCCTCGCGGCCGCCGGGGCACCCGCGCTAGAGCTAGGGTTCCCGTTCTCCGACCCGATCGCCGATGGCCCGACGCTGGCGGCCGCGAGCGGTCGGGCGCTGGCGCACGGCACGCGTTGGTCGGACCTGCTCTTCGCCTTGCGTCGTGCGAGCCGGCACCTGCCGGCCGCGGTGATGACCTACGCGAATCCGGTCTGGGCCCACGGGCTCGAGGCCGCCGCCCGCGAGCTGCGGGCGGCCGGCGCCTCCGGGCTGATCGTGCCGGACCTCTCCCTCGAGGAGTCCGGCCCCTGGCGCGCCGCCTGCCGTCACGCCGGCCTCGAGCTGGTGCTGCTGGCGGCCCCGTCCGCCTCGCCCGAGCGCGTCGCCCGCATCGCCACCGGCTCGTCCGGATTCCTCTACCTCGTGAGCCGCTACGGAACCACCGGGGCCGGCGCGCCGGTCGCCCCCGCCCGGGAGCTGGCCTCTCTGGTCGCCGCCGCGCACCGGGCGAGACCGCGGCTGCCCGTCCTCATCGGCTTCGGCGTCCGGAACGCCGCGACGGCGGCCGCCGCGACGGACACCGGCGCCGACGGGATCGTCGTCGGCTCCGCCCTGCAGGAGCAGATCGATCGCCGCCTGGGCCCGGAGCGCCTACGGACCTGGTTCGCCGCGATCGTGCGCGGGGCCAATCCGGCCGGCTAGCGACCGCTTCACGGACGGATCCGCTCGAGCGAGAGGAAGTGGACCGCCGCCTCGCGGCTCACGCTCGCGACCAGGAACTCCTTGCGCACGCCCTGCGCCACCCGTACCGCGCCGGCGACCTCCGGCCAGCTGGCGACGTGCCGCTCCGGAAGCGCCTGGACCAGGTAGCGCGCGTGCGCGTGCTCGGGGTTCCGCGGGTAGGCGCGAAAGTGGGCGCCGTACTTGAACCCCGTCTTCACGACGAGGCGCCGGCCGCGGAGGTCCCGGTACGCGGCGAGGCGCTCGGGGAACCGCGGGTCGAGGCGTCGCGCCCGGGCCTCGAGCCGTTCGATCGGGACCGGCCGGCCGCTCTTGGCGTCGCGGATGGCGAGCTGGCCCTCACGGACGAGGTAGGCGCTCTCCAACAGCGACAGCTCGAGGCGCTCGCCGACCCGGCTGCCGTAGGCGAGCTGGTGACCCAACGCGTCGACGGCCGCCGGGTCGAGGACGGTGACGCGGTCGTCGCCGAGCCAGCCTTCGGTCGGCGAGGGAAGCGGGGCCGGCGTCACGGCCCCCGTCGGGAGCGGGCGGCGCAGCCGGTAGTAGGTGAGGTCGGACTCCTCGTCGACGACCCCGAGCCACAGCAGCTTGCGCCCCTCCTGCGCTCGACGCGCGAGCGCGACGACTCGCGTCAGGTCGAACGGCTCGCGCTCGCTCAGCGCCTCGACCCAGAACCGCGCGGGCGTCTTGTGCAGGATCCCCCCGCGCGGGAGGACCGCGAAGGCGACCGGTGGGGGACCCTGCCGGACGACGTAGCCGCGCTGACGCAGATCGCGGTAGACGAGGTAGCGTACAGGGAAGCCGCGCTCGGCCCGAACGGCCCGGCGGAACAGCGCCGGCCAGTCGGTCGAGCGTCCGCCGGCGTCGCGGACCTCGATGCGGCCCATCTCGGCCAGGTAGACCGACTCGAAGCGGTCGAGGCGGAGGCCGCCGTCCTCCTCGAGCGTTCCGAAGAATCCCTTGGCGTAGACCGAAGACGCCTCGGCCGGATCGCGGAACCGGACGACACCGTCGCGCTCGACGGTCCCGCTCACCGCTGGGCCGCCCGCAGCTCGGCCATCGGCACCAGCGCCTCCAGCCGGACGCCGAGGGCGCCCAGCCGGGCCGCCGCCCCCTCGCCCCGGTCGACGACCGTCAGCGCGCGCTCGACGCGGGCGCCGGCGTCCCGCAGGATCTGGACGGACCGCTCGCTGCTTCCGCCCGTGGTGGTGACGTCCTCGAGGAGGAGGACCGCTTCCCCGGCGGGGATCTCGCCCTCGAACGGCTGGCGCGTGCCGTGCTCCTTCGGCGCCTTCCGGAGGACCACGAACGGCCGACGCACGAGCAGCGCCGTCGCGACGACGAGCGGCACCGCGCCGAGCTCCATCCCGGCGAGCCGCGGCTCGCGGCCGGCCCGTGCGGCGAGCGCGCGGGCGAGGCCCTCCAGGCGTCGCGGATCGGTCCAGGCCCGCTTGACGTCGATGTAGACGTCGCTCTTCGCCCCGGACGCGAGGGTGAACTCGCCGAATCGCACCGCGCCCGCCGCCAGCAGCTCGCGGGCGATCTGCGCCGCGTCCCAGACCCCGGCCGTCCCCCCGCCGCTCACCAAGGCACCTTCTTGAGGCCCGCGCGGAACCCGATCTGGTTGAACGCCGCGTGCAGCCCGAGCGTGAACACGAGGAGCCATAACACCGCCTCCCAGGTCCCGAACACCGGTACGAAGAGGCCCGGGTCGAGGAGCGCCCCGAGGCCGATCGGCAGCAGCACGAACGGCAGCTGGTCGAGCAGCAGCGTCCGTGCGCCGCTCGGCCGGCCGAGCCGGCGCTTGAAGAACGAGCCGAGGGCGTCGCCGGCCATCGCGCCGTAGGCCATCAGGGCGACGGCCGGCAGCGACGCGGCGAGGCTCGGCCCCCACGGCGGCACCAGCCGAAGGTTCGGTGGAGCGGCGAGGATGAGCCCCGCCTCGAGCAGGCCGAAGGGGATCGCGAGGGCCCCTCCGACGAGGAACCCCGACCACGTCTTCGAGGGCCCGAGCAGGCGCCGCCCGTCCTTCGCCCAGAGGCGCCCGAAGTCCATCGGGGGGCCCCAGCCGCGGGGGAGCGTCGCGAACGCGCTGGCGAGGTACGCCGGCAGCAGCAGCCAGAGGACCCCGACCGCGGCGTGCTCGAGCGGAGGCAGCAGGGGCGGGACCCCCTTACGGCTCGAGGACGAACCGTTCGATCGAGCGCGCGACGCCCGCGATCAGCCGGGGATCGGCGCTCTCGTCGACGTCGTGGATGTTCGCCGCGGTGTCCATGCTGCCGAAGACGAGCGCCGGCAGCGGTTCGCCGCGGGGCGT
>JASHTI010000099.1 GCA_030040625.1 Thermoplasmata archaeon
CCCGGGCCTTGGAGGCGCGCGGCGTCCGGGCGGGCCCTGGGGACGGCCGACCGATCCAGGACCGGACCCGCGCCTCCAGCTCGCCGAGCGGCAGGCTGCCTTCCTCGAGGACGACGTCGTGGAACGCGCGCTCGTCGAACCGCTCCCCGAGGCTCTTCTCGGCGAGCGTCCGCAGCTCGCGGATCTTCAGTTGCCCGAGCTTGTAGGCGAGCGCCTGCGCCGGCCAGACGATGTAGCGGTCGACCTCGACCTCGATCTCGTGGTCGTTCATTCCGGTGTGCGCCCGGAAGAACTCGATCGCCCGGTCGCGGCTCCAGCCGAGGGCGTGCATCCCGGTGTCGACGACCAGCCGGATCGCCCGCCAGACGTCGTGATCAAGGGCCCCGAACTTCGCGTACGGGTCCCGGTAGAGCCCGACCTCCTCGCCGAGCGTCTCGGCGTACAGGCCCCACCCCTCCACGTACGCCGTCTCCCCGCTGAACTGCCGGAACTCCGGCACGCTCTCGAGCTCGGCCGTCCGGGCGATCTGCAGGTGGTGGCCCGGCACCGCCTCGTGCAGGGTCAGCGATTCCATCCGCCAGGTCGGACGGGAGGCGACGTCGTAGGTGTTGACGTAGAAGACCCCGGGCCGGCCGTCCCGCGGGGCCCCTCCGATGTAGAACGCGGCCGGAACGCTCGGCGCCTGGAACGCCGGCACCGGCTCGACGCCGTACGGGAGCCGGGGCAGCACGCCGAAGTGGTGGGCGAGCTCCGGGTCGATCCGCTTCGCCAGCGCGCGGTAGCGCTCGAGGAGGTCCTCGACGGAGCGGAAGCGGAACCGCTCGTCGGTCCGGAGGAAGCGGTGGAACTCGGCGACGCTCCCCGGAAAGCCGGTCCCTCGGATCAACTCGGCGATCTCGGCGTCGAGCCGCTCCACCTCCGCGAGCCCGATTCGGTGGATCTCCTCGGGGCTGAGGTCGGTCGTCGTCACCCAGCGGACGTGGTGCGCGTAGGCGGCCCGTCCGTTCGGCAGGTCGGCGGCGCCGATCGTCTCCCGCGCCCCCGGCAGGTAGGTGTCGACCAGGTACCGGTGCAGCTTCAGAAACGCCGCGCGGACCCCGTGGCGATAGGCCCGCAGCGCTTCCTCCGTGAGCCGGCGGCGATCGTCGGCCGGCACGGTGGAAGGCAGGTTGTGGAACGGCTCGAGGAAGGCGCTCCCGTCGGGGTCCTCGGGGACGAGCGCCGCGACCTGGTCGGGGACGCCGCGGATGGCGATCCGGGGGGGCATGTGGCCCCGTCGCCGCCCTTCCTGGAGGAGCGCGAGGTGCTGCTCGACGGCGACGGGCAGGCGCTGCAGTCGCGCGATGATCGCCTCGACGTCGGCGCGAGCCTGGCGCGGCTGGATCGCGACGAGCTGCCCGCTCGAGGTGTGGATCCCGTCCATCTGGTTGATCGGCATCCAGAGGTTCCGGGGGTAGCCGAAGTGGTACGGGAACGGATCGTCGCCGAACGCCCGTCCGGCGACGGCCGCCGCCAGCAGGCGGGCGTACAGACGGTGATTCAGCCGCTCGGTCGGCCCGAGGTGCGAGGGGGGGAAGCCGGCGAGGGCCCGGACGCTCTCCCGGAGGTGGCGGTCCCGCGCCTCGATGCCGGCCGGGGAGTCGTCGGACCAGAGGTCGTTGAGGCCGGGGTAGCCGACGCTCGTCGCGATCTCGGGGGCCTGGACCATCCAGCGGCCCCAATCGTCGGAGAGGAACCGGCGGAACCGGGCCTCGGTCCCGCTGGGCGCGGGTCGGCGGGTCGCTGCGGCCGGCATCGGGACTCCGTCCGCCGCCAGCCGGGTCACGGATATGAATCTCCCTCGGCGCCGCGGGGGCCCGTGCCGGCGAGCGCCGCTAGCGCGCGCCCCGCTTCGGGGGGCTCCGGCGGGCCGGCGGGGACGCGGGCGACGCGTCGGGGGCGGCCGACGGGGTTCCACCGGCGGTCCGCTGCCAGAGGTCCCGGAACGTCTCGAAGTGGCGGAGGTACGGGTCGGCGCGTCGCCGGTCCTCCAGCTCCCCGAGGGCGATCTCCAGCAGCGCCTTCGCCTTGGGGTCGCCCCCGGCCGCCTGGGCGAAGTAGACGCACAGGACCTGGTAGTGCGGCAGGACGAAGGCGTCCGGTCGTGGGGTGCTCATGTCCCCCTTTCGGGGCCGGTAGATCCGCTCGATCGGCACCTCCACCGCGAGCACCTTGCGGTGGGAGAAACCCAGGTAGCGCCCCGCTCCCACGACCCGGGTCACCTCCCGGACGTTTCCCCCCAGGTTGTTCGTGAGGCGGTCGACCTCGTGCCAGCACCAGAGGCCGAAGCCGTGGTCCCCCTCCTGGTAGGCGTCCCACGCCTGCCCGTACAGCTGACGCTCCCGCTCCTCCTCCGGCAGCTCGGGCGCGACCGCCGCCTTCCAGTCGGAGACGAGCAGGTCGACCCGCATCGACGGCGAGAACTCCCGCCGCACCGGGACCTCCGACGGGTCGGGCACGGCCGGCCGAGTCGCTGCGGGACTTAGGCTCCGCCCCCGGCCGACGCCCCGCGGCTCCACACCGACCGGCCCTCGGACCAGGTCGAGCGCACGGCGCCGCTGCCCGTCGCGACGGCCGCCTCGAGGTTCGGCGCGTCGACGACCACGAGGTCGGCCGGGCCCCCGGGGACCAGACTCCCGCCGCCCGCGCACCGGATCGCCCGGTGAGCGCCGACCGTGTACAGCGCGAGCGCCTCGGCGACCGGGAGCCGCTGGTCCGCGCGGGGATTCGCCGACGCTCCGTAGGCATCCTGTCGCTCGACGGCCGCGCGGATGCCCCGCCAGGGGTCCGGATCCTCGCAGGGGGCGTCGCTCGAGCCCGCGAGCCGGAGCCCGAGGTCCGCGAGGCTCCGGAAGAGGTAGGCCCACCGGGCCCGCGCCGCGCCCAGTCGGCGCGGGAGCCACGAGTCGCTCGTGACGAACGACGGCTGGACGACCAGCGTGGCCGTCGTGCCCTGGAGAGCCGTCAGGACG
>JASHTI010000100.1 GCA_030040625.1 Thermoplasmata archaeon
CAGGGGAGTACGGGGATTTTCTTCTCTCCAAGGTCGCCAAACAACTCCATCTCCACAAGGCGGAGCTCCTCGACCTGTTCGAGTGCCCCATGGACTACGACCGCTACGTGGCGATCCTCCGGGAACGAAACGAGGTCTAACCCCGCGGCACGTTTCCCGATCATGGCAGCTCCGGGCCCATCCACGCTCCCTCCCCACCTCGACCTCGCGGTCAAGTGGGCACAGGAGCTGGGAAACACCGCGGTGGTCATCTCTGGTACCTATCCCGACGGCAGGGTCATTCCGGCGATCGCGATCAAGCACGGCATGTTCACGGTGGTCTGCCGCGAGGGCGAAGGGGGCCTGCACTTGCAGGGGATCATGGACATCCCGCCCGAGGCACGGTCCCAGCTTCGCTCGCTCGACGCGGGAAGCCAGTCGAAACTCCTCACCACCCTCAAGGGCGCGCTGATGGACAATCCCCGCAGCGGCTTCGGATTCTTTCCGGTCGAGTTCAAGCACGTGTATGAACTTCAGAAGATCTCACTCGATCAGGTGGTCCGACTCGTGTCGGACGATGCCGGCACCTTCAATCGCTTTGCGGACGCAATCCAGGAGCTTGCAACCGGGATGTACAAGGCGGCCATGGTGTTCGGCCCGCTTCGGGTCAGCCAGTCGTTTCCGGGAAGCGACCCAATGTACCGGTAGGTCCCTACTCCGACCGGCATCGCGGGTCCGACGGTAGCGGCCCGATGGGCCTTGGAGGGAACTCGCGGGCCCGGGACGCTCTGACGAAGCACCTTGGGTGCGCCGGGGTGCCGGGGTCTGCGAACCAGTTGTACGACGGGTCTCTGGCGCTCGATAGCGGTTGCGATAACTCCCAGGTCCGGCGGAACACCGCGAGTGGCCCGGGCCGTCGCAGTCAGCCCGAGGGCTGGGAGACCATCCGTGCCGATGCAACACGGTCGACCGACCCGCGAATGCCGACGCGCCGGCCAGGAGGGGGAGGTACACGGCACCCGGCCCGGTCTCTAGGGCCTGCCCGACGGCCGATACCCGGTCGCAACGGGCCGGTGGGCATCGCGGGACATGCTGTATCGCGCGAACCTCCCCGGGGCTAGCCGAGGGGGAGTCGGGCGGTGGTCAAGCCCACGTGACTGGCGGCTTATCGGGGATCACGGCCGGTTCCGGCCGTGGCGGGTATGTCGAGGCAAACCCCCGCGCGGGGCCCCCGGGGGGAGGCGCAGGCGGAGGTCGAACGGGAGTTCATTCTGGAGGACGAGCGGGTGCTTCGACCGCTGGCCGAGCGGCTCCGCGAGGTGGCGGAACTGTTGGACGACGGCCGGGAGGTCGAGCCGCCGTACGTGCGGCGAGGAGTCGAGCTTTGGGGCGCCTACCTGGAGCTGCACGCCCGGCGCGTCCGCCGGCTGCTGGCGGCCTTCCCGGAGGCGACCGGTGTCCCTTCGGTGGTGGGACCGAGCCACCCGGGTCTTCTCCTTCGGTGGGCCGGCGTCCCGAAGCCGCCGGCGGTCGCCCCGGCGGAGCTCGAGACCTTCCGCGGCATCCTCCAGGATGAGGCGATGGCGTCCGAGCGGCTCCATGAGTTGCGCATCCTGATCAACCTCTACGAGGCCGGTGGCTACGCCTCCCGAGACCGGCTGGCGTGGGCGCTGCGGGCCTTCCTGACCGCGGAAGGGACCTGGGCGCGCTTCGAAGAGCGATTCGTCGCGGAGGGCCCGGACGGGGAGCTTCCGCCCGAGGTCGCCGAGAGGCTCCGGATGGAACTGGTCGAGATCGCTGTCGCCCGAGTGCAGGCCCAGAGCGAGGTCGAGGCCTACGTTGCGGGTCCGATCCCGATGCGCGCGGCGCCGACCGTCTCGAAAGGAAGTGCCGCAGCGGCACCGGCTCCGGTCACTCGCCGAGCCGCCTGACGCGCAACGGGGTCGGGCTGCGGTTATGACTCCCGTCGGACCGGGGGTACGGGGCGCCGCCCCTCGGTGGCGAGCGCCACCGTGGTTGGCTCCGCGCCCGCCAGGATGGTGGGTCCCGGCCCTCTCGGAGCCTGCGCGCTGGCGGTGAACCGGATCAGAACCGTCGCGCCCGCGCTCCCGAGCACGACGCGGCCCCGTACGGGCAGGGCGCCATAGCCGGACGGCGTTTCGGAGACCCGGAACTGCCACGTCCCGGCGACGACGGAGAGCGTCAGGGTCGGCGTGGTGCCCTCGGCCGTGACGTTCGGGGGACCGACCCCGACCCCCGCCCGGTGGAGGGAGACCCCCCAGTCGGCATCCGCCGGAAGCCCGATCTCCTCGAAGGTGACGTTGCGCAGCGGCGCGAAGTCGATCGATACCGTCGTCGTCCCGCGGACGAGGGTGGTGTTCAGCGTCGTTCCCCGATCCCCGAGGACGCGCCGGACGCCGTAGCCGGCCGGCGGGGCGATCGAGAAGTCGAGCGTCCCGTTCGCGGAGAGGAAGGCGAGCGCGCCGGTGTGATCCCCGCTCTCGTTCGTCCGGGTCCGATCGGGGCTCTGCGCCACGGTCACCGACCAGTTGGTCTGGTTCGGGAGCCCGTGTTCCCGGAACGTCACCGGGAAGAGTCCGAAGGGCGTGTACCCGGCGGTGAACTGTACCGGGATCTCTGCGGTCGTGCCCTCCAGGACCACCGTCCCGGTCGCGGCCACGGGACCGATCGTGTAGTCCGGTGGCGCGGCGATCGTGTACGGGTAGCTGCCGTTCGTCTCGGGGAACCCGATCGTGCTGGCGTTGGTCGTGTAGGTTGCGTCGCCGAGGGAGACGCTCCAGCTCTGGTTCTGGAGGAGCCCGCTCTCGGCGAAGACGATCGACTCGGTCGCCGGCGGCCCGAGAACGGTGACGTTGGAAGAGCCCCCGTTCGTCAGGTACAGCAGCCCGGAGGCCGGATCGTAGGCGCCACCGTTCGGCGCCGAGCCGGTCCGCAGGTCGCCGACCACCTCGCTCCCGTCGAACACCGTGACCGTGTTGTTCGAGGACTCTGGGACGTCGACCAATCCAGAGGCCGAACCCGGGAGCGGCGCCCGGCCCAGACCGGGCCGGACCGCGGCTGCCACCACGGTCGTACCTTGCAGGACGGAGATGCCGCCGCGATCCGCCCCCGAGATGTAGACCAGGCCGGTCCCGAGCCCGACGCTGACGTTGGTGGCGTAGAGGCCGAGGGCGGTCGGCTCCAGCGTGGCCACGACCTGGGTCCCGTGCAGCACCACGACCGCATCGGCCCGGGTGACCGCGTACACATCCTGGTCGACCGGGTCGTAGGCGACGTTCGCGACCACGCCGAACCCGCTGACGTTCGTCGCGATGCCGCTCGCATTCACGAACAGTAGGCCGGTCGTCGAGCCGAAGACGGCCGCCTCTTCCACCGGATCGTAGACGGCCGGGCCGGAGAGCCCTCCCAGGTCGAGGGTGAACTGGACCGCCAAGCCCTGCAGTCCCTCGACGATGGCGCCGGAGGGGGCCCAGCAGGCGACGAGCACTTCCCCGAGCGCGGCGTCGTAGACCATCGCGAACGGCGAGCCGGGGACCGCGAGGACCCCCGCCTCGTGGGTGCCGTTCACCACCACGACGTTGTCGTAGTAGTAGGCGCCCAGGTAGACGTCGCCGTCGGCCGGATCGTAGACCCGCGCGGAGAAGTCGCCCTCGGAGGGGATCTGTCCGAGCGAGGTGAGGCCCTGAAGGATCGTGATCGTCCCGCCCTGGCCGAGCACGTCGATCGTGCCGTCGGCGGGGTCGTAGATCGCGCCGGTCGGTAAGCCGGCGGTCGGCACGCTCGCGACGGGGTGCTGCGGGCCGACCGGCACCGCGTTGGTGAACGGGAGGGTGACGGTCACCGCCGCGTCTCCGAGGCTCACGTTTCCCGACGCGTCGGGGACCGAGTAGCCGAAGGGGACCCCGACCCGGTAACCGTAGGTGCCGGCGCCGAGGAAGAGGTGGAGCGTCGCGGCACTCCCGGCGACGGTCACGTTGCCGAGCGGCTCGCGGACCGTGACGTTCCACGGGGTCCCGGCGGCCAGGCCGGTCCCGGCGAAGCTGACCGGTACCGGGACGGCCGGCGCCCCCAGCAGCTCGAGCTGGCCCAGGGAGTAGTCGGGGCCGAGGTAGCCGACCGCGCAAAGCTGCGCGGTCGCCGGGTCGTCGACCGCGCCGACGAACGGGCCGCCGAGAGAGACGCTCCCCTGCTTGTCCAGGCCCGTCACGATCGTGAGGTTGCCGTCGGCGCCGTAGGGGACGAAGAGCGCGTCGGTGCCCGCCTCGAAGACCGGCGTGACGGGGCCCGCCCCGATCGGGAGCGAGGTGACGACGAAGTCGGAGCGCACGACGCTCAGGTTCCCGGAGCAGCCGTTCGGGACGTAGAGGAGGCGGTCCGCGGGGTCGTACGTGCCGTTGCCGGGCCCGCATCCGACGCTCACGTTGCCGACGATCGCGCGCCCGCGCAACACGGTCAGGTAGCCGCGGCCGTTCGCCCCTTGCATGGAGACGTAGACGTCGCGGTCGGCCGGGTCGTAGCTGAGACCCAGCGGGTTGCCCGCGATGAAGACGCTCGCGACCGGTTGCAGGTCGCGGTAGAGGTCGATGTTGCCGCTGCAGATGTCGACGACGTACAGCAGGCGATCCGCCGGGTCGTACGTCCAGTCCGTGGGGCACTGGGCGCCGTACGGGAAGATGCCCACATCGTGGGTCCCGGCGAACGCGACGAGCCCCCCGTAGCCCTCGACCACGTAGTCGTAGCCGTTCGCGGGGTCGAAAACGGTGCCGATCGTGTAGTGCGCGACGGTCGCCGTCGACAACTCGGAGGCACCGTGAAGGATCGCGACGTCCGTCCCCCCGGCGAAGTAGACATCGCCGGTCCGCGCGTCGATCGACCCCTCCCCGACGTAGCCGCCGAGCGAGAAGGCCGTCACTAGAGCCGTGCCGGCGAAGACCTGGACCGAACCGTTCTGCTCGTCCGGCACGTACAGCAGGCCATCGTCCGGGTCGTAGAGCGGCGGGCCGGGGTATCCGGAGAGCGTCGTGTTGGCGACCACGACCGGTGGTGAGAGTGGCGCCGCGGCTTCCGAGCCCAGGTCGGCCCGAGGCACGCTCGCCCGCGGAGCGGCGGCGCGCGCGGTGGGGGTCGCGGTCCCCGTGGGGGTCCCCACGGCGAGGAGGAGCGCCACCGTCGCGACGGCGAGGACGGCCCCGAGCATCGGTCCCCGGCCGGCCACCGTCATCGTCGAGCCCCCTAGACGGCCGCCCGCGCGCGCCGGCGCACGGCGCCGGTGAGCGGAGCGCCCAGGAAGACGAGCGCCCCCGGAGCCCCCCCCGCCGGCCTCGCCGCGACCCCGGAGACGCTCGCCGCGGCCGCGGGGGGAGCCGCGGGTTGGCCCGCTGCCGACCTTGCCCCGTCGTGGGGCCGGAACGATACGACTACCGTCGCCGGTCCTCCGCGCACACGGACGGCCGCGGGGCTTGCGTGAACACGGTAACCCGCCTCGGCCCCCACGTGGAAGCGGTAGCTGCCGTTCGGTAGCCCGACGGAAATTGGAACGTCGGCGTTCGCGGAGTACGTGACTCCCGCAACGCGCACCGACCACGTGAGAGCGGCGGCGAGGCCCGTCTCGTAGAATGTTACGTTGTAGGGGTACGTGAAGGTGAACACGACCCGCTCGCTCTTCGCCAGCGAAACGGTGCCGTTCGCGGGGAGGACGGCGCCGTGCAGCCGGGCGGTGACGGCCTGCCCGGGCGAGCCGGAGACGTTGTAGACGTAGGTCCCGGGCGTGAGGTTGGCGAAGGCGAGCCGACGGCCCACCGTGCACGCGCCGCTGCCGCCGAGCTCGGCGCACCAGTACTGGCCGTCGTGCAACCCGCGGGCGGAGAACGTCAGCGTATCGGTGCGACCCGCGGCGAAGGTCAGCGCTAGGGTGGTGTTACCGCCGGCAAGCTCCAGGTCGCCCGAGGGAGAGATCCCCTCCACCCGGTAGCCCTTGGGGCCGACGATGAGGTACGGGACC
Source organism: Thermoplasmata archaeon (assembly GCA_030040625.1). Lineage (GTDB taxonomy): Archaea > Thermoplasmatota > Thermoplasmata > Lutacidiplasmatales > UBA184 > Lutacidiplasma. The sequence goes on from JASHTI010000100.1 coordinate 6,002, forward strand.
GTGGCCGTCTCGACCTCCAGACGGGCCGACGTGGTGTGCACCGTGGAATTGTAACCGTCCAGCTCGACGTACCACCCCCGCTGGGCCAGCAGGCCGGCGGGGAGCCCGCCTTCCACGAAGGTGACGTTCGTATAGGTGAGGAAGAACCGGACCGAGACGGTCCGCGACGCGCTCACGACGTTGAAGTCGACGCCCGGGGGCCCGCTCGAGTAGCCGGGAGGGGCTACTAGGCCGCCCTCGACCGAGCCGTTCGGCATGAGCAGGACGAAAGATGCGGTCTGCGTGTGCACCGCCCAGTCCGGCGAGGTCACCGAGCAGTTCGGAGCGAACTCCTCGATGTCGGCGCCCCATCGGACGCGGGCGGGAAGGCCGCTCTCTTCGAAGGTGATGGGGTAGAGCGTCCCGACGATCAGCGGGTCGAAGTCGCCACCGGGCGTGATCAGGGGCAACTGTGGGTCGGACAGCGGCGGCGTGTTGTTGAACGGCAGGACCCCGAGGGGGTCGGACGCGCTGCCGTAGTTCCACCAGGAGTTACCGCCCTGATCCGCGGTCCCGAGAATGCTGCCGGAGAGCGGGATGGTCGGGAATCCCGCCGCGTAGTGCACCGTGCCGGCTGGCGCGGGGGTGATGTTCCAGCTGTTCTGGAACGACTCCGGCCCGACGGCGTAGACCGGCCAGCAGTCGTTCGGCGCCGCCGAGTCACCGGGCTGGCAGGCGTTCTCTCCGGAGAGGAACGCATTGTTGTAGATCTCGTCGCCGTGATCGAGCTCGACCAGACCCATCTCGGCGTGGAACCGGTTCCCCCAGAACGTGTTCCCGCCTCCGTTCCCCGTGAACGGTCCGGGGGTCGGACCCGCCTCCGCGAGGATCCCGCCCTCTCGCGCGGTGATCGTGTTGCCCGCGATGAGGTTGCCGGAGGAGTCGTAGAAGGCGGCCGCGAACGGCCCGAGCGCGCTCAGGACCGTCTCCCCGATGCCGAGGCCCGTAGAATTCAGCAAGGCGACCCCGCTGACGTTCCAGAACCACAGCGGCAGCGAGTTGTCGAACTGGAGCGCCAAGCCGTCGTAGTGCCCGCTCACCTCGAACGCCGGCGGCGACTCGACCTCGACGGACGCCCGGGTATCGAGGAGGAACATCCCGGGGTAGACCGGGAAGCTGTAGTCGTTGTACAGGCCGAAGGTGGGGTCCAAGAGCCCCGGCTCGTAGTCGGTCAACACATACGGGTCGGCCGGGGCTCCGTCCCCGCCCGTCGCGAGGGCCGCCAGCCCGCCATCCGACCAGGCCCAGAGCGGTGTGTAGATCCCCAGAGCGGGGTCGGGCGCGAGCGTCGGTTCGACCGTCATCGGCCCGGATACGGCTACGTCCGTCGTGACGGGATCGTAGTCGCTCAGCTCCGAGGTGACGGAGTAGTTGCCGGGCGGGAGCCAGAACGTGTCCGTGGTCACCGTCGGTCCCACCGTCGGCTGCACGCCCACGATCCAAGTCGAGCCTGTTGCGGCCCTCGGCTGCAGCGCCCAGGTGCTGTCGAAGAACGGCCCGTCTATGCCCTGCTGCCCACCGTAGAGCAGCTGCTGGCCGGACGCCTGGTCGTCGACGACGGTGGCGAGCCATCGCGGCGCGGGGCTCGCCGAGCCGAGCAGCTGCTCGCCCGACACGAGGTCGGTCCAGTGCCCGGCCGTGTAGGAGTAGACGACGCCGACGTACGACTCGCACGCGCCACCGCCGCTCGACAGGTTCTGCACACCCTCGTAGTAGTACGTCCCGCCCGTCTCCGTGTCGTACCAGAGGCTCCCGGAACCGGGCGGAGGCACCGCGCCGGTCGGGCGCACCTCGGTCCAGGCGCCGCCGGTGAAGGTCCACTCGGTCGGGAACGTGAAGGGGCAGGCGACGGCGCCGGCCCCCTCGAAGTCCCGGGAGCGCGAGCCGCCGACGAGGAGCAGCGCCGCGCCCCCGGGCGTCGGGGCGAGGCCGGCAAAAAGGCGGCCCCCCGGGCCGGTACCGGCCGTCGCCGTGATGTTCGTCCAGACCCCGGCGCGGTAGGTCCACGTATCCGAGTACAGCGTCCAGGGGGAGTCGCCGCCGCCCAGCCCTCCGCCCGTGAGCACGACCTCCGACAGGGCGGGGTCGTAGGCCATGGCGAAGAAGGCGCGTGGCGAGGGAGCGACGCTGGGGAACAGCTCGTGCCAGCCGCTCGCGTTGTAAATCCAGGTGTCGCCGAGTCCCCCGGTGCCGGTCGCGGTCCTTCCGCCGAAGAGCAGCAGGTACTGGTCCGCGGCATCGTAGACGAGGACCCCGCCCTGACGCGCGGGCGGGCCCCCCGGCTCCGTGACGTTGGTCCACACGTCGTCACGGAACTCCCAGGTGTCTCCGAACGACCGCTGGGTGTACGGGTTGTAGCCGCCGAAGAGGATCGTGGCCCCGAGCGGAGGGGAGTACGCCTCCATCGCCTCGGAGCGGAAGCCGGGCTCCGCGCCGGGGAGCAGAGACCACAGGGGGGAGGTCGGCTGGGGGGTGACCACCTCGAAGGCGTTCGGGACGGAACTCTCGAGGGTGACGGGCTCGGCGCCTTCCGGCCCGCTCGCGTTCCAGAGCCCCGAAAGGATCTGAGGACCGGTCCGCAGCACCGCGTAAGTTCCGAGTCCCCCCGGACCCCCCGGGGCGTCGCTCCATGTGACCGTGCCCCCGTTCGACGTTTCACCGGTCTCGCCCCCGAAGCTGAACGCGGCGGGGACGGACTCGTAGGCCCCGGCGCCCCCGTCGAGGCTCGCGTTCCAGTACGCCAGTCCCAGCGCCGCGTCCGCGGCCATCAGGGTCGCTTGGCTCCCGTCGCCGGGGCCGCCGATGTCGAGCTCGAAGTCGTTGGTGAGGCCGATCGGGTCGAAGCTGCTCCCGTTCGCGACGAAGTCGGCCGGCGCGGTGAGCGGTGGGCCGCCGGCCCCGATGGAGTTGAAGACGACGTAGTCGAACGGCGCGTTGACTCGCTCCCGGGGACCGTCGAGCGTTGCGGTGAAGTCGACAGCGTCCCGGCCGCCGACGATCGTCGAGTTGAGGTACAGTGAGGCGTTGAACGGGTAGGAGATCCCCGTGAAGGAGACGTTGGCGATGTAGACCTCGTCGTCGAACTCCGCGCCGTGCGGACCGTGGGCGTAGATCGCCCCGCCGAGGAAGGCGCTGCCGGAGAAGTTCCAGACGTTCGTGATCAGGAACAGCTCGTGCGCGGCCGGGTAGAACTCGAGGACGTCCTGCGTCCAGTACTCGTAGCCGGCGCGACCGAAGAGGGTCACGCCCGTCAGCACCGCGTTGAGCTGGACGGAGTACGAGTCGGGCGCCTGGTTGTACAGGTCCATCGGTTCGACCCCGGTGGCGTTGGGGTCGAAGATCCCCCACAGGCTCGTCGTGGCCAGGGTGGAGGCGACGATCGACCCGGTGGCATTCACGGAGAGACCGTAATCCGCGACGCCCGTGGGCGCCGGGGAGCTGTTGTACAGCGGGCGCACCGAGCCCGAGTCGGCGGCGGCCTGAACCTCCCCTGCGGTCGCCGACGCTCGCGGCAGGAAGAGCGCGTCGGTGCAGGCGCCCGCCGCGACCGCCTGAGAGGCGATCGTCGCGGCCGTCGGGTCGATCGATGAGCCGGCGGGCGCGAGGCTCGGGCCCCCGGCGACCTGGGTTCCGTTGGGCCCCGGGCCCCCCGTGGAGGAGAGAAGCGACGACGGATCGGAGGTCAGGCTGCACGGGTCCGTGGAGGTCGGCCGGGCGGTGCCGCCTCCGACCAGCCCCCCGGCAAGCGGGCCCGACGGCGCGATCGGCGCGGTCGGGGAGGCGACGCCGGCAGTTGACCCACGATCGCTCGACACCCCGGTGCCGGGACCTAGCAAGGACGTCGGCACCGCGAACGCGGCCGCGACGAGGACGACGGCGAACAGTCGGACGGACTGTCCCACCACGTGGCGGCGAAGCCTCCGGGCTACTTTCGCCTTTCCGGCGGGGCAAGTCACGCCCCCGCCTCGAGGGACCCGGGGGGGAGAACGACCCACGCGCTGGCCGGAGCCGGGCGAACGCCCTCGGGTGGGAGCTTCCGGCGAGCCCCGAGCGCCTTCGCGAGCGGCGGCCGGCGACGGCTCAGAACCGCGCGATGCTGCCGGTCGCAAGCGCCCGGCGCTCGAAGACCGCCCACAAGGAGATCGAGGCGCCGAAGGAGATCGCGCCCGCCAGCGCCACCGCGCCCCACAGGAGCTCGAGGGGACCCCCCGTCGTCCCGGCCACGGCGGCACGGATCGCCGCCAGCCCCCACGTGAGCGGCAGCGCGTCGCCGACGTACTGGAGCGGGAGGGGAAGGGCCGACAGCGGGAAGTTGACGCCGCTGAGCAGCAGACCGCAGAACAGGAAGATGTTCCCGAGGATGATCGATGTGCGCAGGTAGAGCGCGACCCCGCCGAGCAGCAGCCCGAAGCCGACCATCGCGAACGCGGTGAGCACGACGGAGACCGCGACCGCCGGGATCGTGGAGGGGTCGATGTGGACGCCGAAGAACGTGGAGGCGTAGAGGAGGCCCACGCTGACCGTCGCGAGTGAGATGAGGATCGGGATCAGGCCCCGACCCAGGTAGAGCGCGAACCGGTTCGCCGGGGAGACCAGCAGGTGCTCCATCGTGCCCTGCTGCTTCTCCGAGTCGGTCGTCTGGCAGACGGAGAATACGCTGGAATAGGTGACCGTCGCCACAGCGTTGCCGAGCGCGGTGAACGCGACCTCCGCGGCTCCCCCCGCCTCCAGCCGGACCACGAAGGCGAAGAAGACCATCTGGGTCAGCGGGATGATGAAGATCGTTCCGAGCACGAAATCGATCCGCATGAAGCCGAGCGTCGTCTTCGGCGCCATGACGGCGTTCGCCCAGAGCGTCCGCAAGAACGACGGACGAAGGGCGGACGGGTGCGCGACCGCCATCGAATCCGCCCCCTAGTAGTGGTCGAGGTTGCCGACCTCGAGGACGTGCCGTTCGACGCGATGGAAGATCGCGCCGGCGAGAACGAGATAGGCGGTGGTCGTCGCGACGGCGCCGGCGATGTCCGGCCAGAATCCCCAGGAGAATCCGACGTAACCCGGGATCGAGGCGTAGCGCAGGGCGTCCAGCGCCCAGGTCGGGGGGAAGAAGAGCGCCACCGGGCTCGTCCAGAACGGCAGCAGGACGACCGGGAACATGCACCCGGTCCCGACGTAGAACGCGAACTCCCCAATGTTCTGGATGAACCCCGCATAGCGCGTGTAGACGTAGAACGCGGCGAAGACCACGCCGACCGCCGCGAGCGTCAGCATGACGAACAGGAACAGGACGACGAATCCGAGCGGATCCGGCAGCGCCGGCGGCGCGCCCGCGATCGCGACAACGACCGCGTAGACGATCGCGCCGCCGAGGAGGCCGGAGACGACGTTCCAGAGGACCCGGCCGAGGACGATGTACAGGTACGGCGTCGGCGCCTGGATCGTCGGCTCCAGGGTGCCGAACTCCCGGTCCTGCCCGGTCGCCCAGCCGCTCCCGTAGAGCGTCTGGCCCCACATGCTCATCATCCCGGCGCCGAGGATCGCGTACGTCAGGAAGTACGGGCCGAAGCCCCGGAACAGTTCGAAGGCGACGATCCCGAAGATCACCGGCGCGATCATCGAGGGGATCAGCCACTGCGGGTCGGCCATGAACTGGAGCAGGGAGAGCCGGAGGGCGGCCCGCGTCGATCGCGCGCCGGAGTAGCCGCGGGCGTGGGCCGTGCTCATCGGACCTCCTCGTCCACGAGGTCCAGATAAACGTCCTCCAGGCTCGTCCGCCGCTCCCGTACCGCGAGCTCCGGGTGCCCGGGGAGAAGATCGCGTACCTGTCCGAGGTTCGTCTCGAGCGTTCGAACGCGCAGCGTGAGGCGGGTCATCGGGCCGAACTCCTCCTCGACGACCTTGGAGACTCCGGGGAGACGGCGGAGCGCCTCGACCTCGCGGTCCTCAAAGCCGTACGCTTCGACCTCGAAGGTCCGGTCCCCGCCGACGAGGCTCCGAAGCCCGTCGACGGTGTCGCGGGCGACGATCCGGCCCTTCGAGAGGACCGCGAGGCGCGGGCAGAGCTCCTCGGCCTCGAACATGTAGTGGGTCGTCAGGAAGATCGTCACCCCGTCGCCGACGAGGGATCGGATCAGCTTGCGGGTCTCGCGGGCGCTCTTCGGATCGAGGCCGATCGTTGGCTCGTCGAGGAACAGGATCTCCGGTCGGTGCAGGATCCCCCGGGCGAGGTGCAGCTTCTGCTTCATGCCGCGGGAGTACTCCTCGACCCGGCGATCCGCCGCCCCGACGAGGTCGACCCGCTCCAGCAGCTGCCGGATCCGTTCCTCGCGCTCGGCGAGCGGCACCCCGTACAGGTCGGCGAAGTAGCGCAGGTTCTCCCGGCCGCTGATCCGGTTGTACAGCCCGCGCTCGCCGCCGAGGACGAGTCCCATCCGGGGACGGAGCCAGTCGGTCTCGCGGCTCACGTCGTGCCCGAGGACCAGCGCCCGGCCGGAGGTCGGCAACAGCAAGGTCGAGAGGATCTTCGTGAAGGTCGTCTTCCCGGCACCGTTGGGACCGAGGAGGCCGAAGATCGCCCCGCGCTCGACCGTGAGGTCCACGCCCTTCAGGGCCTCGGTGCGGGTCTTCTCCCGGAAGAGGAACCCTTTGCGGCTCTCGAAAACGCGACGTACGTCGTGCGTCTCGATGGCGGGGCCGTCGGCGGCAGGTAGGCTCATGGGGGCGCGCCGAGAGACGGACCAGTACTTGAGAGATGAATCGCCACGGAAGACGACGGCACGCCCCCCTCGCAGCGGCGTTTCGCCGGGGGGTTGGGTGCCGGGGCCCGGGTCGGCCGGCGCGGCGACCTCTCCGGCCGACCTCCTCGCGGGGCGCAGGTCACCGGTCGGGAGGGCGGCCGTGGGCATGCCGTCGCGGCCCACCCTTATAGTCCGGTCGTTGGTGGCCGGGCGGCGATCGGTCGTGTCGAGCACGGCTCCCCGGTCCGCTCCGGCGGATCCGGCCTCGGAAGCGCTGGGCGGGGCGCGACTGCTGTCGGCCTACCGCACGATGGTCCTCGCGCGGGCCCTCGACGAGCGATGCCTGGCCCTCCAGCGCCAGGGACGGATCGGCTTCTACGCGCCCCATTCCGGCGAGGAGGCCGCCCTGGTCGGCTCGGCGATGGCGATGGAGCCCGACGACTGGATCTTCCCCGCCTACCGAGAGCTCACCGTCGCCTTGGTCCGCGGGACGTCGCTGCAGTCGGTCGTCGACCAGCTCTTCGCCGACGCCGGCGACGCGAGCAAGGGCCGTCAGATGCCGAACCACTTCGCCTTCCGGGAGCAGCACTTCGTCTCGGTCTCGAGCCCGATCGGGACCCAGATCACGCACGCCGTCGGTGCGGCGATGGCCGCTCGCTACCGCAAAGCGCCGGTCGCGACCATCACCTACTTCGGGGACGGGGCGACCAGCTCCAACGACTTCCACGCCGGACTGAACTTCGCCGGGGTCTTCCGGGCGCCGACGATCTTCTTCTGCCAGAACAACGAGTGGGCGATCTCGCTGCCGCGGGAGCGCCAGACGCGCAGCGCCACCCTGGCGATGAAGGCCGAGGCGTACGGCTTCCCCGGGGTGGTCGTCGACGGCAACGACGTCGGCGAGGTCTACCGCGCGGTCCGGGCGGCCCGCCACCGAGCGGTCGCCGGCGAGGGGCCCACCCTGATCGAGGCGCAGGTCTACCGCCTCGGGCCGCACTCCACCTCGGACGACCCGCGGCGGTACCGCAACGACCAGGAGGTCGAGGCCGCCCGCGGACGCGACCCGATCCACCGGCTCCGCACCGAGCTCACGAAAGCCGGGGCCTGGGACGACGCGAGGGACGCCGCCCTGGTGGAGGACCTGCGCGGGACGATCGCCGCCGCGATCGCTCGGGCGGAGGCCACGCCCCCGGTGGATCCGCTCTCGCTCTTCGACGACGTCTTCGCGCGCGCCACGCCCCGCCTGGAAGCGGAGCGCGAGGAGTGCGCCGCCCACCCGGCCGCCGAGCGGAAGAGCCCGTGACCGAGCTGACGCTCGTCCAAGCGGTCAACCGCGGCCTCCAGGAGGCGATGCGATCGGATCCGGATGTCGTGGTGCTCGGCGAGGACGTCGGCGTGAACGGCGGGGTGTTCCGGGCGACCGAGGGGCTGCTCAAGGAGTTCGGGGCCGACCGGGTCCTGGACACTCCTCTCTCCGAGACGGGGATCGTCGGCTCCGCGATCGGAATGGCGCTCTACGGCCTGAAGCCGGTCGCCGAGATCCAGTTCCTTGACTTCATCTATCCGGCGTTCGACCAGATCGTCAGCGAGCTGGCGAAGATGCGCTACCGGTCGGGCGGCCAGTTCCCCTGCCACGTCGTGGTGCGGGCACCGTACGGCGGGGGGATCAAAGGCGGGCTCTACCATTCGCAGAGCACCGAGGCCTACTTCTGCCACACGGCAGGCCTCAAGGTCGTCATCCCGTCGACCCCCGCCGACGCGAAGGGACTCCTGCTGAGCGCCGTCGCCGACGAGGACCCGGTGATCTTCCTCGAGCCGAAGCGGATCTACCGCTCCGTCACCGGCGAGGTCCCGGACGGGGACCAGCGCGTGCCGTTCGGCGTGGCGCGCACGGTCCGGCCGGGCCACGACGTGAGCGTCTTTGCCTATGGTGCGATGGTCCCGGTCGCGACCGAAGCGGCCGCCGGCGTCGAGGCGGAGGGGATCTCCGCCGAAGTGATCGATCTCCGGAGCCTCGTGCCGCTGGACGAGGCCGCGGTCCTCGCCTCGGTCGCCAAGACCGGGCGGGCCGTCGTCGTGCACGAGGCGGCGCGTTTCTGTGGCTTCGGGGCCGAGGTTGCGGCGCTCCTCGCGGAGAGAGCGTTCTTCTCGCTGAAGGCCCCGATCGCCCGGGTCACCGGCTACGACACGCCGTTCCCGTACGCGCTCGAGAACGTGTATCTCCCGGACAACGGCCGCGTGGCCGCGGCGATCCGCGCGACCGCCCAGGCGGGGTAGGCCTCCATGGTCTTCGAGTTCCGGCTGCCGGACATCGGCGAGGGCGTCGCCGAGGGGGAGGTCGTCCAGTGGTTCGTGAAGGAGGGCGAGACGGTCCGCGAGGACGCGCCGCTGGTCAGCGTGCTCACGGACAAGGCGAACGTCGAGATCCCGTCGCCGAGGACCGG
>JASHTI010000101.1 GCA_030040625.1 Thermoplasmata archaeon
CCCCCGAGCCGGCCGCCGACGAGGCCGAACCGGACATCGATTCGCTGATGAGCGAGCTCGAGAAGATCAGCGGCGAGATCCTGAAGAAGAGCCCGAAGCGCAAGGGCCAGGCCCCGTCGACCGCCACGGCGACCGACGACCCCTCGGCGTAGGGCCGCCGGCGCAAGCCGTTTAGCCCCGGTTTCGCTCCTTCGTTCGATGACCCCGGTACCGGCCGCGTCCGACCCTGCGGAGCTACTGCAGGAGCTGCGCGAGGCGATCCAGCGCTCCTCGGTCCGGCCCCGTCGGGTCGAGGTCGGGGTCGCGCTCTCGGTCGCCCTGGGCCGGGAGCGCGGCTCCGTCTCCTGCGGCGGATGCCAGGTGCCGCTGGAGATCGACGGGATCCCGGCGGAGACCAACGTCCACCTCCGTCAGCCGTTCCGCCTCATCCTCGACGACGCGTCCGCGGCGTAGCGAAGCGTCGCTCCGCCGACCCCCCGACGTGATGTTCTCGCTCCTGGGGCTCGTCGTCGGCGCCACCGTCGCGGTCCTGCAGGCGATCGGCCTCCCCGGCCTCTTCGCCGTGATGGCCGTCGAGAGCTTCGGGATCCCGCCGATCCCGAGCGAGGTCGTCCTCCCGTTCGCCGGCTACCTCGTCGCCGAAGGGGTCTTCCCGCTCTACGGGGCGTTCGCCGTGGCGGTCCTCGGAGGCCTGGTCGGGGCGTTCGCGGCCTACGCCGTCGGCCGCTGGTGGCGGCACCGGCTCGTGGACCTCGGCGTCGGACCGCTGCGGCTGCGCCCGAGCCACCTCGCGGCGATGGATGCGTTCTTCGCCCGACGGGGTGAAACGACCGTAGCTCTCGCGCGCCTGATGCCGGTCGTCCGGTCGTACGTCAGTTACCCGGCCGGGACCGCCCGGATGTCGCCCTGGCGATTCGGGGCGTTCACCACCCTCGGTCTCGCCCCGTTCGCCCTGGCCTTCCTGTACGCCGGCATCCTGCTGCGGTCGCGATGGGACGAGGTGGAGGCGCTGTTCGGCTGGTTCAACTATGTCGCGCTGGCCGCCGTCGTGGCGCTCGGCATCTACCTCTACCTGCTGCTGACGGACCGGATCACACCCGGTTGGCCTCCCCGCCGGTCCTCGCCGCGCGCCGATCCCTGACCGCACGTGCCGCCTCACTCCACCGGGGCGATGGAGGGGTCGGCGAACTCGGGGCGGACCAGCTCCCCGACCGGCCGGCCGACGTACTCCCCCGCCTCGACGATCGGCTCGCCGTCCCTCCAGTGCTCGAGCGGGAAGACCGCCTCCCAGCCTTCGAACGGGGACCAGCCGCAGGGAGCCGCCAGCCGATCGCCGCGGATCGGTCTTCGGCGACGGAAGTCGACGATGAGCAGGTTCGCGCGATGGCCGACGGCCAGGCGCCCGATCGGCTGCCCGAGGAGGCGCGCCGGGCGGTCGCAGGCGGCTCGCTGCAGCACGTCGAGCGCGAGCTGGCCGATCGCGACCCGCGCGAGCATGAGCGGCAACGCCGTCTCCAGCCCCGGCACCCCGCTCGGCGCGAGGTCGAACGGGCGCTCCTTCGCGGCCAGCGAGTGCGGAGCGTGGTCGCTCGCGAGGATCGGGACCTCGCCGCGCTGGAACGCCGCCCAGAGCGCCGCCCGCTCCGGCTCAGAACGGAGCGGCGGATTGACCTTGTAGCGTGCGTTCCGGCCGCTCGCTGTCGACAGCAGCAGGTGCTGCGGCGTCGCTTCGCACGAGACGCCCCGGCGGCGAGCGGCCGACAGCGTGGCGACGGTCGTCGCGTGCGCGATGTGGAGCCGGAGGGCGTCGGGGGCTCGAAGGACCTCGGCGACGGCGGTCGCCTCCGCGCGGGCGGGCCGTCGCTCATCCCAGCCGACGGGGTCCAGGGCGCCGAGGCCGGTCCGGAACTCCGACGGCGCCTCCGCATGCACGGCGACCGGCAGTCGCGTCCGGAGGAGCTCGGCCCAGAGCGGGCCGAGCTGCGCCAACGTGGGCGGCTCCTCGATGCCGGTCGTCGGGCTCAGGTAGATCTTGAACGCCCCGGCCCGACGGCCGAGCGGACCGATGGCACGTGGGGTGGCGGCGAGCGCATACAGGAGGACATCGACCGCGGCCCGTCGGCGGACACGCGCCTCCTTGTCCTCCAGTCGTTCGGGGTCGTCGACCGGCGGCTCGGTGTTCGGCATCTCTCCCACGAGGCCGATCCCCCCGAGCGCCGCCCCGACCGTTCCGGTGGCGATCGTCTCGGCGCCCTGCTCCGGCCCGGGCTCGCGGAGGTGAACGTGAGGGTCGGTGGCCGCCGGGAGAACGACGGCCTCGCCGACCTCGTGCCGACGATGGCCCCGGAGGTTGCGGCCGAGCGCCACGATCCGACCGTCCCCGCCGACGCCGACCTCCAGAGGCTGGAGCCGCCCGCGGAACCAGGCGCGACCGGCGATCACGAGCTCCGGCGTCTCGCGCGGCCCCTCCGACCCCGGGCCCCGCAGGCTCCGGGACCGGACGGGCGGCGACATCCCGGGCGTCGACCCCTGCGGGCCTAAAGCGCGCGCGGCCGCGCCGGCAAAGGGGTTTTGTGGCGGACCCCCTCCCGGCGACGTGGCGTCCCGCCGCCGTCCACGCTCGCCGCGAACGTACGCCGCGAGCGGGGTCGACCTCGCCGCACGCGGCCGGGCCCTCAACCGCCTTCTCGCCGCGGCACGGTACCGCGCCCCGCCCTCCCACGGCCGGCTGCTCGAAGCGCCCGGCCACTACGCCGGACTGGTCCGCGTCGGCCGATCGACGCTGGCGGTCACGACCGATACCGTCGGCACGAAGGTCCTGCTCGCGGAGCGGCTCGATCGCTGGGAAGAGGTCGGGGAGGACGCGGTCGCGATCAACGTCAACGACCTGGCGTCGGTCGGCGCTCGGCCGACCGCGATCGTCGACACGGTCCTTTGCGGGCGCGCGGAGCCGGCCGTCTTCGAGGGGATCGGCCGCGGGCTCCGACGGGGGCTGGCGGCGGCCCGGTGCTCGCTCGCCGGCGGCGAGACGGCGCTCGTCGCCGACATCGTGCGCGGGGTCGACCTCGGCGCGACCGCCGTGGGCTTCTTGCCGCCCGGGCGTCGCCCGATCCTCGGCCGCGGGATCCGTCCCGGCGACGCCCTCATCGGGCTCGCCTCCTCCGGCCTGCACGCCAACGGCTTCACGCTCGTGCGCCGGCTGCTGGACGCCGGTCGCGTACCGCTCGCCCGTCGGCGGCCGGGCGGTCGGCAGCCGGTAGGCCGGGAGCTGCTCGCGCCGACACGCACCTACAGCGACATCGTGGATGCCGTCGCCGACGAACGGGGGGTCGTAGGTCTCGCGCACATCAGCGGCGGGGGCGTGAGGAACCTCCTGCGGCTCCGTGCCGACCGCCGTTACCGGCTGGATCGGTGGCCGACGCCCCCCGGCCTCTTCGGCTGGTTGCAGCGTCTCGGCGGCCTGTCGGACGCCGAGATGTTCGGCACGTTCAACATGGGGATCGGCTTCGTGCTGGCGGTCCGGGGGGCGGCGGCCCCGCGGCTGCTGCGTCGGCTCGCGCAGGTCGGCGCCCCGGAGGCCCGGCTCGTCGGGCGGGTCCTCGCGGGGACCGGTGTCGAGGTACCGGAGCGGGGTCTCCGGTTCACCGGTTATGCCTGAGGGGCGGCCGAGTGCGACGGCCCCCGAAAGGGATTAGCCGCCGGGCGGGGGGGCCGCCGCGTGGAGGTCCGGCTTCGTGGCCGCCTCGTCGCGACCGGCCTCTCGGTCGTGGCCGCGTTCCTGTGGGCGACGTACTACCTGTTCGTCCTCGCCGTCTCGCCCGGGACGCCCCCCTCGGCGATCCTGTTCATCCCGTTCGCCGTGGGCGGGGTCGCGTTCGCGCTCTGGGCGCTACGTCTCGGTCACGGTCGGGCGCTCGCCCGGATGTTCACGAGCGGGGGCGCCTACCTCCGCCTCGCGTTTCTCCTCGGGACCCAGGTCTCGGTGCTCGCGGCGACGTTCCTCACCGGGGCGGTGAACGCCTCGCTCCTGTCGCTGCTCGGGGACGTCGTCGCGACGCCGTTGCTCTTCGCCGCCCTCTCGGCGTCGCATCGCGCGGAGCTGCGCCTGCCCGGCGTGCTGGTCGGTCTCCTGCTGAGCCTGGCCGGCGGGACGCTCGCGATCGCCGGAGGGCACGGGTTGGGGGCCGTGCGCGGCGCCGGCTGGGTCCTGCTGGTCGCGCTCCCGGTCCTCGTGGCCCTGTACTTCGTCCTCTCCGCGCGCGCCAACGCCGACGCGCCGATGGCGGCGGTCGTCGGGCAGGGGATGCTCGCCGCGGCGATCGCCTCGCTCGCGCTCGCTCCGCTGCTTCCGGGGGGCCTGCACGCGATCGCGGCGATCGACCTCCGACCGCTCGCCCTCCTGGTCGTCAACGGACTGGCGACGTTCTTCGTCGCCCCGCTCTGCTACTTCCGGGCGATCGAGCGGGCCGGCCTCACCCTCCCTCCCCTGTTGATGACCGGGATCCCGGTGTTCACCCTCCTGCTCTCGGCGACGGTCCTGGGGATCGCCGCAGCGCCCTTGGCCCTGCTCGGCATTCCGATCGCGGTGATCGGCGGGGTCGTCGCGCTGACCGCCGGTGCCGGAGCCCCGCCGGCAGCTACTGCCAGTCCGTGAGGCTCCGGTTCGTCGCCCGCCGCCGGGGGCCGGCGCCGAGCGCGTCGACCGGCGAGTCGAGCGACGCCGGCGGCAGGTCCACGGCGCTCGGCGGCGGAGGCTCCTCGCCGCCCAGGCGCTGCTGGTGGCTGCCGCGCAGCAGGGAGGTCGCGTCCCAGCCGAAGACCTCCGTCACGCGCGCGAGGGTCTGGGCCACGCGCTCGGCGTAGTACTCCCAGTCCGGCTGCTTGGTGAACGGCCGGCCCTCGATCCACGGCTCGACCGCCTGCGGGCTCTGGTGCGAGTCGGTGACGATCCAGGCGACCCGCATCCCCGGCACGACGTCGTAGCCCTCGCTCCGCAGCTGCTTGAAGACCCGCAGGAACGGCAGAGCGTTCCGGGTGGCGGCGTTGTACTCGCCCTCCTCCCGGACGGAGCGGGCGATCACGAGCCGCTCGACCGGGACCTCGTGCCGCCGGACGCCCTGCACGAGGTCGCGGGAGCGACGCACCGCCGCGTCGGTGTCGCCCTTGAGCACGAGGTCGAACACCTCGAGGAGCGCCTCCGACTGGTAGTCGAACGCATCGCTGCGCCGGGCCTCGTAGCCGCGGACGACCCGTTCCTCACGGGGCCAGACGGACCGGCCGACGTACCGCTTCTTCGCGCCGTGCGAGAAGAACGCCTCGTACACCGACTGGAACTCGAACGTCGCGCCGGCGGCCGTGAACCGGCGGGCGATCCGCTCCCCGAACTCCCGGGCCCCCTCGAGCGAGGCGACCGGGGAGCGGACGAAGACGGAGTCGGTGTCCGAGTAGATGACGTCCAGGCCGTCCTTCTCCAGCTCCCGGATGATCGTCGTGATCGCCTCCCGGGCGAACGCCGTGATCGCCGCGCCGATCTCCTTGTTCGTGAATCGGTAGAAGCTGGACGCGAGGACCCCGTAGAACGAGTTCATCAGGACCTTGACCGCGTTCTGGAGCCCGTCGTAGTACTCCGCGAGCTCCCGGGCCTCCGCGGTCCGGGCCGCCTGGCGGAACCGGTCCCGGTCGGCGAGCAGCTCGGTGAGGATCTCCGGAATGATCCCGCGACGGACCTCGGGGGCGAGGAATCGGGCGCCGCCGGGGGCTTGGATCGTCCCCGCCGGCGAAAGGGTCGTGAAGCAGAGGTTGTGGGCGACGATGATCGAGGGGTACATCGCCTTGAAGTCGAGGACGACGACCCAGGCGTAGAGGCCCGGCCGGATGCTGTGGACGTAGCCGCCCTCGATGGCGCTGTCGCTGCCCCGCGGGTGGTTCGTGGGCACCCCGACGTGGCGGGCGTCCGCCCGCGGGATCAGGATCGCGTCGATGAACTGGGAGGTCCGTCCGTTCAGGCCCTCCTCGAGCGGCATCCGGGCGACCGTGGCGAGGTCGGCGGCCCGCTCCACGGCGCGGAGACGGACGAGGATGCGGAGCGCGAGGTCGGCGTCGTGCTCGCAGTACTCCATCACGCGCGCCGGGTCCTTGCGCCACTCCTCGGAGATGTTCCGCCGGTCGACGTCGAGCTTCGAGTCGCCGAGGAGCGTTCGGGCGACGAACTGGAGGCTCTCCTGCTTCGGACGGAGGTCCCGCCGGGCCGACCACCAGGCGTCCGCGATGACCCGACCGGTGATCTTCCAGAGCCGCTCGCCGAGCTCGTCCGCCTCCGAGCGCTCGCGGCCCAGGACGAGCGGTCCCAGCCCGAGGACCTTCGCCCGCTCGGCGAGGAGCGGCAAATCGTAGCCCCCGATGTTGTAGCCGGTGATGACGTCCGGGTCCTCCTCGACGACCAGGCGCAGGAACTCGGTGAGGATCGTGCGCTCCTCGGGCGAGCCGAGCCGGAAGGTGCGCCGCGGGCGCCCGCCTCCCTCCGCGACCCCGCAGATCGTGAAGATCGTCCGCTCCCGGATCGCGTTCTCGATGTCGAACGACAGCAGCCGCAGCGACGGACGGAACGGCTCGGCCGGACGGATCTCCCGATTCCCGTCCGTCACGACGCGAACGACGCGCGGCACGGTGTAGCGCGCCCGGACCGCCTCCGGCTCCTCCTCCGCCTCGAACGTGACGCAGAGCCCGAGTCCCTTGTCGTAGAGGAACCGGTGGATGAACGGGATGTCGCTCGACAGCACCCGGCCCCCCTCGCCCTCTCCGGAGAACGCCCGGCGGTACTCCGGCACGCGCCAGGGGTGATGCAGCGTCACCCGGTGCGCCGGCCGGTCGCGCCCCTGGTGGAAGACGGTCGTCGGCTCGGTCCCGATGATCTCCGTGTCCGCCCGCAGCCGGCCGAGCTCCTCCTCGGTAGGTTCGAGGAGCACGAAGTACGGGCGGAAGCCGTAGTAGCGGGCGACCATCGCCTCGCCGTCCCGGCTGCGCCCGAACAGCTCGACGACGACGCCGTCGTCGACGGCCTGGTACGAGCCGTCCAGCACGAACAGGTCGACGGCGCTCACGCCGGTTCGAGCCGCGTGCGCGCTATAGCGTTTCGAGCGGGCGCACGGCGAGCCACGCGCCGAG
>JASHTI010000102.1 GCA_030040625.1 Thermoplasmata archaeon
CCCGGCGGGCCCGGAAGCGGGAACCGGGCTCACGACGCTCAGCGAAGCCGTGAAGAAGCCGCAGTTCGCGGACGGGGGCGGCGTTTGGGCCGGAGCCACGTCGCTCCGCGGCTGGGCGATGGTCGAGAACGGTGGCGCGGAGCGAGAGGCGGAGACGCCGAGTCCCCCGAGCGATAGGAGGACCGCCAGCGCGACGACAAGGACGTAGCGCGCCTCCCCGGCCTCGCTGCGCCTCGATCGGAGAGGGCGGCCGCGGGAGCACATGACCGAGACGCGTTCGATCGGTGGGCAGGCGCTGCGGCTTGGCTCCACTCCCGAACCTGCCCTGCGCTTCGCACCCGGATACGTCACCGGGGCGCCGACTCTCGCGTGAACGAGTATCGCACCTTAAAGGGAGCAGCCGTCGAACCCTCGGGGCCGGAGTCCCTCGGGTCGGTCGCTCGGTCGCCGCGGAGGTTCGCCCCGCGGCTCGGCGCGCCGCTGCGACGCGAGCCTTTTTCTCCCCGGGTCCGCCTCCGACCGATGTCGGATGGACGATCCTCCTCCGCTCGAGCGAGAACGACGCGCCAAGCTCGAGCGCCGTCGGGCGGCCGGCGAGGAGCCGTACCCGTGGTCGTTCCCGGGGCGCGCCCTCTCCGGCGAGGTCCGCCGGGCGTGCCAAGCCCTCTCCGCCGGGCAGGACGAGCGGAGCCGGGCCTGGCGCGTCGCGGGCCGGCTCACCACGATCCGTGAGCACGGCAAGACGGCGTTCGCCGACCTGGAGGACGCCGACGGGAGCCTGCAGCTGCTGCTCCGCAGCGATCTGCTCGGGGAGGACGCCTATCGGGCCCGGCTCGCCGAGCTCGACCCCGGGGACATCGTGGGGGCGGAGGGGTGGGCAGCCGTCTCGAAACGGGGCGAGCCGTCCCTCGCGGTGAGCGGCGTCACGCTCCTCGCCAAGGCGATCGCCCCTCCTCCGGAGAAGTTCCACGGCTTGCAGGACCCCGAGCAGCGGCTTCGCCGTCGCTACCTGGACCTGCTCGCGAGCCCGGAGCGTCGTCGTCTCTTCCGGGCCCGAGCGGCCCTGATGTCCGAGATACGCCGGTTCCTGGACGGCGAAGGGTTCCTCGAGGTCGAGACCTCGACCCTGCTCCCGGTCGCCAGCGGCGCCGCCGCCGCCCCGTTCGTCACGCACTCGAACTACCTGGACGCCGATCTCCAGCTCCGGATCTCGCTCGAGCTGCCGCTCAAGCGTCTGCTCGTCGGGGGGCTCGAACGGGTCTACGAGCTCGGCAAGACGTTCCGGAACGAGGACCTCGACTCGACCCACTCGCCGGAGTTCACGGAGCTCGAGGTCTACTGGGCGTACGCCGATTACCACGACATGCGCGGCCTGGTCGAGCGGCTGTTCGCCCGGCTCGCCGACCGGACCGACGCGCTCTTCCCGGACGTGGCGGAGGTTCGAGCGGCGGCGGGCCGGTTCCGTCCGCCGTTCGCGACCGTCGACTTCGTCGAGGAGCTCGAGCGGCGGAGCGGGATCCCCGACCTCCTCGGGAAGGACCGCGACGCGCTGCGGCGCCTCGCCCGGGCGGCCGGCTCGACGGTGCCGGAGAACTCGTCGACCGGCACGTTCCTCGACAAGCTCTTCGAGAAGTACGTCGAGCCGACGTTCGATCGCCTGACGTTCGTCGTCGACCACCCCGAAGCGACGACCCCGCTCGCCAAGCGCCACCGGTCGAAACCCGGCCGGGTCGAGCGGTTCGAGATCTTCGTCCCGGGCTTCGAGCTCGGGAACGCCTACACCGAGCTCAACGACCCGGAGGAGCAGGAGCGCCGGTTCCGCGCCCAGCTCGGCGATCGGGGCGACGATCGCTACGCCTACGACGACGACTTCGTCCGCGCCCTGCGGCACGGCCTGCCCCCGACGACGGGGGTCGGCTTCGGCGTGGACCGCCTCCTGATGGCGCTGACCGGGACGCCGTCGATCAAGGAGGTCATCCTCTTCCCGCTCATCCGCAGCAGCGCCCCGCCGCGCGAGGGCGGGACGCGTTCGTAGGGCGCCGTGGCCGCCCCGGAGGTCGCGGCACCACTGTCGATCGCGCACCTGACCGTCGACTACGGCGAGCGCCGGGCCGTCACGGACCTCTCGCTCGAGGTGCGCGCCGGCGAGATCTACGGGCTCCTCGGTTCGAACGGCGCCGGCAAGTCGAGCACGATCAAGTCGGTCGTCGGCCTCGTGCAGCCCTCCGCGGGGTCGATCCACGTCTTCGGGGCGGACGCGATCGGCGACGGCCTGACGGCCAAGGCCCGGCTCGGCTACGTGCCGGAGACGGCGCTCCTCTACGAGGCGCTCACCCCCCGGGAGTTCCTCGAGTTCGTCGCGGGAGTGCGACGGCTGCCGCCGGCGGTCGCGACCGAGCGCCTGCGGACGTACGCGACCGCGTTCGGGCTGGAGAGCGAGCTCGAGGAGCCGATCGCGACGCTCTCCAACGGTACCCGGCAGAAGGTACTGGTCCTCGCGGCGTTCCTGCACGCGCCGCGGCTGCTCGTGCTGGACGAGCCGCTGAACAGCCTCGATCCGCGCTCGGTCCGCCTCGTCAAGGAGCTGCTCCTCCGCTTCGCCCGCACGGCGGGCAAGGGGATCCTCCTCTCGACGCACACGATGGAGATCGCCGAGGAGCTGTGCGACCGGGTCGGGATCCTCGATGAAGGCGAGCTGCGCGCCGAGGGGACGCTCGCCGAGCTGCGGAGCCGCGCGGCCCAGGGCGACGCGACGCTCGAGGAGGTCTTCCTGCGGCTGACGCACCAGGACGAGGGGCTCCGGGAGGCGATCGCCTCGTTCGACGGGGCCTGAGATGGGCTGGCGCGAGGCGGCGCGGCTCGCCGATGTCGCCTACGCCGAGGTCGCCCTCCAGGCGACCTACGCGTTCCGGCAGGGGAACCCGGTGCCGGCCCGCGACGGTCGGGAGCTTGCCGTCCGCGCCCGTCACCGCATCGCGCAGAGCAAGGCGCTGATCGGGGTCCTGCTGTCGATCCTTGCGCTCGGGGCCGCCGCCCTGCTGGCGGCGGGACCGGCCCTGCAGGCCGATCTCGTCCCAGTGCCGCTCGCCGGGGGACTCTTCCGGACCGGTGTCCTCTCCGGACTCTTCGGGCTCGAGCTCGCCCTCCTGTGGTGGACCGGGATCCAGGCGATCCCCACGTTCGTCAGCTCGCTGGCGATCGCCGTTCTGGAGCCGCTCCCGGTCGACCGGCCGACCCTCCGGCAGACCGCGTTCCTGTTGTTCCTCCGCCTCTTCGACGTGCCGGTCGCCGTCGTGCTCGTCCTCACGCCGTTGGGCGTCGGCCTGGCGCTCGGCCCGGTCGCCGGGCTCGCCACGGTTCCGGGCGCCTTCGCCGTCGTCGGGTTCGCGCTGGCGCTCGCCCTGGTCACCGGGCGCTCGTTCGTCCGGCGCGTCCAGGGCTCCCGCGGCGGCGGGGGCGGCACGATCGTCCGCTGGGCGTACCTAATCGCCTGGCTACTGCCGGCGTTCGGCCTGCTCGCCTTCGTCACCGTCTCGCCGCCGCTCTTCCGCGGACTGGCCACGCTTCCGAGCGCGCCGTTCGCGACCGCGGCGGTCGTCGTGGCGGCGTTCCCCTTCTGCCTCGCCAGCTGGCCGACGCTCGCGGCCGGGGGACCCTCGTCCCTCGGGCTGATGCCCGGTCTCGCCGACGTGGCGGTCCTCGCCGGAGGCGCGTTCGTCGCCCTCGCCGGGATGGCGACCGTCTGGCTCTTCGGGGCCACGGTCACCGCCGGGCGCGTGCCGGGGGCACGACCGGCGCCGGGGCCGCGCGGGTCGCAGCAGCTGCGGCCCCAGTGGCCCGCGTGGGCCGTCCTGACGAAGGACCTTCGCCTCGCGAGCCGAACGCCCGGGTACGCCTTCCTCATCCTCCTCCCGATCCTCGACGCGGTCGCGCTCGGTTTCACGACCTACGCGGCCGCTCCCTCCGCGCCGCTGGCCCGGGGCGTGGCCCTCGGGGCCGTCAGTTCCGGCGCGTTGCTCGCAACCTTCTTCGGCCCGGCGTTCTTCGCGCTCGAGGTGGTGGCCCAGAGCTACGGCCGGACGCTCCCGCTCGCGCCCCGGGCGATGGCCGTGGGCAAGGTGACGCTCGTCGCGGCGATCTACCTGGCCGCCGGAGGGATCGTGCTGGGCCTCGCCGCGCTGCGCTTCGGCGACGTGGCGCTCTTCGGCGCCTTCGTTCTCGCCGAGCTGCCGGCGGTCGTCGCGGCCGGCCTGCTCGAGCTGGGCATCCTCTTCTGGTGGTCGCGCCGGCGGGGCCTGCCGGTGACGACCCTCTACGCGTCGTCCTGGAACATCGCGCTCGTGGCACTTCCCGGGATCGCGGTGGCGCTCGTCCCGCTCGCCACGTTCCTCGCGCTCGGGCTCGTCGGCATGGCGCTGGCGGCGCTGGCGGAGCTCGGGCTGATCGCCCCGTACGCGCTCGGGAGGGGAGCGCCCTGAGCGCCCCCACCCTCGCCCCGCGCTTCGATCCGGGACCGATCGAGGCGCGCTGGCAGCGCGCCTGGGAGGAGCACGGAGCGTTCCGGGCGCCGGAGCGCCCGACGGGCCCGACGTTCGCGATGGTCCTCCCGCCCCCGAACGTGACGGGGGTCCTGACGCTGGGACACGCGCTCGGCGACACCGTGATGGACGCCTTCGTTCGACAGGCGCGGATGCGCGGGCTAGCGACCCTCTGGGTCCCGGGGGTCGATCACGCCGGTCTCGCGACGCAGGTGGAGGTACGCCGGCGGCTCGCCCGCGAGGGCGTCCGGTTCGAGAGCCTCGACCGCGAGGCGAAGAGGGAGGCGCTCGTCCGCTGGAAGGAGGAGTTCGAGCCGAGGATCCTCGCGCAGATCCGGGCCGGCGGCTTCTCGGTCGACTGGAGCCGCTACCGCTACACCCTCGACGCCGGGAGCGTGCACGCCACCCGGCTCGCCTTCGAGCGGCTGTACCAGGCCGGCCTCGTGTACCGCGGCGAGCGGCTCGTGAACTGGGACCCGAAGCTCCGCTCCGCTGTCTCGGACCTCGAGGTCGAGCACCGCGAGGAGGACGGCGAGCTGATTGTCGCCCGGTACCGCTGGGCCGACGGCGGGGAGGCCGGGCTCGATGTCGCGACCGTGCGGCCCGAGACGATCTTCGGGGATGTCGCCGTCGCCGTCCACCCGGAGGACGAACGCCATCGCGCCGCGATCGGCCGCACGGTGCTCGTCCCGATCGTCGACCGGCCGGTGCCGGTGATCGGCGACGCGGCCGTCGACCCGGCGTTCGGGGCGGGGGCGCTGAAGATCACCCCCCGGCACGACCTGGTCGATCGCGAGATCTTCCTCCGCCACCCCGAGCTCGCCGAGCCGGGGGAGATCTTCGACGACGACGCCCGGCTGACGGGTCCTTCCGTCCCGGCGGAGTTCCAGGGCCTGGACCGGGCGGCGGCGCGGGCCCGTGCGATCGACGCCCTCGCCGTCCAGGGGCGCCTCGT
The DNA here is from genome assembly GCA_030040625.1 of Thermoplasmata archaeon. Taxonomy (GTDB): domain Archaea; phylum Thermoplasmatota; class Thermoplasmata; order Lutacidiplasmatales; family UBA184; genus Lutacidiplasma. The sequence goes on from JASHTI010000102.1 coordinate 5,494, forward strand.
GCGTCGCGAGCCGTACCGGCACTCCGTCGCCCGCTCCGAGCGCTCGGACGAGGTGATCGAGCCGCGGATGAGCGTCCAGTGGTTCCTGCGCATGGGCCCGCTCGCCGCCCCCGTGATCGAGGGGGTCCGTCGCGGCGAGGTTCGCCTGCATCCCGAGCGCTGGAGCCGGACGTTCTTCCGCTGGATGGAGGGGATCCAGGACTGGTGCCTGTCGCGCCAGAGCGTCTGGGGCCACCCGATCCCGGCGTTCTACTGCGAGGAGTGCGGCACGCTCGCGGTCGGCCCGGAGGCCCCGACGTCGTGCCCGAAGTGCCAGGCCGTTCGGTTCCGCGCCGACCCGGACGTCTTCGACACCTGGTTCACCTCGTGGATGTGGCCGTTCGCGGCGCTCGGCTGGCCGGAGCGGACCGGCGACCTCGCGCACTACTACCCGACGCAGCTCCTCGTCACGGGCCGCGACATCATGTTCTTCTGGGTCGCCCGGATGATGATGGCCGGCTACTGGTTCACCGGCGCCGCACCGTTCTCCGACGTCTACTTCACCGGCATGATGCGCGACGAGCAGGGGCGGCGCATGTCCAAGCACCTCGGAAACTCGCCGGATCCCGCGGCGCTCGTCCGGGAGCGGGGCGCCGACACGCTCCGGTTCGCGCTCCTCTTCCCGAACCCGAGCGACGAAGACGGCGCGTTCAGCACCGCGGCGTTGGACGGCGCGCGGAACTTCCTCACGAAGCTCTGGAACCTGGTCCGTTTCGCCGTCCCCCAGCTGCCGCCCGGGACCCCGCCCCCCGCCGGGCCGCCGGAGCTCGGGAGCGCGGCACCGCTCGCGGACCGGTGGATCGTCGAGCGGTACCGCCAGACGGTCGTCGAGGTCGACCGGTCGCTCGCCGCCTTCGCGCCGACCGGCGCCACGACGGCGCTGCACGGTTTCCTCTGGCACGACCTGGCCGACCGCTACGTGGAGATCGCGAAGGAGGCGCTCTCCGGCCGCCTCGGCGAGCCGGCGCGACGCTCGGCCCAGGCGACGACGCTCTTCGTGCTGGAGCGGAGCCTCCGGCTGCTCCACCCGTTCGCCCCGCACGTCACCGAAGAGCTGTGGCACGCCCTTCCCCACGACGGGGAGCTGCTGGCGTGCGCGGCGTGGCCCTCGGCGACCGAGCCGCCGGCGGATCCGGCGGCGATCGCGGCCATGGAGCCGGTCCTCGAGACGATCCGGCTGCTCCGGAACGTCCGGGCCGAGGAGCGCTTCCCGATCGGGCTCAACCCGCGGGGCTACGTCCGGCCGGGCGGGGCCGAGGCGGCCCGCGTCCTGGCGAGCGAGCGGGGCACGATCACGCGACTCGTCCGACTCTCCGAGCTCGAGATCCTCGGGGCGGGTGACGCCCCCCCGGCCCACGCGGCGAGCCGGGTCGCCCCGTTCGGCGAGTGCTTCCTGGAGCGCCCGCCGACCGGGGTCGGTCGGTCCGACGCGCTCGCCCGAGAACGGGAACGCCTGGCCGAGCTCCTCGCCAAGGCCCGCGCCCGCCTCGCGGACCCCGGCTTCATCGCCCGCGCCCCTCCCGAGGTCGTCGCCGAGCACCGACGCAAGGAGGCGGAGCTCGCCGGGCGGCTGGCGACGCTCGACCGCCATCTGGAGGAGGCGGCCACGTGAAGGCGACGGCGCCGCGGGGCCGACGACCGCGTCGGAAAGAGGCCGCTGCGCCGTCGCCGGCGGCGATCGAGTCCGTCCCCCTCGCGGTCGGCGACAAGCGGCACCCGGTGCTCGGCCTCGGGCTCTGGGGCCTCGGCCGCTGGTCCGCGGAGGACGAAGCGCGGACCCGGGCGACAATCGGCCGCGCGATCGAGCGGGGCGTCCGCTGGTTCGACACCGCCGAGGTCTACGGCGCCGGTCGCTCGGAGCGGCTGCTCGGCGACGTCCTGCGACGCGCGACCGAGGGCGCGCAAGCCCTGGTCGTCACCAAGCTCTCCTGGGAGCACCTGCGGGCGAACCAGGTGCGCGCCTCGCTCGTCCGGAGCCTGGACCGGCTCGGTCGGGCCTCGGTGGACCTCTACCTCGTCCACGCACCGGACCGGCGCGTGCCGCTCGCCGAGACGATGGGCGCGCTCGAGCAGCTGCAGCAGGAGGGCCGGATCGGCGCGATCGGTGTCTCCAACTTCTCCGTCGAGGAACTGGAGGAGGCCGGGCGGCACCTGAGGTCGACCCAGCTGGTGGTCAATCAGGTCCGCTACAACCTCTTCGATCGCGAGGACGCGGAGGCGGTGCTCCCGTACTGCCGGGAGCACGGGATCGTCGTCGAGGCCTACACCCCGCTCGCCCGCGGCCTGCTCAACGGGCGCTACCTGGACGGGCGGCGGCCCCCGGCGGAGGTCCGGCAGTACGCCCAGGACCTCTTCGGCGAGTCACGGCTGCCGGAGATCGTGCGCCAGGCACGGGGGCTGCAGCAGCTCGCCGCCGAGGCCGGCGTTCCGCTCCCGTCGCTCGCCTTCCACTGGGTGCGGGCCCGCGGCGCCGCCCCCGTCTTCGGCGCGAGCCGACCGGAGCAGGTCGACGCGAACCTGGACGCCTGGGCCCAGCGACCGGACGAGGCGACGATCGCCCGGGCCGATGCCCTCGTCCGGGGCGAACGTGCTTAGGTTCGTCGCCTTCGACATGGACGGCACGCTCGTCGACGTGGCGAGCTCCTGGGCCGCCGTGCACGCCCACTTCGGCGACCACAACGCCGAGGGGCTCCGCCGGTTCCTCGCGAACGAGATCGACGACGAGGAGTTCATCCAGTCGGACGTCCGCATCTGGCGACGGCACGCCCCGGAGCTGCACCGGGACGATGTCGAGGCGGTCCTCGACCGCGTCCCGCTGATGCCGGGCGCGGCCGCGCTGTTCGACGGCCTGCGGAGCCGGGGGATCCGGACGGCGATCGTGAGCGGCGGGATCGACCTCCTCGCCCGCCGGCTCGCCGCCGAGCTTCGGATCGACGTGGCGCTCGCGAACGGGCTGCGGGTCCGGGCCGACGGCCGGCTCACCGGGGAGGGGATCGTGCGGGTGCCGATCCACGGAAAGGAGGAGGCGCTCGCGGCCCTCCAGGCTCAGCTCGGCTTCCCCCCGGAGGAGACCGCGGCCGTCGGGAACTCGGAGATCGATATCGGCCTGTTCCGGCGGAGCCGCCTCGGGATCGCCTTCGCCCCCGAGGACGAGGCGGTGCGCCGGGCCGCCGATCGCGTCGTGACGACGCGGGACCTCTCCCTGCTGCTCCCGCTGTTCGACGGCTTCCCCGCCCGGTAGCGCGCAAGACGTTATCCCCCGCCCCGGGGTGGTTCGCCCACATGGAGTCGTACTCGGCCCTCCTCGAGCGGGTGCGTGCCAAGCTCCCGCCGGTGCGCAGCGGCTCTGAGCGGTTCGTCGTGCCGGAGCCCGACGCGATGACCGACGGGCGGAACACGGTCATCCGCAATCTCGCCGAGATCGCCGGAGTCCTCCGGCGCGAGCCGGAGCACCTGATCGGCTACCTCGCGCGGGAGTTCGGCTGCCCGGGGGTCGTGGAGCTCCCGCGGGGAGTGCTGAAGTCACGCCTCACGAAGGAGGCGATCGCCCAGCGGATCCGCGAGTACACCGCGAAGTACGTGATCTGCTCGGAGTGCAAGCGACCGGACACCCACCTGACGAAGGAGGGCCGGCTGACCCTGCTCGTCTGCGAGGCGTGCGGGGCCCAGCGGCCGGTGACGGTCCGGCGGACCGTAGGGGTCGAGAAGCCGAAGACACCGGTCGTCGTCGGCGAGGTCTACCGCCTCACCATCGAGGACGTGGGCCGTCGGGGCGACGGGGTCGCCAAGAAGGAGGGGTTCGTCGTCTTCGTCACCGGGGCCAACCAGCGGGGGGCGACCGTGAACGCCCGCATCACCAAGGTGCTCGGCAACAACGCCTACGCCATCGTCCAGCCCTAGGCGGCGATGCGGAGCGCGCGCTGGCTCGGTCTTCCGGCGCTGTACGTAGGGGCTCAGCTCGTCGGGCTGGCGCTCGCCAACCCCTTCCGCTCCGAGGGGCTCGCCACGACCTCGAATCCCCAGAGCCCCACCGCCCCGATCTTCATCCTGATCGTCATCGTCCTCGCGCCGCTCGCGATCCTCCTCTTCGCGCGCCGCCGCGGGGGGCTCGAGGCGATCCGGCACGTGGTGCTGATCGGGATCGCGGCCTCGCTCTACCTCACCCTCTACGCGACGTTCGACCTTCTCCCCGGCGCCGTGCTCCTTCCGCCGTACGCCGCCGAGATCGCCCTCGCCCCGGGGCTCACCCTCGCGGCGATCGTCAGCGCCGGGCTGTACCTGGCCCTCCTCGTCGAACCGCAGTGGTACATCGTCGACCTCGCCGGGTTCGCGGCGGGCGGGGCGCTGATCGCGATCCTCGGCATCTCCTTCGGCATCCTGCCGGCGCTCCTGCTCCTCTCGCTCCTGATGGTCTACGACGCGATCGCCGTCTACCGGACCAAGCACATGGTCAGCCTCGCCGACGCGGTGACCGACATGAAGCTCCCGATCCTGATGGTGATGCCCGAGACGGCGGAGTACGACTACCCACACGCCCCGCCGCTTCGCGAGCAGCGCGGCCGGCCGGTAGAGGAGCGCAGCGCGCTGTTCATGGGGCTCGGGGACGTCGTGATCCCTGGGACGCTGGTCGTCAGCGCGTTCGTCTGGCTGCCGTCGGTCCCGCGCTTCCTCGGCGTCGGCGCGAACCTCCTGATCGCGCTGGCGGTCCTGGGGGGCTCGCTGGTCGGCTACGCGGTCCTCATGCGCCGGGTCGCCACGGGTAACCCGCAGGCCGGCCTGCCGTTCCTCAACGGCGGGGCGATCGCCGCCTACCTGCTCTGCTACCTGCTCGTCTTCCGCAGCTTCACGTTCGGCATCACCGGCGGCCTTTAACCGCCGGCGGCGCTCCGCCGCCCGTGCCCCGCAAGGTCGACGACGTCCGGGTCGACGATCGACCGAGCCTCGACACCCTGGTCCGCCGCCTCGGGGCCGGCGGCGGCTTCAGCGCGAAAGGGGTCGCCGACGCCGTCGACGTCCTCGCGACGATGCTCGCCGACCCGGAGATGACGCTGTTCCTGTCGTTCCCCGCGGACATCGTCGCCACGGGGACCCGCGGCGTCCTCGCCTCCCTTGTGGGCGGGGGGTACGTCGACGCCGTCGTCACGACCTGCGGGACGCTGGACCACGACCTCGCCCGCGCGTACCGGCCGTACTACCACGGGGCGTGGGACCTGGACGACGCCGCGCTCCATCGGCGGCGCCTCTACCGGCTGGGGAATCTCGTGATTCCCGAAGCGAACTACGGCCGGGTCGTCGAGCAGAGGACCCGCGCGGTACTGCGGCGGCTCTGGTCCGCCGGGGAGCGGACCGTCAGCGGACGGCGCCTCGCCCAGGCGCTCGGCGAGTCGATCCCCGCCGCGGCGCGCACCAGCATTCTGCGGGCCGCCTACGAGCGGGAGGTGCCGGTGTTCGTCCCGGGGCTCACCGACGGGGCCGTCGGGTCGCAACTCTGGCTGTTCTGGCAGGACCATCGATCCCTCGCGATCGACCTGCTGGCCGACGAACAGGCGCTCTCCGACCTCGTCTACGGCGCGCGCCGCACCGGGGCGATCCTCCTCGGCGGTGGGATCTCCAAGCACCACACGATCTGGTGGAACCAGTTCCGGGACGGGTTGGACGCCGCCGTCTACATCACGACCGCGGTCGAGTGGGACGGAAGCCTCTCCGGTGCCCGGACCCGGGAGGCGATCTCGTGGGGGAAGCTGAAGCCTCGCGCCCCCCATGTGACGGTGGAAGGGGACATCACGGTCCTTCTCCCGCTCCTAATCGGGGCGGCGCTGGAACGGATCGGCGCTCGGCCGGGCGCGCCCGCCGGCGCGGGACGCGCCGGCTCGGCGGCCGTCTCTGCGCGAACCTTAAGGAGACGGCCCGGCCTCCGCGGCGCCAAGGGCCCGTAGCTTAGCCCGGTAGAGCAGGCGGCTCTTAACCGCAAGATCAGGGGTTCGAATCCCCTCGGGCCCGTAACAACCGTAACCATAGTGACACCCGTCCTCCCGGGTAGTTTCATGTGGGTGGGATATGGACAAGCCAATTATAGTGCCAATTGGCTCGTGCCATCGTGGCCGCAGACACCGCCCCCACCACGATCACCGTCCCGGTCTTTGTGCGACGTGCCTTGGCCAAGTACAAGACTCCGGGGAAGACCTACGGCGACGTGATTCTCGAGTTGATCGAGGAGTACCCTACCGAGGAGTTCCTCCAGGAGATGGACCGCCGCTACCGCCAGGAGCCACGTGTCTCGCTGAGCGAGCTTCGAACGCGTCGGGCGTACTGACGTGGCTTTTTCCGTTCGGTTCACGTTATCGGCCGCGAACGAGCTGATGCGTCTTCCCAGGTCGGTTCGCCGTCAATTCGATGTGGGGTTTACGGAGCTGGAGCGGTCGCCGTTTCGGTCGGTCCCCGGCATCTTGGACGTCCATGCGCTCAAGGGGGGCCGGGGTCTCTGGACGATGCGCGTGAGAGGTTACCGTGGACTCTACCGGGTCGAAGGACATGAGGTAGTGTTCGTGGCGTTCCGCCCGAGGCCCACCGCCTATCGCGACCTCACGACTGTCTGAGTCCCGCTCCTGAGGTTCGCTGCAATTCCCTCAGTTCTTCCCCTCACCGGGCGGTCGCATCCCGGGGAGGAAATCGTCTCGCGGCTCCCCTCGGGCCCGTCGCGCGTGGAGGACGCGCCAACCTCCTCGCTCGCCCGTATCCCTCGGCCCGACAGGACGCATCCTGGGTGGACCTGGGGTCCGCTCTGCACGGTCGGCGCCGAGGAGACCTGGCGGGACGACGCGCGGGTCCGATCGGGTCGTTATCCGGCGTCTCTCCAAACTCGCCGCGGGGCTCCGACGCCGGGGTCGATCAAGCGGCTCGGTGTGCGGGACGGGTCCCTTCCGGAGCAGTGGGAGGAGCCCACCGCGGCGCCACGGGGGCTTGACGAGGGCGGCTCGCTGGCGGCCGTGGGCACGGCGGACCGTCGCGGGTGGAGGGAGGACGCAAGCCGACGCGCCGGCAATCCGAACGACCGAATCCCTAGCGGGCCGGAGAACGGCCGCCCTCGACCGGGCTTGAAGAGCCGCCCCCCGTGGTCGAGATCCGGCTTCGTTCGTCCGCGTACGGACGCGAACGGCTCGGGAGACTCGAACCGCCGCCTGAGCGTCTCCAGCGCTATCGCGACCTGCGCCGCCACCCCCAGGAGCGCTATCCCACTCCCCCGAGCCTACCGAACCCGCTCGTTGCTTCCCCGACGCCCCCGGTCGTGACGGGGACCCGCGGTCGTCGGCGTCGGGCGCTGCTTCGTCGGCGTCACGAGCCTCGCCGAGAAGCGCTTCCGGCCGTGCTCTACGGCCCCCGCGCGGGGGAGCGGCGCGACCTCGAGGTACGTCCGGCAGTTCGCGGACTCGCCGGCGCAGAGCCCGGAGGTCCAAGCCGAGAGTCCGCCTCAGGGGGAGGGGTTCGGCGACGGGGGCGGGTGGAACTTGTCCAAGGTTAGCAGTTCGAGGAAACGCGGGTCCTTGCGCGCCTCCCGGAAGAGGGGGGAGAATCGGAGACGCGAGATCTGCAGCGTGTGGGACCGGGCGGCGACGAACATCTGCTCGAAGAACCGGTCGAGGTCCCCCAACGCGAGGTAAATGAACCCTACCGAGGAGAGTCGGGCGTACCCCTCCCCGAACGTCTCCTGCAGCTTGCGGATCGCGACCATCGCGGTGGCGCGATCGCCCCGGAGGGCCGCGAGGTAGCCGCGGCAGAGGAGCGCGAAGTCGCTCTTGGGGCCCACCCGCTCGAGTTCCCGCACGCACGCCTCGGCCCGAACGAGGTCGCCCTTCAGCATCCAGAGGTCGGCCATCCCCCGATAGGCGTTCAGCGGGTCCAAGTGCACGGTGCGCTGCCAATGGGCGAACGCCTCCTCCAGGCGTCCGGCAAAGAAGTACGCTCGGCCGAGGTAGGCGATCGTAGGGATCGACAACGGATCGAGCTGGTAGGCCATCTCGGCTTGGCTGACGTACAGCTCGATGTTCCCGAGGGCCCCGGCGACCTGTCCCAGGAGGTCGTGGGCCTCGGCGAGGTTCGGGTTGAGCTGGATCGCCCGACGCGCCTCGCGGTCGACGACCTCGTCCGGATCGTCCGACATGAAGGCTATCTCGGCGAGCAGCGCGTGGGCCTCCGCGAGCTCTGGGTTGATGTCGGCCGCCGTCTGGGCGGCGGCCCGCCCCTTCGCGATCGACTCGGACCACGGGACGAACCCTTCGAGGCCGAGACCGACGTACGTTCGGGCGATCCCGGCGTGGGCACGGGCGAACGTCGGATCTCGAGCGATCGCCTGCTCGAAGAACCGGATCGCTTCCCGGAGCGGCGCTTCCTCCCGGCGCCACATGAGCGCCTGCCCCTGCAGGTAGGCGAGGTAGCTCTCGGTCTCCCGGGCCTTGTCGAGCTCCGGTAGGGGGACGCTCGCGGGGCGCAGATTCCCCGGAATGGACGCCACGACCCGGGAGGCGATCTCGCGTTGCACGGCGAAGACGTCGTCCAGGTTGTCGTCGTAGTTGGACGCCCAGAGATGCTCCTCGGTCGCGACGTCGATGACCTGGATCGTGACGCGGATCCGGTTGGCGGCCCGTCGGACGCTCCCCTCGACGATCGTGCCGACGCCGAGCTCCCGACCGATCTCGCTGACCTTCTTCGGCTGGTGCTTGTAGCTCATCACCGACGTCCGCGCGATCACCTTGAGCCCCCGGACCAGCGCGAGGCTGGCGATCAGCTCCTCCGTGAGGCCGTCCGCGAAGAACTCGTCGTTCGGGTCGGGGCTGATGTTCACGAACGGGAGGACCGCGAGCCGGGCCCTCGCGGCCGGGCCGGCAGGGTCGGTCTGCGGCACCCCCGAGCCCGTCCAAGGGAGGACGATCCGATAGACCTCCACGGGCTCCGCCACCCCTTTCAGCCCGGCGGGAGGCAGCCGCTCCAGCCGATCCGGCACCTTGTTCTGGATCTGCTCCCGCACGGCTCCGGAGACGCAGATCCCTCCCGGTTCGGCCCGGGGCTCGATGCGAGCCGCTATGTTCACCGCGTCGCCAAGGATGTCCCCGTCGCGTTCCACGACGTCCCCCAGGTGGATCCCGATCCGGATCTGGAACGGGACTCCGGCACCCTCCGCGGCCCGCTCGTACACGCGTCGCTGGATGCCGATAGCACACTGCGTCGCCTTGAGCGCGCTGTCGAACTCGACGAGAAAGCCGTCGCCGGTCGATTTGATCTCACGCCCTTGATGGATGGTCAGGAGCGGCCGGATCAGCTCGGCCTGCTGCTGCATCAGCTCCAGGGTTCGCCCTTCGTCAGCGTGCGCCGAAGCCGTGAAACCGACCGTGTCGGTGAACATCACCGCGGCGAGCCGGCGCACGGGAGGCACGACCCCCGAACTGGCGACGATAGATTAAGGGCCCGAAACCCGGCGGGAGCGACCCCTCCTCGCGGCGCGGGATCGTCGGTCTCCCCGGAGGACGCGGGTCGGACCCGGTGCGTCCCACTCTCTACGGGATGGTGAGAAGGCCGCCCTTGCGGGGACGCCTGCGCCGCGGTCGCCCGTGACGCTCTCAGGCGCCGCAGGCCTCTGCCACCCCGTCGGGGCAGGTTCCCCGAAGCTCCGGGCCCCTCGACCCTCGGCGCCGCCCGCTCGGCCGACACGGTACCGTGACCGCCGGGTCGTTCGTGGCTAAGGGGTTGGGGGCGCATCGGACGAGCGGGCCCCGCCCACCGAACGCCGTCGGTCGACCGGCCCCTCTCGACGAACGGGGTCCCTTGCACCGTCGATAGGGTCCCCCACCGCCGTTCGGCCGGCGGGCAGGGATCCCCTCGGGCCCGCCGACTCCGGACCGCCTGCCGCGAGCCCGCGGGCTCGACTCCGGCGACGCCCGCCCCGGAGGCAAGCCGTCAGCCCTTCCGGGCCCAGAGCAGGCTCCCGTAGTCGGGGCCGAACAGGAACCGGGCCGGCTTCGGGACCCCGGATGCCGCCGCGACCCCCCGAAGGTCGGGGTGATCGACGCGGTACTCCGAGAAGCCGGCGTGCCGGGCGAAGCTCATGAGCGCTCGGTCCGAGTAGAGACGGGGGCCCCCGCGGACCCTCGGTCCTGCCGCCGGGGTCCCGTACATCCGGGGCGTGCCGGTCCACGCCACGAACCGGCCCCCCGGACGGAGGGTGCGGAGGACCTCCCGAAACGCCTGCACCGGGTCCAGTAGCCAGGGGAGGACCCCGGACATGACCGCGCAGGTGAACCGTCCGCCGGGGAACGGCAGGGCTCCGGCATCCCCGTAGCGGAGCTCGAGGTGCCCGGCGGCGAGCGCTCGGGCGTTCTGCTGCGCCGCGACCTTCAGCATGTCCGCGCTGTGGTCGATCGCGGCGGCCCGGCAGCCGGTCCGTAGCGCCCGGCGCAGGAGCGCGCCGCCCCCGCAGCCGACCTCGAGCAGTCGGTCCTCCTTCCCCAGCGCGAGGCCCTCGAGGATCGCGTGGAAGCCGGGCAGATGGTAGATCGGCTCCCGGTAGTTGGCCCGACTGGTCGGCCCCGAGGGGCGTCGCCCGCCCCGGTCGTAGGACCACGCCGCCAGTCGCGCCGGCGCGATCGCGAGCAGGAGGGGCGCGAAGACCTCCGTCGTCAGCCATCCGAGTCTCTGCTCCTCCCGGGGGGCTCCGCGCAGGTGCTCCCCGCCCCGGTGCTCGACCAGGATCGTGGTGCCGGCCCCGTCGACCGTGCAGCGGATCGTGAGTGCCGGCGCCCTCGGCGCACCGGTCCGGGGCCTCCCCCACGTGATCGTGACCGTACGCGGGGGCTCCCAGCGGTCCACCCAGCCGACCTCGGACCGCGGCGACCCTCGGCCGAGGCTTCGGAGGCGCCCGTCGGGCTCCGAGCGCACGAGCCACCCTCGCTCGAGCAACGCCGAGGAGAGCTCCCCCCAGAGCACGGGGAACACCTCGGCCGGCGAGCCGGCGACACGGGCGCTCAGCTGGACCACCGGGGCTCGGGACCCGCGCATCTCGCGACCTCGTCAGGCCGCGGACACTATCCTGCTTTGGGCATCGTCTCACGGCGGCCGCGGAGCGCCGGGTCTGAGGAGGGGGGGCGGGCGCGCGGTCCGCTCGGCATGAGGGTTCGGTAGCCCGGGGTAACCCGCTCCGCGTGGGGGACTCGAGAACGAGTCCGGAGGGAATAAGTCAATATACTTGACAGTCTATAGTCTTGACCAATGACGACGCCCGCCCCGCGCCGGGACGACTACCGCGACGTGCCGCTGTCCGCGTTGCTCTACGTCACGCGCGGGACCTACACGGCGGCGGTCCGGCGCGCGCAGGCGAAGGTCGGCTGCGAGGACGTTCCGGCCTCGGGCGAAGCGATCCTCAACGCCATGGAGTGGAGCGGGGCGTCGCTCGAGGCGGTCGTCCGTTTCCTCGGGGTCACGAAGCAGGCGGTCAGCCAGACCGTCGAGACCCTCGTGGAGCGGGGCTACCTCGAGCGGAGCCGCGACACGGTCGACCGCCGGCGCCTCAAGCTTCGGTTGACCGCGCGCGGGCACGCCGCCGGCAAGGCCGGGCGCCGGGGGATCGAAGAGGTCGACCGCGACCTCATCGGGCGGGTCGGGGCGCTCCGGGTCGCCCACGCGCGCGAGACGCTGATCGCGCTGCTCGAGATCAAGCGCCGGAGCCGCCCCGGGCCGGGAGGGGCGGAGGCATGACGCCGGCGCGACCCGCGTCGGCCCGTCACCGGTCCGTTCGCCCGGGCGCCTCCTTCCTTCCGCTCCTCCACGCCCCCTACTGGGTCCTCGGAGGAGGGAGATCGGATCGATGAGCGCGGGGACGCTGGCGCGATTGGCGAACCAGGATGCGGACTACGCCCGGCTGGGTCTGCGACGCGGGCCGGTCGAGCCGTGGGAGGATGGGATGAGGACGGGCGGGGGCCCGGGCAGCTACGAGTGGTGGTACTTCGACGCCCACCTCGAGGACGGCTCCGCCCTCGTCGTGACGTTCTACACGAAGTGGCTGCTGAACCCGAAGGGCCGGGAGGCCCCGATGATCCAGGTCAACCTGGACCGACCGGGCCAGCCGACCCTCCAGCGGTTCGTCCACGGCACCCCCGCGGAGTTCACGGCCAGCCGCGAGCACTGCGACGTCCGGCTGAAGGGGTGCTACTTCCGCGGCGATCTGCACCGCTACCAGATCCGGGTCGAGGTCGACGACCTCACCGTGGACGCCGAGCTCGTCGGCCAGGTGCCGTCCTGGCGGCAGGCGACCGGGGTGACCTACTTCGGTGCCCACGACGAACACACCTTCGCCTGGCTGCCGTCGGTACCCCAGGGAACCGTCACGGCGACGATCGCGGAGCGCGGAGGCGCAGCGCGGACGCTCCGCGGGATCGGCTACCACGATCACAACTGGGGGGACGTGGCGATGTCCAAGCTGCTCAACCACTGGTACTGGGGCCGGGCGCAGGCCGGCTCGTACTCGGTCATCGCGGCCTACCTCTACGCGGAGAAGGCGTACGGCCGCGCCGAGCTCCCGCAGATCCTGATCGCGAAGGACGGCCGGATCGTCGCGGACGACGCCTCGAAGGTCCGCCTCGTCCTCGAGGATGTTTTCGTCGACGCGCACAGTCGCAAGCCGGTGGCGGACCGCGTGATCTACGATTATGCCGAGGGGAACGGGACGCACTACCGGGTGATCTTCCAGCGGCACCAGACCCTCCTCGATCAGCGGTTCGCCGACACGGTGACCGGCGTCAAGCACGCCCTTGCCGTGATCGCACACGTGGACGGCGCCTACCTTCGGTTCAGCGGGACCGTGACCGTCGAGCGATACGACGGCGATCGGCTCGTCGAGACGGCGAGCGACCCGGGGATCTGGGAGCTGATGTACCTCGGCCACGTCGAGGAGGAGGCGTCCCCCGCGGGCGTGCCTCCGGTCGGGGAGGTCCGGCCGTGACGCCCGGCCGCCGTGCCCCGAGGACCGAGGCGTCCGGCGACGACCTGCCCGCCCAGCTCGAGCGCCTCCTAGCCGGCACCGGGGTCCGCCCCTCGGACACCGGCGGCTCGATCCACTTCGCCGGCGCGGACCCGCTCTTCCCGAGCGCGATCCGACTCGGCTCGGTCTTCGCCCTCTCCGCGATGGCGGCGGCCGTCGGCGCCGCCGCCATCGGGCGACTGAGGACAGGCCACGGCCAGGACCTCGCCATCGACCTCCGCCGCTCCTCCCACGGGATCGATCCCGAGCTGACGTTCGGGCCGACAGTCAACGGCTGGCCGTACCCGAACCCGATCGGGAACAACCACCCGTTCTCGGTCTTCCCGTTCGAGACGAAGGACGGCCGCTGGGTCTACCCGTCCGCCGTCTATCCGCACCAGCAGTTCGCCTGGACGAACTTCTTCAACTGCGGCGCGAACCACGCGAGCGTCGCCGCGGCCGTCCGCCGGTGGGACGCCGCCGAACTCGAGGACGCGGCGAACGACGCCGGCCACACCCTCTGCGTGGCGCGCACGGCGGAGGAATGGGCCCGCCACCCCCAGGGGCGCTACCTCGCCGAGGAGCCCGTCATCGCGGTCCGGAAGATCGCGAGCGGCGCCCCGGTGCCGTTCGGCCCGGGGGACCGCCCGCTCTCGGGGGTCCGGGTCCTTTCGGCGACGCATGCGGTGGCCGGACCGGTCGTCGGTCGGACGCTCGCCGAGCAGGGCGCGGAGGTGCTCCAGTTCAACCGCCCGGACGACTTCGAACACCCTTGGGTCTACGACGACGCGAACGTCGGCTTCCGGTCGACGTACCTCGACCTCCGGCGGCCCGACAGCGCCGCGAAGGGGCACGCGCTCGCCCGGCAGGCGGACGTTTTCGTCGACAACTTCCGCGGCCGAAAGCTCTCGGACTTCGGCTTCGGACCCGAGCAGCTCGCCGACGGCCACCGCGGTATCGTCGTCGTGAGCGTCCGCTGCTACGGCTGGGGCGGCCCGTGGTCGGAGCGCGGGGGATTCGACATGCTCGGCTCCGCGGCCTCCGGCGTCGCCATGGCCGAAGGGGAGAACGGCAAGCCGTCGATGCCGCCGACGGCGCTGATCAACGACTACGTCACCGGCTACATGGGCGCGGCCGGAGCGGCGGCGGCCCTGTACCGACGCGCCCGCGAGGGCGGGAGCTACCACGTCACGGTGAGCCTGACACGCAACGCGATGTGGTACCTGTCGCTCGGCCTCGTTCCGCCGGAGGAGCGGACCTTCGCGGTGAACCCGTTCCAGCGGTTCGACGCGCTCGCGTCCAAGCCCGCCGAGCTCATCCCCATCGTGATGAAGCTCCGGGAGCGCCTTTCGCCCCCCGAGCTTTGGGAGCGCGACACGCCGCTCGGCCGGGTCCGCCGACTCGCCCCCGCCGTCCACTTCTCGCGGACTCCCGGCGCGTGGAACGACCCGATCCTGACCCCGATGGGCTCCGCGGC
>JASHTI010000103.1 GCA_030040625.1 Thermoplasmata archaeon
CGCGGCGCACCGCGCGGGGGATCGACCGCGTCGCCCCGCGCTGCGCTCGCTCGGGCTGGGCCCCGGCAAGCTGGCGCGGCTCCACCGCCTTCTCTACGGGCACGGCCCGGGGGGCGGGACCCTGCTGATCCTCCCGATCGACCAGGGGCTCGAGCACGGCCCTGTGGACTTCTTCGCGAACCCGGACTCGCTCGACCCGCGCTACCAGTACGAGCTGGCGCGCGACGGCCGCTTCAGCGCGATCGCGCTGCACATCGGCCTCGCGGAGAAGTACTTCCACGAGTACGCCGGCGAGGTCCCCCTGATCCTCAAGCTGAACGGGAAGACGTCGATCCCGCCGGACGGCCAGGCGTTCAGCGCCTTGACCGGTTCGGTCGAGGACGCCGTGCGGCTCGGCGCCGACGCCGTCGGCTACACCGTCTACGTCGGCTCGCCGGCCCAGGACCGCGACTTCCGACAGCTCCTGGACGTGCGCCAGGAGGCGGACCGGTTCGGCCTTCCGCTCATCGTCTGGGCGTACCCGCGCGGCGACTTCGTGGCAAAGAAGGGGGGCCGGGAGAGCCTCTACGCGGTCGACTACGCGGCCCGGGTCGCGCTCGAGCTCGGCGCGGACATCGTGAAGGTGAACTATCCGGTCGCCTCGGAGAAGGACGCGGAGAGCCCCGCCCCGTACAACACCCTGCACCTCGATCCCGAGGCGGCGTTCCGCAAGGTCGTCGCCAGCGCCGGCCGGGCCCTCGTCCTCGTCTCGGGGGGCGAGAAGGTCTCGGACGCGGAACTGCTCGGCAAGGTCCGCGCCTCCATGGACGCCGGTGCGACCGGCATCATCTTCGGGCGGAACATGTGGCAGCGCCCCCGCGAGGAGGCGCTCCGGCTGACGCGGGAGCTCCATGCGATCTTCCGCGAGTACGCGCAGCCCCCCTGAGACCCCGATCGGGCTCGGGATCGTCGTCGTCGGCGACGACCACCCCCGCGCCTGCACCGGCCGGCGGCTGATCCGGCTCGGGCTCGCCCGGTCCCGCCGGGACGGGGCGGCGGGCTCGGAGCGTTCGGTGATCCTCGACCCGTACGCGGATCGCCCACTCACCTCGGCCGATCGACCTCGGGCGGAGCGCCACGGGATCGTGGCGATCGACTGCTCCTGGAACCGTCTCTCGTCCTCCCAGGCACGCGGATCACCTTCGCAGCGGGGACCGGGGTCGCGACGGCTGCCGATGCTCGTCGCGACGAACCCGCAGCACTACGGCCGCTGGGGCGAGCTCAACACCGCCGAGGCGCTCGCGGCCGCGCTCTACCTTCTCGGTGCGCCGGCCGCCGCCGGGGGCCTGCTCGCGGGGTTCGCCGGGGGCCCCGCCTTCCTCGAAGTGAATCGCCGGCGCCTCGACCGCTACGCCGGGGCCGGCTCGATCGAGGTGCTGTACGCCGCCGAGCGGGAGCTGCTCGGGGGCGGCTAGTCGGACGCGCCGTCCCGGGGCGCCGGGGGTACGGGGCGCAGCTCCGCGCCGGTCACGCGGCCGAGGGCGCGGTCGAGCGGCAGGACCGCGTAGAGATCGCCGAACCGTGCGTAGAGCCGCGTCGTCTGCAACGTCATCGCGCGGGCGTCGTACAGCGGACGACCGGTGATCTCCGGGTCGTGCCCCCGCCACACGGTCGAGAGCCCGCTGGCGGCGAGGAATGCGCCGAGCTCGGCCGCCCCCCACGGCGGGACGACCCCGCGGCGGCTCGCGGCCGCGTCGCACTCGGACCAGACGAGCTCGGCGAGGCGCTCCTCGTCGATCCGATCCAACGCCGCCGACCAGGGAACGGGCCAGGGAGCGCGCGGGAACCCGGCGTGGGCGAAGTACGCCCCGCTCGCCGACGTCGCCGCGAGCGGCCCCCGCTCGAGGAGCCCGAGAAGGCGGTCGTACCGTTCGGGGGACCGGCCCCAGAGGCGGTCGAGCTCCTGCGGCAGGTGGTGCGGAGCGCATGGGATGGTGCGGACCGTCTCGTGGTTGCCCTGGAGCAGGAAGACGCGGTCGGGGAACTGGGCGGCTCGGCTCAGCAGAAAGAGCGCGTTGACGACCGAGCCGCCCGGGAGGTCCGCCGGGGCCCGGTCGACGTAGTCGCCGAGCCCGAGCAGGACCGCCGTGTCCCCGGCTTCCTCGAACGCCCGGACCACAGCGCGCGTCGACCGCCAGTCCCCATGGGAGTCGCCGAAGACGAGGGCGCGTCCGCCGGGGGGCGCCGGGAGCGCGACCAGCGGCGCATGCCGTCGCACCCGGCGCTCGAGCTCCGTGAGGAGCGCGTCGGCGCCGGTCGCCGGCAACGCGAGGATCTCGGCCGGCGAGCTCGGAAGGTCGGCCACGTTCCTGCGCCGAGCTCGGCGGGCTACCGGAGAGATGCGGGGGGCCGGAGTTTCCGAGCGACGGTCGCGCCGACCGACGGCTCGTTTGAACCGGCGAATGCCCTAGGCAACAGGGTCCTAAGCCCTGCCTCGGTGACCCCGCCGGCGTGGCCGGACGGATTGGCCGAGCTGGAGCACCCCCGCATCGGCATCGCAACGGGCCCGGAGGAGTAGCCCCGGCAGGAGTCCCGGCCGGCCGGGCGGAGCGCGCCCCCGGCGTTCGAACCTGCGTCGCGAGATCCAGAGTCTCGCATGATTGGCCACTACACCACGGGGCTACGGCCGCGACCACGAGGGCCGCGTTGATAACGATTTTCGGACGCCGGCCGGGCGCGGCCGGCCCGGCGGCGTCGACCACGGGACCGACCTGCCCCGACAAATAGTCGAGCGCGGGTGCACGGCCGGCGCGGGGGGCGCGCCGCGACGATGGCAGGCACCTCCGCGAGCGTCGCGACGCCGGCGACGGGC
>JASHTI010000104.1 GCA_030040625.1 Thermoplasmata archaeon
TGAGCATCGCGGTCGGGATGCCGCCGCCGTTCGTGGCCATCACCAGGTTCGCGGCGTCGCCCGCGAAGGCCACGCGGCCACGGACGAGGCTCGGCGGCGGGGGGCCGATCGGCACCCACCAGGTGGTCCGGTCCCGGGCCGGACCCAGGCCGGCCCCGGCCAGGAATCGGTCGAGCAGCCCACCGAGGCGCTCCCCCGAGGGCACGGCCGGCACCCCGAGGCCCACGTTGAGATCGTGGGCGCGGGGGAAGCTCCACGCGTAGCCGTGCGGGGCCGCCCGACCGAAGTACAGCGCGATCGACTCGCCGAGCGGCCCGTCGGCGGTCGCCGTGATCATCCGAAACATCGTCCGCGTCGGCCGCCAGCCGAGCGCGGCGCCGACCGTCGAGGTCGGCCCATCGGCGGCGACGATCGCCGCCGCCTCCAGTTCCGTGCCGTCGGTGAGGCGGAGCCGCTCGTCGCGCACCCCGGTGACCCCGAGCGGGTACCGGAGCTCCGCGCCGGCCCCCTCCGCGGCGAGCGCCAGCGCCTTGTCGAACGCCCGGCGGGAGACGGTCGCGCCCGCGAGCGGAAAGCCGTAGCGGCGGCCGTAGGGGCTGATGCAATCGAGGCGCGTCGTCGCGCGAAGGACCGTCCCCGGCGGCACCGTGTAGGCGCGCGCGATGAGCGCCGGGTCGCCGAAGAGGTCGGCGAGCTCCTCCGGGGTCGGCACGAACTCGCCGCACTGTACCGGCTGGCCCAGCTCCGGCCGGTGGTCGAGCAGCACGGTCCGGGCCCCGGCGGCGGCGGCCGCCCGTGCCGCCGAAGCCCCCGCGGGTCCCGCGCCGACGACCGCGACGTCGCAGCGCGCGCCCATCCTACGCCCCGAGCGCGTAGAAGTGGCTCGCCGCCGCCTGGATCGGCCCGAGCGCGAACTGGGGGTAGACGCCGAGCGCCACGATCGCCACCGTGGCGATCGCGATCGCCGCGGCCCGTCCGTATCCGAGCCCCCCGGCCGGGAGCTCGGCGGGCTCCGAACCCCCGACGACCGCCCCGGCCGGCGCGGGATCCTGCAGGAAGACGACCTTCAGGATGCGGGCGTAGTAGAACACGCTGAGCGCGCTGTTGAGCAGACCGGCGACCGCGAGCCAGACGAAGTAGCCGCGGGCGTCGACGACGGCGCTGAACAGGACGAACTTCGAGGCGAAGCCGATCGTCAGCGGCACCCCGGCGAGGGAGAGGAGCATGAGCGCGAAGGCGACCGACGTGAGCGGCCGGCGGCTGCCCAGCCCCCGCCAGTCGTCGACCAGCGGTCCGACACCGAGGCCGGCGACCCCGGCGACCACGAGGAACGCGCCGCCCTTTGAGAGCACGTGGGTGAGGACCTGGAACGTCGCGCCCGCGAGCGAGGCGGGGCTGCCGACCGCGATGCCGAGCAGCATGTAGCCGGCCTGGCTGATCGACGAGTAGGCGAGCAGCCGCTTCATCTCCTTCTGCAGCAGCGCGAGGACGTTGCCGACGGTCATCGTGAGGACCGCCAGCACGCCGAGCAGCAGCTGGGTGATCGGGCCCAGGTCGAACGGCGCCCCGGAGAACGGGTTGCCGGGCCCGCCCGGATGGACGAAGAGGACCGGGCCCAGGAAGACGAGGAAGAAGGCGAAGACGCCGACCTTCTTCGAGCCGCCGGCGAGGAAGGCGCTGACGTCGGTCGGCGCCCCGTCGTAGACGTCGACGGCCCAAGCGTGGAACGGCACCAGTGTCGTCTTGAAGGCGAGGCCCGCGACCAGGAACCCGTAGCCGAGCAGCGCGAGGACCGGATAGCCGACGCTGCCGGCGACCGCCGCGAGCCGGAACAGGTCGGTGGTGCCGTACGCCCCGAAGAGGAGCGAGGCGCCGAAGAAGCTCAGGGTCGAGCTGACCGCCCCGATGATGTAGAACTTCATCGCCGCCTCGAGCGGCCGGAGTCCCCGGCGCGTGTAGCCGACCAGCAGGTACGTCGCCAGGCTGGTGATCTCGATCGCGAGCAGGAGGAAGATGAGGTCGCTCGCCAGCGCGACCAGCAGCATCCCCAGCGTCGCGAGCGACAGGAGCCCGTAGAAGATCGGCGCGCCGGGCTCGTGGGGGTCGCGGCTCAGCGAGGCGAGGCCGACGAAGAAGGCGGCGGCGAGGAACAACGCCTGGAAGACGAGGCCGAAGGAGCTGACGAAGTACAGCGGGGAGGCTCCCGCGGCCGGGGCGACGTTGATCGCCCCCGCCCCGATCGTCCGGATCGCCGCCAGTGGGGCGAACCCGAGGTCGGCGAGGACGAGCAGGAAGGCGAGGCCGCTGCCGGCGACCGCGACGCCGCCGACCGCCTCCAGGCGGCGGACGCCGAGGACATCGAGCAGGAAGACGAGCAGGGCGGCGGCGAGGACCACGATCTCCGGGGCGAAGGTCGCCGCGAGCCCCGCCGCGTCCGTCATCGTTCCGGTCCCTCCCTCACGGCCCCGGGAAGCCGTGCACCGGCGAGCTCGTGATCACGTTCACGAGAAGGCTCGGGAGGATGCCGAAGAGGACGGTGAGCCCCACGAGCAGGCCCATGCCGACCCCCTCGAACCAGGGGACGTCGTGCGCCGACGGCGGCACCGCCCGGGCGGGGCCGAAGAGCATCCGCTGCATCATCCACAGGTAGAACGCCGCCGTGACGACAAGGATCCCTAACGGGATCAGCACCCAGTACTGCAGCCCCTGCCAGGTCGCGAGGAGCGCGGCGAACTCCGCGGGGAACCCGATCAGCGCCGGCAGGCCGAGGGAGGCGAGCGAGCCCGCCATCACGATCGTCGCCAGCACCGGGGCCGTCGGGGTGATCCCGCCTAACGAGGCGAGGTCCCGCGTCCCGAACGTGTGGTGCACCGAGCCGGCCGACATGAACAGGAGCGCGCTGACGATCCCGTGCGCGAACATCAGCAGGACCGCGGCCAGCAGGCCGAGCGACGAGTCGAGGGCGATCGCCAGCAGGACGATCCCCATGTGGTTGATCGACGAGAAGGCGATCATCCGCTTCAGGTCCCGCTGCGCGAGCGAGACGACCGACCCCCAGGCGATGGAGAGGAACGCGACCGCGAAGAGGACCGGCCGGTCGTGCAGGAAGCCGGTCGGCAGGACCTCGACCCCCCAGCGGATCAGCCCGTAGCCGCCGAGCTTGAGCAAGAGGCCGGCGAGCAGCACCGAGCCGCCGGTCGGCGCCTCCACGTGGGCGTCCGGCAGCCAGGTGTGGAACGGTACGATCGGGAACTTCACTCCGAAGCCGAAGAACAGCGCGAGGAACAGGAACGACTGGTCGATGGCCGGTAGCCCGCGGGCGCTCGCATCGACGGCGGCGAAGTCGAGGCTGGTCGCGCCCGAGTAGAAGACGGTCGCGAGCAGCCCGACGAGCATCACGATCGAGGCGACGTGGGTGTAGACGAAGAACTTCAGCGCGGCGTAGCGCCGGCGCGGCCCGCCCCAGTAGCCGATGAGGAAGAACATCGGCACGAGGACCGCTTCCCAGAACAGGAAGAACAGCAGGACGTCCAGCGCGACGAAGACCCCGAACGAGCCGAAGCAGGTCAGCAGGACGAGGCCGAAGTAACCGGCCGGCCGCTTCGACTCCCCCCACGAGTAGACGACGGTGGCGATCTGCAGGATCGCCGTGAGCAGGATCAGGACCAGGGAGATCCCGTCGACCCCGACCGTGTAGTTCACCTGCAGCCAGGAGAGGTGGATCCAGGCGTGCGTCTCCTGCTCGGCGAAGCCCGGGACCAGCGGCGTCCCGGCGTAGCCGGGCCAGCCGGTGTAGTCCAGGAACATCAACGCGACCTCGCCCAGGAAGGCGATCGACGTGGCGAGGGCCACCCAGCGGGCCCGCGCGCCCGCCAGGAAGGTGAGCGCCGTCCCGGCGGCGAGGGTCGCCAGGACGATCGAGATCAGTGGGAGCACGGCGGGCTCACCCCCCTCCGAGGTGGTCGAGGACGAACGGCGCGACGAGCAGCAGGATCGCGAAGACGATCAGGAGACCCACGACCAGGTAGCTGGCGTAGTCGCTCACGACGCCGGACTGGATCCGTCGCAGCCGGTCGGAGAACGCGGCGAAGGCGCGCTCGAAGCCGTGGACCGTCCCGTCGATGACGTAGACATCGACGAAGTCCGCGGCCCGGGCGACCGTGTAGACGGCGCCGGCCCCGACCCAGTCGTAGGCCGCCTTCATGTAGTAGCGGTTCAGCAGCAGGCGGCGGACCGGCTGCGCCGCGCTCGTCTCGGCGAGCGTAAAGACCCGACCGTTCCCCCACATCCGCCAGGCGACGAGGATACCGGCGCCGGCGAGGCCCACGCTGACCGCCGAGAGGCCGATCTGCGGGAGGCCGTAGACCGGCGGGATGTTGGCGATGCCGCTCAGCGCGGAGCCGTGCCCGAGCAGGTGCGCGATCCCCGGCAGGAAGCCGAGGAGGCCCGCGCCGATGGCGAGGGCGGAGAGGACGACCAGCGGGACCTGCATCGTCCACGGACCCTCGTGGGCGTGCGGCAGCGACGCCGCGCGCGGATGTTCGCCGGAGAACGCGAGGAACCAGGCCCGGAAGATGTAGTAGGCCGTCAGGAAGACCGCGGCGAGCGCCAGGAGGAAGAACGGCCAGTAGTCGGGATGGGCGCCGAGGACCGAGTAGACCGAGGCGAGGATGTCGTCCTTGCTCCAGAAGCCGGCGAACGGCGGGATCCCGGCGAGCGCGAGCCCCCCGACCGCGAACGCCGTCGCCGTGAGCGGCATCGTGCGCCGCAGCCCGCCCATCTTGAACAGGTCCTGCGTGCCGACGGCGTGGATCACCGAGCCCGCGGCGAGGAACAGGAGCGCCTTGAAGAACGCGTGCGTGAACAGGTGGTACAGCCCGACCGAGGTGAACCCCGCCCCGATGGCCAGGACCATGTAGCCGAGCTGGCTGATCGTCGAGTAGGCGACGACCCGTTTGATGTCCGCGTGGACGACGGCCATCGTCGCGGCGAAGAACGCCGTGAAACCGCCGATCGCCACGATGAGCAGGTCGTCGAAGGCGGTGAAGCCGATGAACACGCTCGTGATCGCGAGCAGGTAGACGCCGGCGGCGACCATCGTCGCCGCGTGGATCAGCGCGGAGACGGTCGTCGGGCCCTCCATCGCGTCCGGCAGCCAGACGTGCAACGGGAACTGGGCGCTCTTGCCGGCGGCCCCTCCGAGGATCATGATGCCGGCGATCGTCGCCAGCGTCGAGTGGCTCTGCAGGCCCTGGAGGTACGGCGCGCCGTTGTGGACGAAGACGAAGCCGTTCGCCGCCCAGCCGCCGGCGGCGCCGGCCCCGCTGTACAGGTCGAACAGGATGAAGATCCCGAGCAGGAACATCACGTCGCCGACGCGGGTGACGAGGAACGCCTCCTTCGCGGCGCTCGCCGCGCTGGGCCGCTCGTAGTAGAAGCCGATCAGGAAGTAGGAGCAGACGCCGACGAGCTCCCAGAACAGGAAGAACTCCAGCAGGTTGTTCGCCAGGACGAGCGCGCTCATCGCCGCCAGGAACAGCTGGATCTCCGCGTAGTACCGGGCGAGCCCGCGGTCCTGGTGCATGTAGCCGATCGAGTACAGGACGACGAGGAACCCGACGACCGTCACGACGATCAGGACGAGCGCCGAGAGCGGGTCGACCAGCGTCCCCATCACGAGCGAGAAGCCGTTCGGCCAGGCCGGCGCCGGCGGCAGGTGCAGCCAGAGCCGCTGGACGTTGGTCGTCCGGCCCGGGAAGAACGCCTCGCCGACGCCGATCAGGACGCCGAGGACCATCGCGACGCCCGAGGCCGCGACGGCGATCCAGCCGCCCCACTCGAGCCGCGCGAGCCGCGGCCCGGCGAGCCCGATGACGGCGAAGGCGATGACGTAGACGAGCGGGACGAGGTACGCCCCCTCGAACAGTTCGGCCCAGCCGAGCGTCGCGTCTTCCCCCCTACAGCTTGAGCTCGGTCGCTTCGGCGACGTTGATCGAGCCGCGCGCCCGGTTGAGCGCGAGCACGATGGCCAGGCCGACCGCCACCTCGGTCGCGGCGAAGCCGATGAGCACGACGGCCGTCGCCTGGCCGTCGAGCCCGCTCGCCGCCGTCGGCGCGAAGCCGGCGAAGTAGACGAAGTTCAGGATCGCGGCGTTCATCGCGATCTCGATGGCGATCAGGAGGAGGACGAAGTTCCGCCGGGTCAGGACGCCGAAGAGCCCGACCGCGAGCAGGGCGGCCGAGAGGGCGAGGAAGCCGAACTCGCTGAGACCGGCGGTCACTCGCGGCCCTCCCGCACCAGGTAGATCGCCCCGCTGACGCTCGTCAGCATCGTCAGGCCGAGCAGCAGGACCCAGGGGCCGTACGTCGAGAAGAGGGCGGCGCTCAGCGCCGCCGGCGCGTAGGCGATCGGGACCGACTCTCCCTGGGGGAGCTCCCCGACCGCGGTCAGCACGAACAGGAAGGCGAGGAGCGCGAGCGCCACGGGCCCCGCCCCGAGCCCGGTCGCCGCCTCGCGCGAGAAGATCCGCTTGCGCGTGACCATGATGCCGAAGAGGAGCAGGACGGTGACCGCGCCCGCGTAGACCCCGAGCTGCAGGACCCCGAGGAACGTCGCGTTGAGGAGGAAGTAGATCAGGGCGAGGTCGACGAAGAAGATCGCGACCCACATGATCGTGTGGACCAGCTCGCGCACGAGCAGCGCGGCGAGGGCGGTGACGACCGCCACGAGGGCGAGGAGGACGAACGCGGCCTCCGCCAGGCTCACGGCGGGCCCCCCCAGAACAGGCACTCCTTCGGGCAGACGCTGATGCAGGTGCCGCAGCGGACGCAGTCCGAGTCGTTGACGACCGGCTCCTTCCAGATCCGCTTCGCCGGCTTCTGACCCGGCTTCGGGTCGGTCTTCGGCACGTCGACCATCGTGATGCACTGGGTCGGGCAGTCGCGCGCGCAGGCGTTGCAGCCGATGCAGAGCGGCGGGTCCAGCAGGATCCGGTCCTCGTTCTCCGGCCGCTCGAGCCGGATCGGGTTCATCGGCAGCTTGGAGCGGAAGACGTCGAACAGCCGCTGCGGCGAGTAGACCATCTCCGCGCGGCGCGGCGTCGACAGCTCGTAGCGGGTCGTCATCGTCAGGCAACCCTCCGGGCAGGCGTCCGAGCAGAACCCGCAGTAGCTGCACTTGCCGTAGTCGATCTGCGGGCACTTCTTCGGCTTCTTCGGGTCCGGTCCCGGGACCGTGACCATCTCGATGCAGAGGTCCGGGCAGCTGAACGCGCAGAGATTGCAGCTGATGCACGTCGCGATGTTCAGCGCGTGCACGCCCCGGTAGTTGTCCCAGACCTGGCCGACGCCGATCGGGCGGCCGGAGGCGACGGCGACCTCGGTCCGGAAGCGGGGGTCCTCGAGCCGCTCGTACGGGTAGACGATCGTCGACGGACGGACGAGGCTCTTGACGAACTGCCGCGCGGCCGTCGCCATCGGGCGGGCGACGTACAGCACCGGGTTCTCCTCGGTCGTCGTCCCGGCCCCCGGCGCCCCCTCCTCCGTCATGCTCCTTCCCCCCTCGCTCCGCCTAGGCCCCCGGCGACGGAACGCAGCCGAAGACGGGGACGCAGCGCACGGTCACGAGCGCCGCGGCGAGGAAAACGCTGAGCAGCGCGAGCGGGATCATGCGGTTCCAGCCGACGCGCAGCAGCTGGTCGGTCCGGACCCGCGGCAGCGAGGCCCGGATCCAGACGAACAGCCCGAAGACGAGGTAGGTCTTGACCATGAACCAGAAGATCCCCGCGAGCGGCCAGGCGGTGAGGCTGCCGGGGAGCCAGGTCGGGAGGGTCCACCCCCCGAGGAACAGCAGCACGATGAGGATGCTGCCGACCAGGGCCCGGAGGTAGTCGGCGAGCATGAAGAAGGCGAAGAGCATCCCGCCGTACTCCGTGTTCCATCCCTCGACGAGCTCCGCCTCGGCCTCCGGCAGATCGAACGGGATCCGCTCCATCTCGGCGAGCATCGCCGCGACGAAGACGATCAGGGCGACGATCAGCGGGCCCCAGAACCAGTAGTTCTGCTGCTCGTAGACGATCGTCGTCAGCGAGAAGCTCCCGGCGACGACGACGACCGCGACGACCGCCAGGAGGAGCGGAACCTCGTAGGCGATCATCTGGGCGGCCGAGCGCAGGCCGCCCATCAGGGAGTACTTGTTGTTGCTCGACCAGGCGCTGACGAAGATGAAGAGCGGGGCGAACGAGAAGATCACGAGCGCGAGCAATAGGCTCAGCGGCATCGGCCCGGAGTTCCAGCCGGTCGAGATCGGCAGGATGCCGAAGATCATCAGCGACGTCACGAGGTAGGCCGTCGGTCCGAAGTAGAAGCCGACCTCGTCGGCCTCCCGCGGCCGGGTCGTGTGCTTGCGGAACAGTTTCAGGCCGTCGGCGAAGTTCTGCAGGAGTCCCGCGTAGCCGACGTGCATCGCGCCGCGGCGGTCCATGAAGCGACCGAGGAGCTTGCGCTCGTACCAGATCAGCACGATCGTGTTGAGCATGCTCGCGGCGAGCAGCAGCGCCGCGAACACCAGCACGCCGATCCCGGTGACCAGATCGCCGTTCTCCAGCAGCCGACCGAGCGGTCCGCCGATCAGCCCGCCGAGCGCGAAGAGCAGCGTGTGGCTGAGGTCGTAGGAGACCGAGTAGAGCGTCGCGCTGGACATCCGAGCCCCGACCTAGCGGTCGACCTCCCCCACGCAGACGTCGACGCTGCCCATGATCGGCGGGATGTCGGCGACGTGGTAGCCGACGAGGTAGGTCCGCGCGGCGCTGAGGTTCGCGAAGACCGGCGAACGGAACTTCACCCGGTACGGGTGCTCGCCGCCCTCGTTCACGACGTAGGCGAGCGCCTCGCCGTGCGGCTCCTCGACCGCGGAGAAGCCGACGCCCTTCGGGTAGTTGCGCTTCAGTAGGTAGCCTTCGAGGCCGATCGGCGCGTACGGCGCGCCGAGCCAGCGGGGCAGGTGCTCGGCGATCACCGGGCCCGGGTGACGGTCGAGCCAGTCGAGGACCTGGCGCAGGAGGCGGACCGACTGGCGCATCTCCTCCATCCGGACCAGGTAGCGCGCCGTGACGTCCGCGCCGTCGGCGAACGCGACGTCAAAGTCGAGCTGCCCGTAGACGGCGTACGGCCGGTCCTTGCGCAGGTCGCGCTTGACCCCGGCCGAGCGCAGCATCGGTCCGGTGACGCCGTGGTGGACCGCGTCCGGTCCCTTGAGGACGCCCAGCCCGTCGCAGCGCTTGCGGAAGATCGTCGAGCCGAGGCAGAGCTGGTCGTACTCGCGGAACCGGTCCGAGAGCCAGTCCAGGACCTTCCGGGCGCTCGCGGTGAAGCCGGGCGGCAGGTCGTTGCGGACGCCGCCGACCCGCATGTACTCGTAGGTCATGCGGGCGCCGGTGTAGCTCTGGAAGAGGTCGAGGACGAGGTCGCGGTCCCGCATCCCGTACAGGAACGGGCTCATCAGGCCCAGGTCCTGGACGAACGCGGCGTACCACATCAGGTGGGAACCGAGCCGCTGGAACTCGTCGCAGAGGACCCGGAGGTACTCGGCGCGCTCGGGCGGGTCGACGTGCAGCGCCTGCTCCGCCGCGCGGATGTACAGGTGCTCCCAGGCGAGGCCCGCGACGTAGCAGCAGCGGTCCATGAGCGTGATCACCTCGTTGTAGTGCCGGTCCTCGCTGATCTTCTCGATCCCGCGGTGGAGGTAGCCCATCTCCGGGTCGACGTCGCGGATCAGCTCCCCTTCGATCCGCACCCGCAGGTTCCAGAGGCCGTGGGTCATGGGGTGCTGGGGCCCCATGTTGATCCACATCTCAGACATGGCGCACCTTGACCTCCAGCTCCTCGGGCTCGTGGAGCTTGAACGAGCGCAACAGCGGGTGGAAGGCGTAGCCGTCCGGCATGAGCAGATGGCGCAGGTCCGGGTGGTGGTCGAAGGTGATGTCGACCATCTCCCACGCCTCCCGCTCGTGCCAGTTGGCGCTCGGCCAGACGCCGCTCGCCGACTCGACGTGGGCGTCGTCGGCGGGGACCGTGGTCGACAGGAAGACGTACTGCTTGGCGGCATCGGACCAGAGGGTGTAGACGACCTCCCGGTGCGCGACCCAGTCGATCCCCCCGATCATCGCGAGGTGGGTGAAGCCGAGCTCGTCGTGCAGCGCGCGGAACGTCGCGACCGCCGCCGAGCGGTCGAACCGGACCTTCCCGGCCGTCCCCTCGAACGGCTCGACGCCGAGGAGGTGCTCGCCGAGGCGCGGCCGGAGCGCCTGTTCGAGGTCCGCCGGTTGCACTGCTCCTCCTGGGCCCGCCGGGGACCGACCGGGCCGGCTCACTCCTTGCGTTCGCGGATCAGCTTCTCGAGCTCGAGGATGCCGTCGAGCATCGCCTCGGGCCGGGGCGGGCAGCCCGCGATGTAGACGTCGACCGGCACCAGCTTGTCGACGCCCGGCACGACCGAGTACGCCGTCCGGAACGGCCCCCCGCCGGTCGCGCAGTTCCCCATCGCGATCACCCACTTCGGCTCGGGCATCTGCTCGTAGAGGGTCACGAGCTTGTGGGCGACCTTCCAGGTCACGGTGCCGTTCACGATGAGCAGGTCGCACTGGCGGGGCGAGGAACGCGGGACGACGCCGAACCGCTCGGCGTCCCATCGGGCGCCGAACGCCGCGGCGAACTCGATCGCGCAGCAGGCCAGCCCCCAGTGCAGCGGGAACAGCGAGTTGCGGCCGGCCCAGTTGAAGACCGGCTGGATCAGCTTGCGCTGACCCTGCTCGGCGACGAGCGCCGTCAGCGCCTCCTTGGCCGCCGGGACGAACTCCTTCGCCCGGACCGCCTCGATCTCGACGAACGGGACCGCCGGCTCGGCGGGCACCGCGGCCGGTGCGGCGCCGGCCCCCGGGGAGGTCGCGGGCGCGCTCAGACGACCCACCTCTTCTCGCCGCTCAGGGCGTAGTAGATGCCGGTGATCGCGAGCGCCGTGAACGCCGCCGCGATCAGGATCGGCTCGAAGGCGGAGTTCGTGCTCCGGAACGTCAGCCCCCACAGCGCCAGCAGGAAGCCGAGCACATCGACCGCCACGAACACGATCGCGAAGGTGTAGTGCTGGGTCGGAAAGTCGATCTGCGCCTCCCCTTCGGCCTCCTCGCCGCACTCGTAGGTCGTCCCCTCGAGGTAGGAGCGCCGGCGCTTGGCGCCGAGCGCCCGGTTCATCAGGAGCGAGCCCCCGCCGAACAGGCCCGCCACGACCGCGAAGACAATGAACGTCGTGACCCCGCTGTCCATCGATGCTCCTCCGCTGGCCTACGAGCGTACCAACGACCTCCCGTCGTTATTTAACGGGCACCCCGGAACCGGTCCGTTCTCGAGGGCGAGCCGCTCCGTCCGGCGGGCCCACGCGGGCGTTATGGCTTCGCGGGAATCGGGCGGGCCATGCGCGCGTCGGCGTTCCGACCGCCCCAGCGCCTGGAGGGGCGGTACGTCGCGCTCGAGCCGCTGGAGCCGGGCCACGCGGAGGCCCTTCGGCACGCCGCCCGGGACCCCGAAGTGAGCCGGCTCCTGGTCGCGCCGGTCGGGCCGACGGTCGCGGACGTGCGCCGGCTCATCGGCCTCCTCCTCGAGCGCCAGACCTCCGGGATCGATCTACCGTTCGTCACCCGGCTCCGGTCGACCGGCACCGTCGTCGGGATGAGCCGGTACATCCACATCGACCCGGAGAACGACTCGGTGGAGATCGGAGGGACCTTCCTCGACTCGGCGTTCTGGCGCACGCCGTTGAACACCGACGCGAAGCTCGCGCAGCTGCGCCATGCCTTCGAGATCGGCGACGCCCACCGGGTCTGGCTCCAGACCGACCTGCGGAACGAGCGCTCCCAGCGGGCGATCGCGCGGCTCGGCGCGCTCCGCGAAGGGACGCTAAGGGAGGACCGAAGGCTCGCGGACGGCGGGTACCGCACGAGCGTGGTCTTTTCGATCCTCCGGTCGGAGTGGCCGGGGGTACGGGGGCGTCTCGAGGCGGCGCTCGCGCGGCCGTGGGACGGGGCGCCGGTCAGCGCGGCGGCGTCGCCGTAGCCGGGCCCGGGAACCGGGGCTTCCGCTTCTCGCGGAACGCCGCGATCCCCTCGGGCAGTTCCGGGCCCTCCGCGGCCTCGACCGCCCCCCGTCGCTCCAGCATGAGCTGGCTCGCGAGGCTGCCGTGGAAGGCGCTCTGCAGCAGGTGCTTGGTCCAGCCGTAGGCGAACGTCGGGCCCTCCGCGAGCTCGCGGGCCCGGGCGGCGGACCGCTCGGCGAGCTGGGCGCCCGGGACGACCTCGTGCAGCAGGCCCAGTTCCCGCGCCCGCGCCGCGGGGACCCGGGCGTTCGTGAACAGGAGCTCCTGGGCGAGGCCGACGCCCAGGAAGTGCGGCAGGAAGTAGGTGAGGCCGCCGTCCGGAACGGCGCCCAGGCCGGGGAACGCGGGCACGAGCAGCGCCTCCTCGGCCCCGATCCGCCAGTCCGCGGCGAGGGCCAGGGAGAGCCCTCCGCCTGCGGCGACCCCCGGCAGGGCGGCGACGACCGGCTTTCGCATCCCCACGATCTCGCGCACGGCGAGCTCCTGCTCGCCCGTGAGCTCGTGGAACAACTGCGGCAGGGTCCCGCTGCGGCGGTGCTCGTCCATCGTGGCGACGTCGCCCCCGGCGGAGAACGCCCGCCCCTCCCCCGTCAGTAGCAGGGCCCGCACCGAGGCGTCGGTCGCGGCGGCGGAGAGCGCGAGCCGGAGCTCCCGGATCGTGGGGGCGTCGAACGCGTTGAGCCGGTCCGGCCGCGCGATCGTCAGCCGGAGGACGGCGCCGTCCCGCTCCGAGCGCAGCCCGCCCATCGAGGTTCGGGAGCCCGGGCGCCCCTTAAGACCGGTGCGACTATCGCCGACGTTCCGGTCCCGCCGGGGCCGCTGGGGCGGCGCGGTCTAGGCGTCGTCCGGATCGGGCGGAGGGGGCGGTCGCCGCGCGGGCGCGGCCGGTCGGTCCGGGTCCAGCGAGGGAGGGTCGCCGTGCGGCTCGGCGGGCCGGTGGACCGGCGGGGGCGCGGAGTAGCCCCGGGTCCGACCGGCGGCATCCGCCGGCGGCGGGGCGATCTCGTCCGCCGGGGGCAGGGTCGGGGCCGCCCCCGCCCGGCTGCCGCGCGGACCGGGGATCGTCGCCGCGTCCCCGGACTCGGCCCGCAGCTCGTCCTCGATCGACTTGATGTCGGTCATGAGCTCCTCCTGGCGCGGGATCGGCCCGAGGATATCGTCCATCGCGCCGACGCGCTTCTCGAGGTCGTCGAGCGTGTTGAGGGGCCGGTCGGGCACGGTCCGGCTGGCGCCGAGGTACTCGCTGGCTCCCTCCATGAGTCGAGAGAACTCGAACGGGAAGAGGATCTTCGTCGCCTGGCCGTCGCCGACCTTGGAGAGGGTGTCCAGCGAGAGGACCGTGATCGCCTTGGAGTCGAGGACCCCGGCTCCCAGCGAAAGGATCCGCAGGCGCTGGCTCTCGCCCTGGGCGGAGAGGATCGTCGCCACCCGCGCCCCCTCCGCCTCGAGGATCTGGGACTGCCGGACCCCTTCGGCCTGCAGGATCCGGGAGCGCTTCTGCCCCTCGGCGACCAGGATGGCGCTGCGCTTCTCACCGTCGGCGCGGAGGACGGCGGCCCGCCGCTGGCGCTCGGCCGCCGTCTGCTCCTCCATCGCGGCCTTGACCGGGCCGACGGGGTCGACCTCCTTGATCTCGACCGCGTCGACGCGAACGCCCCACTTGTCGGTCGCTTCGTCGAGGATGTCCCGGAGACGGGTGTTGATCCGCTCGCGGTTGTAGAGCACCTCGTCCAGTTCCATGTCGCCGATGATCGACCGGAGGGTCGTCTGGGCGAGCGCGAGGGTCGCGACCCGGTAGTCCTGGACCTGGAAGATCGCCTTCGGCGCGTCGACGACCTTGATGTAGATGATCGCGTCGACGTTCGTCGGCGAGTTGTCCTTCGTGATGACCTCTTGGCGGGGGACCTCCAGGACCTGCGTCCGCAGGTCGAGCTTGAGGACGACCGAGAGCGGGCTCACGAGGTTGAACCCGGGGTTGATCATGCGCTTGTAGGAGCCGAGCAGCGTGACGATCCCCTGCTGGTACGGCTGGATCGTGTAGATCATCCGGGTGAGCAGGACGAGAAGTACGATCAGCCCCAGGACGAGGACCACGAAGATCAGGGTGTAATCGACCACCGCGAGCGCCCCCCGGGGCTGGGGCCGCCGAGGACCGAGAGGGACAATACCGTTGCTGGTCGCTCGACGCTAGGCCGGCGGCGCCGGCTCCGCCACGGCCTCGACGTGGACGGAGACGCCCTCGCCCCGCACGATGCGGACCCGGGTGCCGGCGGCGATCCCCACGGGGGCCCGGGCGGACCAGACCTCGGAATCGACGCGGACCTTCCCCTTGAGCGTGTTCGGGACGATCGGCACCAGGACGATCCCCTCGCGACCGACCAACCCGGCGGTCGTCGTGCTCAGCGGCCAGTGCGTGGGTGCGACCCAACGGTAGTAGAAGATCTCGACCGCCGTGGCGACGAACGCGGCGACGAGGATCGCGACGGGCCCGACCGGGCTGTCGAGGAGGTACGTGGGAAAGAACAGGTAGAGGAAACCGGCGACGAGCAGGATCGAGCCCGGGATGAACAGCAGGGCGCCCGGGTGGACCAGCTCGGAGGCGAGCAGGACGATCCCGACGACGACGAGAAGGATCCCGACCGCGGCGTCGATCACCATGGACGGAGCGGGGTAGCGGAGGCGAATGCCGAGGATAAGCCCGCCGGGCCCTGGCCCCTCAGCGGATGTACGTCTCGGAGCTCGCCAGGTCGAAGCCCCGCACGACCCGCAGCCGCTGGCCGTCGCCGCCGGGGGCGGCGGCGAGGAACGGGTACATCTGCCAGAGGTTCCCCTCGGCCATCCGCGTGACGGCGTGCCGGGCCCCGAAGGCCCCCCGGGCGACCCGCGCGGTCACGCGGCGGACGGCCCGTTCGTCGAGGTAGCCGAGGGCGTGCAGGTACTCGTGGGCGAGCACGACGAAGACGAAGGCGTTGAGCTCGAGCGGAGAGCGGGCGTGCGCCCGCATCGTTTCGACGAGCCCCTCGTTGAGCACGATGAGGTTGCCCGTCACCTGCCAGTACGCGCCGAGCTGGGGGGGAAGGTCGGCGAGGGCGAGCCCGAGTCCCGGGCGCTCGACCCCGAGGACCTCGTGGACGGCTCGACGGACGAGGCGGTACAGCTCCGGATAGTCGGCCGGCCGCTCCAGGCGCGCGGCGAGCTCGGGGAGGACGGCGCCCGGGGCCGGGGCGCGCGCCGCGGTCAGCGGGCGGACTCCGCTGGGGGCGGGCGTGAGGAACGTCGCGAACACGGCCGGACTAGGCCGGCCGGCGCGGATAAAGCCCGAGTTACGCCGGCGCCACGCGCGCGCGCCCGGCCGAGAGACTAAGAGGGCCCCGCCGCTCCGGCGGCCGTGCCGCGCACCGTGGACCTCGTCTCTCCCCGCCGCGAGCGGTTCGAGGACCGCCGCAAGGAGCTCGACCAGCGCAAGCTCCTCGACGAGTTCTTCGACCACGGCACCCTGCTCGCCGTCTCTCGTCTGGTCAACCAGGGCCTGTTCGACCTGCTCGACCACCCGATCTCGTCAGGCAAGGAGGGCGGAGTGTTCCGGGCCTCCAAGGGGAGCGAGTTCCGGGCCGTGAAGATCTACCGTATCTCGAACACGACGTTCCGCCGGCTGCCGGCGTACGCGCTCGAGGAGCTGCGGCGGGAGGCGAGCGTCCGGAACTTCGGCGGACTGATCTTCGCCTGGACCCGACGCGAGCACACGATCCTCGGACGCTTGCAGGACGCCGGCGTCCGCGCGCCGCGCCCGTTCGGGCACTGGCGCAACGTCCTGGTCATGGAGTACATCGGCAACGCGGAGGGGGCGGCGCCCCGCTTGAAGGACGTCCCGATCGATGCGCCGGCCGCGCTCTACGAGGAGCTCGTCGCCGAGTTCGGCCGGATGGTCCGGGACGCCAAGCTCGTCCACGGCGACCTCTCGCCGTACAACACGCTGTACCACGACGGCCACGTGGTGATCATCGACGTCGCCCAGGCGATCGCGACGGACCACCCGGAGGCGCGACGTCTGCTCGAGCGGGACGTGACGAACTTCGCCCGGTTCCTTGGCCGACTGGGCTACGAGGTGGAGCCGGCCGACTTCCTCGCGGCGGTCGGCGGGGATCGGCTCGGCGAGGGGACGGAGACGTAGATGCCGGTGCTCTACGCGCGCATCCCGGAGGATCGCATCGGTGTCCTCATCGGCCCCGGCGGCCGGACCAAGCGGGCGATCGCGGAGGCGACCGGCGCCGCCGTCTCGATCGACGCCGAGGACGGGGAGGTGACCGTCGAGGCGCCGGACACCGACCCGATGGCCGCGATGAAGGCCCGCGACATCGCGCTCGCGATCGGCCGGGGGTTCTCCCCCGAGCGCGCGATGCGGCTGGCCCGGGAGAACACCTTCCTCGGCATCCTGGACATCAAGGTCACCACCGGCCACCACGAGACGGCGGCGCTGCGACGGATCCGCTCGCGCGTGATCGGCACTGGCGGCCGTGCGCGCGCCCGGATTGAGGAGCTCTCCGGCTGTTCGGTGAGCGTCTACGGCTCGACGGTCGCGCTCATCGGCCGGGAGGACCAGCTCGAGCGCGCGACGCGGGCCGTGGAGCTCCTCCTGCGGGGCAGCGAGCACTCCACCGTCTTCCACCTGCTCGCCCGCCTGCGTCGCGACGCGGCGATCGAGGAGGCGACGGGTCCCGATCCGGCTCCCTCGGACGGTTCGTAGCCCGATGGCGAAGACGGTCCCGCTGGACGCGCCTACCCTCGCCTGGGCCCGCGTCGCGTTCGCCCGGTACTACCAGGCCACAGCGGTCCCGGCCCCGGAGCGGATCGCCCACCGCGAGATCGCGCTCTTTCCGTTCGCCGAGGCGACGCTGATGCGGCGCCACGCCACCGTGCCGAGCGCGGAGGCGCTCTCCGGCTATCTCCGGGAGGCGGTCCCCCGCCACGTCTACTACTCCTCGGCCTACTACCGGGCGCCTGCGGAGCCGACGATGGCCGCCAAGGGCTGGCTCGGCGCCGACCTGATCTTCGACCTGGACGCCGATCACCTGCGGGGGGCCGAGACGCTCGACTACGCCGGCCAGCTTCGGCTCGTCAAGCGCCGGCTCCTCGACCTCTACGACGACTTCCTGATCCGCGACTTCGGCATCGACCCGAACGCGACCGCCCTCGTCTTCTCCGGAGGACGCGGTTACCACGTCCACGTCCGGGACGAGAGGTTCCGCTCGTTCACCAGCGCGGAGCGTCGCGAGCTCGTCGACTACGTCCTGGGCACCGGGGTCGAGCCGCGCGCGGCGATCGAACAGGTCCGCGAGGATGTCCGCTCGGGGCGGGTCGCCGGCGACGCCACGGTGGAGGCCGGCGCGACCGCGCGACGCGCCTCCGTCCGGAGCGCCGCGCGGCTGGCCGAGGAGGACGCCCCGGGTTGGAAGGGCCGCGTGGCCCGAGGGTTCAACCTGCTCCTGCACCAGTGGCAGCAGGACGGGGAGCTTCGGGCGGTCTCCGACATGGAAAGCTGGGGGATCTCGCCGGAGGTCGCCCGTCGTTGGGCCAAGCGGCTCGTGCGCAAGGGCGGGCTCGAGCGGATCCTCACCCAGCGATGGCTGCACGAGTTCGAGGAGAGCGCCGACGGCCGGGCCCTCCTCGATGCGGTCGTACGGCGGGGGAGCGTGGAGGTCCAGGGCGAGACGGACGCCCCGGTCACCACCGACATTCACCGCTTGATCCGCCTCCCCGGCTCGCTCCACGGCGGGACCGGTTTTCGAGTGGTGGCGGTCCGACGCGACGCGATCCCCGACTTCGACCCGTTCCGGGACGCGCTGCTACCGGAGACGGAGGGAACCGTCCCGGTGACCTTCCTGACGGAGGTGCGCCACCCCTTCGGCTGGGGGCTGCACCGGACGGCGGGCGCGACCGACGAGCTGCCTACGCCGCAGGCGCTGTTCCTGGTGCTGCGGGGAGAGGCGGCGCTTCGGCCCGCACCGGGATGACGAGCCGTCCGATCTTCTCGATCGACGCCTCGATTTGATCGCCGGCCCTCAGCCTCCGGCTCTCCTTCCCGAACTCGAAGCCGGGCGTGCCGCCGAGGCTGCCGAGCGAGACGAGGTCCCCCGGCTCGAAGGTGATCCCCTGCGAGAGGTGCGCGAGGATCTCCGGGATCCGGAAGACGTAGTCGGCGGTGTCGCCCTTCTGGCGGGCCGTCCCTCCGACCTTGAGCTCCATCGCCAGCGGGTACGGCTCGCCGACCTCCTCCTTCGGCACGACCCACGGCCCGACGGCCATCGTCGCGTCGAACCCCTTGCCCATCACCCAGTCGACGGCGCTGTCGCTCGGGTACTGGAGGTCCCGGTAGCCCATGTCCAGCGCGATCGTGTAGCCCGCGACGTGCTCCATCGCCTTGGCGGCGGGGATCCGCTTCCCGCGCTGGCCGATGACGCACGCGAGCTCGAGCTCGACGTCCGGGAAGCTGCCGGCCGGGTTCAGGACGAGCGACTCGCTCGGGCCCACCAGGGCGTTGAAGTAGCGCGCGAAGACGTACGGACGGGGCGGCGCCGGCTTGCCCTGCTCGGCGAGGTGGCTCCGCGAGTTCGCCGCGAGGCAGTAGATCTTCTGCCCGCGCACGACCGGGGCGAGCAGCTTGACGCCCTCCTCCGGTTTGAACAGGTAGCGCGCCCCCGTCGCGGCCCGCGGCGTCCAGCCCATCGCCCGGCGACGGTCGATGTAGCCGAGGATCTTCTTCGTGAGGTCGACCGAGTCGGCGCCCCCGGCGAAGAACGCCTGCATGTCGCGGAAGCGGCTCGGATCGGCGCCCTTCACCGGGTTCACGCCGTAGTAGTCGCGGCAGGCGGTGTCGAGGTCGACGTACTCGTTCGCGTCGGTGATCATCCCGAAGTGGAACTGGTCCTGCAGGGTGAAGTGGACGAGCTTCATCGGCGGGCTCCTCGCCCGGCGACGGACGCGGCGCGCAAGATAACAGGTCGCCCCGGACGCGCTAGGTGAAGTGGCGGTGGACCGCCAGCAGGTAGACGAGGATCACGAGCGCGAGGATGAACCCGACGGAGACGTAGGCGCCCGCGTAGGCGTAGGCGACGAGCTCGTAGAGCAGGAAGAGGATCGCGAGCACGAGCGCCCAGAGCCGGAGACGCCAGAGCGCGATCGCGATGCCGAGGATCACGAGCCCGAAGATCGTGACGAACGCCGCCAGCTCGTAGCCGGTCAGGTTCAGGGTCGTCGGGACCGCCAGGTACGGATTGCTGACGACGACGGCCCCGAAGAGCAGGAGCCCGAAGACGAAGAGGATGAAGCCGTAGATCCCGACGAGCACCGAGAGGATCGCGACGCCCAGCGGCAGGGACTCCCGGGGCGGTGGGGCCGGGGGTGGGAGGCTGGTGGTCGTCATCGTCGGGTCGGTGCCGCTCCTCGGTCTGGGGCGCGCCCGCGCCCGATGCCGTGGAGCCGGCCACCGGGATATGAACGTGAGCCCTAAGCGGCACCCGGGCGGCGATCGCGGGCCGTGGGGTCAGTCGGTCGGTTCCGCTCCGGGCCGATAGCGGGCGACGAACCCCTCGCCGAGACGCTCGACGCCGTCGAGTCGCAGCGGCACGGTCGCCTCCATCCCCGGGCTCTCCGGGCCGGCGACCATCGGGGGCGCCCGTGCGCCCCCGATGACGCGCGGCGCGTAGTACACCGTCCATCGATCGAACAGCCCGGAGCGGGCGAACGACGCGAGGACACCGGCACCGCCCTCCACCAGGAGCCGGCGGACGCCCGAACGCCGAAGCTCCGGAAGGAGGCGGGCCAGCTCGACCGTCCCCTCGCCCGCGACGATGGTGCGCACATGGGCCGGGTAGGTCCGCGACGACCGCCGGCTGGTCGCGACGATCGTAGGCGTGGTCCCGTCGAGGACCCGGGCCTTCGGCGGGGTCCGTCCGGAGGCGTCCAGGATGACCCGGGTCGGTTCCGCACCACCGGTCGCGCCGATCAGCTCCCAGTGCACGCGAAGGGACGGGTCGTCCAGCAGAACGGTGCCGACGCCGACCGCGATCGCGTCGACCTCCGCGCGGAGCCACTGCACCCGCGCGAGGTCCTCCGGCGACGAGAGGCGTGCCCGTGCCCCCTCGGCGAACGCGAGGCGCCCGTCCATCGAGACCGCGCAATTGAGGGCGACCCAGGGCCGAGCCGCCGGGATCGCCGCGTCGGCCGGCGCGTCCACGCTAGGGCCCCTCGCGAAGCTGGGCGATCTCGCCCGCAAGCCCGTCCGTCGGCTCGCCGGCGGCCGCCAGGTCCGCGAGGTTCACCTCGACGTTGGCGAGGGCCCCCGTGCGGGCCGCTCCGAGCAGGGCCAGGGCGGTGACGAGGTCGCTGACGAGCGCCGCCTTGGTCCGGGCCCGGACCGCGGCGATCTCCGTCGCGGCCTGGCGGGCCCGCCGCGCCGTCTCGAGCGGGACGGCGACCGCGCCCCGCAGCGCCGACAGGACCGCCGCCGCGGCACCGGGATCGCCCGGGCTCGCCTTCGCCAGTCGCCGGGCCGCCCGCACGCCCTCGTACGACCGGCTGTCGTCGTCGGCGAGCCGGAGGAACGTCGCCCGAGCCGACGTGAGCCGCTTCCGCAGGGCGGTGAGCTCGGCGTCCGGCACGGCGGGCGTGACGGAGTAGGCGAGGACCATCTCCCCGAGCGCACAGCCCAGCGCGGCCACGACCGCCGCCGCGCTGCCGCCACCGGGGGTGGGGGTGCGG
>JASHTI010000105.1 GCA_030040625.1 Thermoplasmata archaeon
GTCAGCCCTCGGCGCGCCGCCGCGCGGACCGAGTCGAGCAGTTCCCGGCGCATGATCACGTCGAGCCCGACGGTCGGTTCGTCGAGGAACAGGATGTCCATGTCGTGCATGAACTCCCGGGCGACCTGCACGCGGCGCTTCTGCCCGCCCGAGAGGTCCCAGGCGCGCTGCTTGCGGATCCCGGCGAGGTCGAAGCGGGCGAGGAGCTCCTCGCGGCGACGCTGGCGCTCGGCCGTCGGCACGCCCCAGAGCATGCCGTAGACGTCCAGGTTCCCCTGCACGGTCGTGAAGTCGAACGACTCCCCCTGCTGGACGACCCCGATCCGCTGGCGGATGCGTCGGCCGTCGCGCGCCGGCTCCAAGCCCAGGACCCGGAGCGTCCCGGAGGTCGGCTGGATCAGCGTCGTCATCGCCTTGATCAGCGTCGACTTGCCGGCGCCGTTGCGGCCGAGCAGCCCGAAGATCTCGCCCCGCCGGACCTGGAAGCTGATCCCGTCCAACGCGACGCGACGGCCGTCGTAGCTGTGGCGGAGCTCGGCCGCGTGGATCACGACGTCGTCCGCCGGACGGTCGGCGGAGGGAAGCGCCGGGGCGGCCATGCGAGAGGTCGAGCGACGTGCGCCGCTTAAGCGATGCTCACAGGCGGTGAGCGCGCCGCGTGTCGGATCCGGTCCACCGGACGGTCCGGGCCCGTTTTCTGTCCGCCGGCTTCGCTCCGGCCGTGCCGACCGGCCGGCGGCTCTCGGCGATCATGTTCACCGACATGGTCGGCTTCACCGCCCGGACCCGCGCGAACGAGGCGGACGCCCTCCGGCTCCTGGAGGAGCAGGAGCGCATCGTCCGCCCGATCCTGGCGGCCCACCGCGGGCGCGAGGTGAAGTCCACCGGCGACGGGTTCCTGGTGGAGTTCGCGAGCGCCCTCGAGGCGGCCCGGTGCGCCGTGGCGATCCAGACGTCCCTGCACGCCCGGAACGCGGGCGCGGCCTCGCCGATCGAGCTACGGATCGGCGTCCACCTCGGCGACGTCGAGGAGCGGGGCGACGACATCTTCGGCGACGCCGTGAACGTCGCCTCCCGTCTGCAGCCGGTCGCCGAGCCCGGCGGGGTCGCCGTCTCCCGGCAGGTCTACGACCAGCTCGACGGCAAGCTCGACCTCGCCTTAGAGCGCCTGCCGCCCCAGCGCCTCAAGGGGGTGGGTGGCGCCGTGGAGGCGTTCCGCATCGTGCTGCCCTGGGCGGCCCTCGGCCCGGCCCCGGTCGCCCACGCGCCCGATCGCCTGGCGGTCCTTCCGTTCACGAACATCTCGCCGGACCCGAACGACGCCTACATCGGCGACGGGCTGACCGAGGAGGTGATCACGGTCCTCTCCCAGCTCGCCGGCCTCCGGGTGATCGCCCGGACGTCCGTGGAGCCGTACCGGACGCGACCGAAGCCGATCCCGGAGGTCGGCAGCGAGCTCGGGGTCGCCTGGGTGCTGGAAGGGAGCGTTCGAAAGGCCGGCGCACGTCTGCGGATCACCGTCCAGCTGATCGAGGTGAAGAGCCAGGAGCACCGCTGGGCCGCGACGTTCGATCGGGCGCTGGACGATGTCTTCGCGCTCCAGTCCGAGCTCGCGCGCCATGTCGCCGAGGCGCTCCGCCTGCGCCTGCTGGTCGGTGAGGCGGCCCGGCTCGACCGGCGGCCCCTGCCTCGGCCCGACTCGTACTTCGCCTATCTGGCCGGTCGCGCCGCGATGCGCCGGATCCTCCAGACCGACCTCCAGGAGGCGGCCGACCAGTTCGAGCGTGCGCTCGCCCTCGACCCTTCGAACGCCTCCGCGCACGCCGGGCTCGCCGAAGTACACGCCATCCTGGGGGGACTCCACCACCACCGGCCGCGGGCGGAGTGGCAGGCGCTCAGCGAGCATCACGCCCGGGAAGCGATCCGGCTCGACCCGGCCCTCGCCGAAGGGCACACCGCGCTGGCGACCCGGCACCTGGGCGCGGGCCGGTGGCGGGAGGCGGAGGAGAGTCTCCGCCGCGCCCTCGAGCTGAACCCGAGCTACGCCGAGGCCCACCAGTGGTACGGGACCCTCCTCGCGGAGCTCGGCCGCCCGGAAGAGGCGCTGGCGGAGTGGGGCCAGGCGCAGCTGCTCGATCCGCTCTCGACGCTCGGGTTGGCGGAGGAGGTCTCGCTCCGCATCCAGCTCGGCGAGCTGGAGCGGGCCGGGAGCCTGCTCGAACGCCTGGGGACCCTCGAGGCCGATGGCCTGCTCTACCAGGACCGGGCCTTCTCGCTCGCCCAGGCCCGCGGGGATCTCGCATCGATGCGGGCGGCGATCCAGGCGTTCGAACGGCTGCTGCCCGGCCGAGCGGAGCTGGCGCTCGGGCGCGCGATGCTCCTCCTGGCCGAGGGCCGGCCGGACGAGGCGCGTCGCGAGGCCCAGCGGCTGGAGCCGCTCGGCGAGCCCGAGCGCCCGGACAACCAGCTCGCCCTCATTTACGCCCGCCTCGGGGACGTCGATCGCTGCTTCGCCTGGCTCACGACGACCGTGGACGCCGGTCGCTTCTCCAGCCGGCCCTGGCGCTACGGCCCGCCCGGTGACCGCATCCGAGACGACCCGCGTTTCGCCCGGCTGCTCGCCCGCGTCGGGCTCCCCTGAACGGCCGTCCCTCCGTCCGGTGCCCGTCGTACCGGCTCAGCTGCCGGAGCGCCGTCCGGGGTCCCAGAGGACCAGCGTCACGCCGCTGAGGACGACGGCGACCCCCCCGATCTCCCAGGGCGTGACCGGCTCGCCGAAGAGGCCGGTGCCGATCCCGACCCCGACGATCGGCACGAGGTAGGCGACCAGGTTCGCGCGGAGCGGACCGACCCGGTGGTGGAGCGCGAAGTAGGCGAAGTAACCGACGATCGAGGAGAGGAGAACGAGGACGGCGAGCGCTTCGTAGATCCCCGCGACGGCCGGCAGCCGCTCGGGGCCCGGCAGCACGACCCCCGCGAAGCTGAGCAGCCCGGCGGCGACCCCGAACTGGATGCCCAGCTGCCAGAGCCCCTGTCGCCCGCGCCCGTAGCGCCGGAGCAGGACGGTACCGACCGCGACGCTCGCCATCGCGCCCAGCACGAGCACCGGCCCCTGCCACGTGCCGAGCGCACTCCCGGCGAGCTCGGGTCCCACGAGGATCGCCGCCCCCGCGAAGCCGATGGCGATCCCCACGAGCCCGCGGGAACCGAGCCGCTCCGACGCGAGAAGGGGGAACCCGACGCCGACGGTGAGCACCGGTGCCACGGAGGCGAGCACCGCGGCGTAGCCGCCGGTCGTGAACTGCTCGCCCCAGTAGAGCAGCCCGCCGTACAGCCCGATGACAAGCGTCCCGCCGACGACCGCCGAGATCGCCGCCGCGCCGCGGGAGGGGAGCGCCTCCCGGCGCGTCGCCGCGAGCGCCGCGAAGCCCGCCGCCGACAGGGCGTACCGCGCGGCGGCGAACGCGAGCGGTGAGGCGCCCAGCAGGAGCCCCTGACGGATGGCGACGTACGCGGCGCCCCAGACGAGGCTCGTCAGTGCGAGGAGCCCGATCTCGACCGCGCCGAACCGGCTGCCGGCCGGCGCGGCCGCGCTCACGGACGGGCCCGCGGGTCCCGGGCACGGGTGGCCGACCGGGGATTCATCGGTCGGCGGTCAAGCCGAGGGAGGGATTCGAACCCCCACGAAACGGATCTGCAGTCCGTCGCATTAACCACTCTGCCACCTCGGCTCAGCGCCGGCGAGCGCCCCCGGAGTTAAAGGCCTCGCTTCGCGGGCCGGCGCGGCGGCCCCGGGGCCTCTCGACCGGCCCCGGATTGTCCCATCCCGGGGCCCGATCGCGGGACACGGCCGTATCTACCGCGCGGCCGAGGATCTCCCCGATGACCGCGATGGCCGGCGACGAAGGAGCGAGCCTTGGAACGAACACCGCCGCGAACGCGAGCCTGGCCGCGAGCGCCGGGACCGGGGCGGCGGCCCCCAGCGGCGCCGCAGCTACAACGGCCGGTGTCGGCGTCGGGGCC
>JASHTI010000106.1 GCA_030040625.1 Thermoplasmata archaeon
TATCTCGCCGGGCCCCTCCGGCCCGCGAATGGCCGCCGGCGAGCGCGGGTCGGCGGCGCCGCTCGTGCTCTCCGTCGGCGGCTCGGTCCTCCTGCGGGACGAGCGGGACGCGGAGTACGTCGGTCGGCTCGCCGAGCTGCTCGCCCGCGTCGGCCGGCCGCACCCGCTCGTCGTGACGACCGGCGGGGGCCGGACCGCACGCGCGTACATCCGGCTCGGCGCGGAGCTCGGGCTCACCGCCGTCGAGCAGGACGAGCTCGCGATCGACGTGACGCGTCTGAACGCGCGGTTGCTCGCCGGTCGGATCGGACTCCCGACGGCGTCGCATCCGCCTTCGACGGTCCGGGAGGCGGTCGAGGCGCTCCGGCACGGTTCGCCGGTCGTCCTGGGCGGCACCGAGCCGGGGCACACGACGGACGCGGTCGCGGCGCTCGTCGCCGCCCGCCTGCGCGCGGCGCGGCTGGTGAACGCCACCGATGTCGATGGGCTCTACGATCAGGATCCGGCGACCCACCCCGGCGCCCGACGGATCGATCGGATCGGCTGGCCCGAGTTCCGGGCGCTGGTCGGCCGTTCCGTCGAGGGCGGTCCGGGGCAGCATTTCCCGTTCGACCGGCTCGGCGCCGAGACCCTCGCGCGGGCCGGCATCCCGCTGGCGATCGTCGCCGGCCGGGACCTTGCGAACCTGGAGCAGGCGCTCGTCGGGGCGCCGTTCCAGGGGACCCTCGTGGGTGGGGCGCCGGGGGCCCGTCCGTGACCGCCCCGGCCGCATCGGCGCGCCGGCTCGTCTTCCTCGGACCG
The DNA here is from genome assembly GCA_030040625.1 of Thermoplasmata archaeon. Taxonomy (GTDB): domain Archaea; phylum Thermoplasmatota; class Thermoplasmata; order Lutacidiplasmatales; family UBA184; genus Lutacidiplasma. The sequence continues at coordinate 802 of JASHTI010000106.1, forward strand.
CCCGGCGCCGGGAAGGGGACCCAGGCGGCGATTGTGGCGGCGGAGCTCGGGGTCCCGCACCTGTCGACCGGCGATATGCTCCGCGCCGCCGTCCGCGAGGGGACGGAGCTCGGAAAGGCGGCGGACGCCCACATGCGGGCCGGCGGCCTCGTGCCGGACGCCCTCGTCCTCGAGATCCTCGGCGAGCGTCTCCGCAAGCCGGACGCCGCGACCGGCTTCGTCCTCGATGGGTTCCCGCGCAACCTCGCGCAGGCGAAGGAGCTCGCCCGACGGAGCCCGCTGGACGCGGTCCTCTGGTTCGAGCTGCCGCGGCCCGTCCTGGTCGAACGCCTGACCGGGCGGCGCGTCTGCCCGACCTGCGGGACCGTCTACAACGTCACCTCCCGGCCGCCGCGCGTGGAGGGCCGCTGCGATCGCGAGGGGGCGGCCCTGGACCAACGGCCGGACGATCGCCCGGATGCGGTCGGGGTGCGGCTTCGGGTCTACGCGGAACAGACCGCGCCGCTGCTGGAGCACTACCGGAGCGCGGGCCTGCTGCGGCCTCTGGATGCGGCCGGGTCTCCGGGCGATGTGACCGAACGGCTGCGTCGCCTGCTGGCGGCGCCCCCCGCGCGCCGCGCGTCGCAGGGTTTATAGGCCGCCCGTCGGTTCTCGCCGATGTCCCGGCTTAGCTCAGTGGTAGAGCGGGGGACTGTAGGCGCGACTGCCGGAGTCTCCGGCAGCCCCCGTGGAGATCCTCAGGTCGCCTGTTCGAGTCAGGCAGCCGGGACCTGAGGAGAGCGGCGCGTCGCTCGACGACCCGACCGCTCATGTACGGCGCGCGGGTCCGCGCGTCGGGCGCACGCTCCGTGACCGGCACGTTCTCCGACTCCTGGAAGCTGACGAAGACGGCGTTCCGCCTGATCTTCGAGGACCGCGCGCTGCTGGTCTTCCCGCTGCTCGCGGGCCTTTCGATCCTGGGGGTCCTGGCGCTCCTCCTCGTCGGGGAGTTCGCCCTCTTCGCGCCGGGGCTCGGCGGGCCGGCGCCGACGAACGTCGCCGAAGCGGTGGGCATCGTCCTGTTCCTGCTGGCCTACTTCGCCATGACGTTCCTCGGCGTCTACGGGACGGCGGCCCTGATCGGGGCGGCGACCCTGAAGCTCGACGGCCAACAGCCGCGCGCCGCCGACGGCTGGCGGATCGCCCGCGCGCACCTGGGCCGCCTGCTCGTCTGGGCGCTCATCGCCGCGACCGTCGGGCTGCTGATCCGGGCGATCGCGGCCCGGTTCAAGGGGATCGTCGGGGTCCTGATCGGCGTCGTCGCGGGCCTTTCCTGGGGCGTCGTGACCTACTTCATGATCCCGGTCCTCCTCTACGAGGACCAGCGCCCCTGGCCGGCGCTGAAGCGCTCGGCGCACCTCTTCGGCTCCACGTTCGGACGGACCCTGGTGACCAACCTCGTCCTCGGGTTGCTGCTGGGTCTCGGCATCTTCGCGGCGTTCCTGCTCCTCGTCTTCGGGATCGTCGAGGCGGCCGGCGGCGCCATCGTCCTGGGCCTCGGACTGATCGGTGTCGGGATCGCCGTCGGCGTGATCGTCGCGCTGATCGGCGCCGCGGCGGAGGGGATCCTCCGGGCGGCTCTCTACCGCTATGCGACGACGGGCAAGATCGACCCGGATCTCCTGCCGAGCGCCTACCGGGGCGCGACCCCCCTGGCGGGCGGCCTGCCGCCGACCTGAGGACGGGCGCCGGCGGACCGGATGCGGTTGTCGGGATTCGAACCCGAGTAGGTAGCTTGGGAAGCTACCGTCCTAACCACTAGACCACAACCGCGCGCCGGCCGCTCAGTCCCCTCGATTCATACCGTTTGTGCGACGCCCCGGCGGACCCGGGAGGGACGCCTCAGAGCAGCAGGCCGACGGTCTCGCCGGGGATGCTCGGCGCGCTCGCGAGCAGGTCGCCGTTCGATACGAGGCCCTCGGCCGCGCGGCTCGCGAATCCGGCCTTCTGGAGGACCCGGCGCGCCCGCGCGAGGTCGTTGGTGGAGACGGCGACCAGGGGGTGGTTCCCTTCCCGGGCGACCAGGATCGCGACCGACTGGATGTTCAGGCCCTCCTCGGCGAGCGCCTCCAGGACCTTGAGGAAGCTGCCGGCACGGTCCTCGAGACGGACGGCGAGCATCTCGCGGACCTCCGTCTCGTAGCCGGCGTCGGAGAGGAGGCGGACGGCGCGGTCCGGGTCGTTGACGATCAGCCGGATGCGCCCGCGCCCCTGGTTGGAGTCGACGCCGATCGCCGCGAGGTTGATCCGCTCGCGGGCGAGCGTCCGGGCGACCCCGGCGAGCGCCCCCGGCCGGTTCGGCAGCGTGAGCGAGATCTCCCGGAGTACCATCCGGCCGCTCCAAGGGCCCGTCGGCTTTACGTTTCGTGCGCGGACCGGCGGCCGCTCGGGCAGCTATTTATACCCCAACCCGACCTAAGAGCCGCTGCCGTGGGAAGCGGGGGCGTCCCAACGGCAGAGAATGGCGGAGCGGACTAGGCTGCGTGCCCGCGCGGGCTATCGACGGGCCCGAAAGCTCCGCCGCGAGCGCCGGGGGGTCGTCGCGGTCGTCGGGACCCTGCTCTCGCTGCTCGTCTTCTTCGCCCTCTTCGGCATCTTCCTGACCCAGTACGTCCCGCTCTGGATGGACGAGAACGAGGCGCAGCTCTCCAACGGGCTGATCACCTCGCTCGCGACGCTCAAGGCCGGCGTCGACCAGCAGTACCTGATCGGGGACTTCCCGAGCTACCAGGTGCCGTTCACCGTCAGCTCCCAGTCGGTGCCGCTGTTCGCCCAGCCGACCGTCGCGACGCTCTCCTACCTCTCCGGCTGCACCGGCGGCTTCGGCTCCGGCGGCGCCCCCGCGGAGATCGGCGCCTGCACCTGGGCTTCGCTGAGCTGGACGACCGGCGCGACCACGAAGGGCGGGCAGAACCACCCGTTCGTGCAGACGGCGACCACGAACTACCTCGCCGTCACCGTCCCGAACCGCTACTACACGCCGGAGACGTACTACTTCCTGGGCGACGCGATCCTGGGCTCGCAGGGCGCCGGGCGGGAGTGGATGGTCGCGCCGCCGCTGTTCAACCTCACGAAGACCGCCGGCAACGTCACCTTCCAGACGAGCATGCTCCTGCTGCTCGGCAACGCCAGTTCCTTCACCGGCATCGGCTCGAAGGTCGTGACGAGCCACCTCCTCTCGCACACGCGCTACACCTCCTACGGCCACTTCACGACGGCCCCGCCCTCCGGCTCGACCGGGATCGGCGCGTCCAAGCCGTTCAACATCTCGATGACGCTCGGGGTCTACGACCTCTGCGGCTGGTACAATTACCTCTACAACGAGACGCACGAGGCGCTCGGCGCGACCGGCTGGTCGCTCACCATGGCCGGGGCGAGCGGACCGGTGGCGACCCCGCTCACCTTCGCGGACTGCATCGCCTCGATCGGGGCGACGTTCACGATCACGCTGACCGTCAGCGCGGTCAACTACGCCGTCGCCTTCATCGCGGAGGACCAGATCGGTTTCAACGCGGGAGGGCTGTAGCGTGTCGGGCTCGATCCGGGTCCGGGTCCCGCGCACCGTCGCGGGCGCTCCGATCGCCCCGGAGGCCGAGCCGGAATCGACGACCGACCTGCCCGGAACGTTCATCACGGCGATCCCGGCGCTCGCCGGGCCCCACATCAAGCAGCTGCAGTTGCGCCCGGTGAACCCGCCGTACTCCTACGCGCGGGTCACCTACGACGAGCAGAACAAGGAGTACCTCTACGAGGTGATCGAGCCGCAGCTCTCCGCCCACGAGCGCCAGCTCGTCGGGCACCTCAAGGAGACCCTCACGAAGATCATCGGGGCGGACATCGCGAACCTCTCCGGAACCGACAAGCGCGCCTACCTGCGCGGCGAGGCGGAGGGCTACTTCCGCTCGCGCCAGATCCCCCTCAGCCCGCTGTCGCTGGAGCGGATCGTCTACTACGTCCTCCGGGACTTCGTCGGCTACGGACCGGCCGACGCCCTGATCCTCGACCCGGAGGTCGAGGACATCTCCTGCGACGGGGTCGCCGTCCCGCTCTTCGTCTTCCACTCGAAGTTCGAGTCGGTGAAGACGAACGTCGTCTTCCCGGACGAGGAGTCGCTGAACTCGTTCATCGTCATGCTCGGCCAGCGGTGCCTCAAGGCCGTCAGCGTCTCGGCCCCGATCCTGGACGGGACGACGCCCGAGGGCCACCGGGTCCAGGCGACGTACGCGCGCGAGGTGACGACCCGCGGGGCGAGCTTCACGATCCGGCGCTTCAAGGAGCGGCCGTTCACGCCGGTCGACCTCGTCAGCGTCGGCAGCGCCAGCGCCGAGATGGTCGCCTACTTCTGGCTGGCGGCCGAGCAGGGCGAGTCGCTGATCATCTGCGGCGGGCCGGCCTCCGGCAAGACGAGCACGCTCAACGCGATCGCGCTGTTCATCCCGCCGACCTCGAAGATCGTCTCGATCGAGGACACCCGCGAGGTGAACCTCCCGCACGAGAACTGGATCCCCGGCGCGACGCGCAGCGGGACCGGCGACCGAGGGGCCGACGGCAAGGCGGCCGGGGAGGTCGACATGTTCGACCTCGTGCGCGCCGCCCTGCGGCAGCGCCCGAACTACATCATCGTCGGCGAGGTCCGCGGCAAGGAGACGTACACGATGTTCCAGGCGATGGCGACGGGCCACACGACCTACTCGACGATGCACGCCGACAGCGTGAAGTCGATGGTCAACCGCCTGGAGAACCCGCCGATCAACACGCCCCGGATCCTGCTCTCGGCGCTGAACAACGTCGTGATCCAGCTGCAGACCCGGACCGAGAAGGGCGTCGTCCGCCGCCTCAAGCAGGTGCTGGAGATCGTCGGTTTCGAGCCGGAGACGAACGAGCTGATCACCAACACCGTCTACGAGTGGGACCCGGCGACCGACGGCTTCGTGTTCAAGGGGCACTCCTTCCTCTTTGACAAGATCATGGAGATCCGCAACTACACCTCCGAGGAGATGGATGCGGAGTTCCAGCGGCGGACCGCGGTGATCCGCTTCCTCGTCGATCAGAAGATCAACGACTACCGGCAGCTCTGGCAGACGATCGCGCAGTACTACAAGGACCCGAACGAGGTCCTGGCCCGCGTCCAGGCGGCGAAGCCGGCCGCCGCGCCGGCGCCGGCGGCCGCGGCGGCCCCCAAGACCGCGCCGCCGAAGCGGAGCTAGCGATGGCGACCGGGACCGTCCGGGTCGGTGCGCCGAGCGCGGCGGCCGCGCGCCCCATCCGGGTCCGCAAGGGCGAGCAGCCGACCCCGTCGTCGCTGAACGGCTTCGAACTGTGGGCCTGGCGGGTCTTCGGCGCCCGGGTCAGCGCCCAGGAGCCGAACGTCCTCCTGGAGGAGAACCTCGTCAAGGCGCACATGCGGGTCCGCGCCGACGAGTTCATGGCGACGATCTACGCCGCGACGCTCGTCGCGGGGATCGTCGGCGTCGTCGTCGGCATCGGCTTCGGCGTCTTCCTGATCGTCTCCGGCTCCACGCTCTTCGGGCTGCTCGCCGCCGTCGCCGTGCCGATCCTCGTGCCGGTGGGCACGTTCTTCGTCGGCCAGGGGATGCCGGCCTCCACCGCGACCCAGCGGGGCCACAAGATCGACCGGAGGATCGGCGCCGCGATGAGCTTCGTCTCGGCGATGGCGTCGGCGGACGTCAACATCGACCAGATCTTCAAGGAGCTCGGCCGGCAGAAGATCTACGGCGAGGTCGCCGAGGAGGCGGCCTGGATCACCCGCGACACCGAGCTGCTCGGCGTCGACATCCTCACCGCGATCCGCCAGGGGGCCCAGCGGACCCCCTCCAAGAAGTTCCAGGACTTCCTCCAGGGCGTCGTCACGACGGCGACCAGCGGCGGCCAGCTCAAACCGTACTTCCTGCTGAAGGCCGAACAGTTCGAGCGGGAGCACAAGCTGGAGGTCCAGCAGCGCGTCGAGACGATGGGCCTGATGGCCGAGACGTTCGTCACGGTCGTCGTCGCGTTCCCCCTGTTCCTGGTGATCATCATCGCGATCTTCGCGATCATCGGCGGGGGCGGCGCGGGGATGATCACGATCCTGTGGGGGATCGTGCTGGGGATGATCCCCGTCTCGCAGTTCGCCTTCATTTTCTTCATGTATTCGCTCGCGCAGGAGATGGTCTGACGATGGCCGCGGCGACCGCGAGCGTGCCGGCCGTCGTGCGGGTCCGGCCGGCGGGTATGGCGGCCGCGGACCGGCCGTCGATCTTCACGCCGGAGATCATCTGCCTGATCGCCGGCGCGGTCGTCGGCGTGATCCTGTTCGTGATCGGCGGCCTCAACTGGGCCGGCGTCCTGAACATCCAGGTCCGACCGGGCGAGGGGACCGGCGTCAACCCGGCGATCGACTTCTTCGTCTTCGGCATGCTCGCGCTGATGGCGCCCTACGGGTTCGTCGCCACGGCCAAGCAGCGGCGGATCTCGAAGATCGAGGACCGGCTACCGGACTTCCTGCGGGACGTCGCCGAGGCCGGCCGGTTCGGCATGACCCTCTCGGACGCCATCGTCGTCGCGAGCAACGGGCGCTACGGGCTGCTGACCGAGGAGATCAAGAAGATGGCCAGCCAGCTCGAGTGGGGCGTGCCGGTCGCGACCGCGCTGCGCCTCTTCGAGGAGCGGGTCCCGACGCCGCTGACCCAGCGCGTCGTCTCGATCGTGACCCGGGCCAACGAGGCCGGCGGCAGCGTCGCCGACGTCCTGACGATGGTCGCGCACGACACGCGCGAGGCCCAGCTCTCGGACCAGTCCCGGAAGATCTCGATGATGACCTACGTGACGGTCATCTACATCTCGTTCTTCGTTTTCATCGTCACGATCTACATCATGGCGGCGGTGTTCCTGCCGCAGATGATCACCGCCGGCGAGGGGATCTCCCACTCGGGCCTCGGCTCGAGCGGCGCCGTGACGCTCGAGTTCACCTTCGTGCCGATCCTCTTCCTCGCGTTCCTCGTCGCCGTGATCGTGCACGCCGTCGGGGACGGGATCATGGCCGGGGTCCTGTACAACGGCCGCATCGCCGAGGGTCTCCAGCACGCGACCATCATGCTCGGCGTCGGCTGGGTCCTCATGCGGTTCCTCGTCCCGATCCTGCACACCTAGGAGGGGAGATGGCGGAGAGCAGCGCGGAGATGACCGGTGACGACGGCCTGACCTCCCGCGACAAGGGGGCGCACGACTTCCTCTCGCCGTGGATGCGCCTCGGCGCCGTCCTGCGCCGCGGCTCGGTGACCCCGCGCCCGGTGAAGCTCGCCCGGCTCGGCGTCTCCGGCCAGGGCGCGGGCGAGGTGACCCCGCTCGCCCCGCTGAAGGACCCGCTGCTGCAGGAGCTCGACCTCGTGCCGATCCTGCCGAAGGTCTCCTACGTCCGCATCACGATCCACTCCCAGCGCAACGAGCACCTGTACGAGGTGATCGAGCCACCGCTCTCGCCGATCGAGCGGGAGCTGACCGAGCGGCTCCGGACGGCGCTCGTCGGAGCCTTCGAGCCGCTCCCCGAGCACGACCCCGAGGCGAAGGTCGACGAGCTGCGCCGGATGGTCGACAAGCTGCTCCAGGAGTGGGAGCTGTCGCCGGGCCCGACGACCAAGGCGCGGATCCTCTACTACCTCGATCGGGACTTCATCGGCTACGGGAAGGTCGACGTCCCCATGGTCGACACCGAGGTCGAGGACATCTCCTGCGACGGGGTCGGCATCCCGCTGTACATCTACCACCGCAAGTACGGGTCGATCCGCTCGAACCTCAAGTTCGACACCGCCCAGGAGCTCGACGACTTCGTCATCTGGCTCGCCCAGCGGTCCGGCAAGCACATCTCGGTCGCCAACCCGATCCTGGACGCGACGGTCCCGGACGGCTCGCGGCTGCAGGCGACGCTCGGCACGCACGTCACCAAGCGCGGCAGCTCGTTCACGATCCGGCGCTTCCGGGACAACCCGTTCACCCCGGTCGACCTGCTGAAGTTCAAGACGATGAGCTCGGAGATGATGGCGTACCTCTGGATCGCCATCGAGGCCGGGCAGTCGATGATGGTCTGCGGCGGCACGGCGAGCGGCAAGACGACGACGCTGAACGCGACGCTGCTGTTCATCCCGCCCCAGATGAAGATCGTCTCCATCGAGGACACGCGGGAGCTGAACCTCCCGCACGAGAACTGGGTCCCGTCGCTGACCCGGGCCGGCTACGGCGCGAAGAACGCGGTGAGCGGCAAGGCGCCGGGCGAGATCGACATGTTCGACCTGCTCGCCGCGGCGCTCCGCCAGCGCCCGCAGTACCTGATGGTCGGCGAGGTCCGGGGCGCGGAGGCGTTCATCGTCTTCCAGGCGATGGCGACCGGCAAGACCTGCTACACGACCTTCCACGCGGAGAGCGTCAGCGCGATGGTCCACCGGATGGAGAACCCGCCGATCTCGCTGCCCCGCTCGCTCGTCTCGGCCCTGAACCTGGTGCTCCTCCAGCGCCAGGTGAAGGTCGGCTCCAAGATGACCCGCCGCGTCCAGTCGCTCACGGAGATCGTCGGGCTCGATCCGGAGACGAACGAGCTGATCACGAACTCGGTCTACTCGTGGAACCCGGCCGACGACACGTTCCTGTTCAGCGGCCACTCCTACGTCTACGAACGGGTCGCGCTGATGCGCAACTGGACGATGAAGGAGATGGAGCGCGAGGTCCGCAACCGCGTCATCATGCTGGACGCGATGATGGCGCGCGACGCGCAGGCGACGCGGAAGAACCCGTTCACGCACCGCGATGTCGGCCAGATGGTCTCCTTCTACTACAAGGAGCCGGAGAAGGCGCTCGCAGAGGCGCAGGCGTTCCTCGCGCGGGGCCGCCCGGCCGCCCCCGCCCGTTAGGCGTGCCGCCGGCCGCGCCCGCCGACGGGCCGTACGCGACGATCCCGCTCGGCCGGGGCCGCGCCGTCCGCCTATGGCACGAGGAGGCGCTCGCGGGACTGCCGCGCCGGACGTCCCGGGTCTCGGTCGTCGTCACCAGTCCGCCGTACAACCGCCGGGTCCCGTACCGCGGCTACGCCGACGACCGGCCCCGGTCGGAGTACCTCGCCTGGACCGGGCGCCTCGGGGCGGTCGTCGCCGGCGTCCTCGAGGAGAACGGCTCCTTCTTCCTGAACGTCGGCGGGATGCCGAGCGACCCGTGGCTCCCGTGGGACGTCGCCCGCGAGGTCGGGCGATCGCTCGTGCTGCAGAACGTCCTGCACTGGATCAAATCGATCGCGCTCGATCGGTCCGACGGGCCCCGGAGCCCGCCCCTCGCCCTCGGTCACTACAAGCCGCTCGTCTCGCGCCGGTACGTCCACGGGGCGCACGAGTACGTCTTCCAGTTCACCCTCCGCGGCGACGTGCCGATCGATCGCCTCGCGCTCGGGGTCCCGTACCAGGACCGCTCCAACGTCCGACGGTGGCGGCGGCCGGCCTCCGAGCTCCGCTGCCGGGGGAACACCTGGTTCCTTCCGTACGCCACGATCCAGCGCCGGGCGCGCGACCGGCCGCACCCGGCGACGTTCCCGGCCGAGCTGCCCGACTGGTGCCTGAAGCTGCACGGCCTCCGTCGCATCCGCCGGGTCGTCGACCCGTTCGTCGGGATCGGCTCCAGCGCCGTCGCCGCGGCCCGCCACGGGCTCGCGTTCGATGGCTTCGACCTCGACGCCGGCTACCTCACGGAGGCGGCCGACCGGGTCCGGGCCGCGCTCGCCGTAGCGGCGGCCCGGGCGACCGCCGAGCCGCGAACGGCCGGCCGACCGGTCTAGCGGTCGCCGGTCCCGCCGTCCGAGGGGTCGCGCGTCGCCCCTTCGGGTGGGGTCCACGAACGCATCGGGGTCCTTCGGACCCCCGCGGCGCTCGCGAGGGCGTTCCGGGTCCCTTCCTTCGCCCGCTTGCCGGCCTGGACCATCGCGTCGCGGGCGGCTCCGGCGGCCCGCGCGGTCCCGGCGCTGATCGCCGTGCCCGCCTCCGCGACGCGGTGGGGGATGCGGCGGACCTCCTCGTCGAGCGACCGGCCGAGGTGGGCGAGGTCGTCCTGGATGTCGAGGGCCAGGTCGTGCGCGTCGCGCGCGGCGCTGGTCCCCATGCGCTCGATCTTGTCGTCGAGCTGGGAGATCTCACTGGCGAAGTCGCGGCCGAGCCCTCCCGCTGCCCGGCGCATCTCGTTGAGATGACGGCGGAACTCGACCTGGTCGTTGCTCTCCGGCATACGCGCCTCGCGGGAAGTGGCGAACTCCTCCGATAAAGCTTGAACGTTCGAGGCGCAGCGGCCTAGCCGCCCATGCGCCGGTCCCCGCGCCGCCGGCGGGCCCGGGGCCCGCGGGGGGTCGCCACGGGCGGTGGGGACGGGGGGATGCTCCGCGGCCGGCGCTCCGCCTCGGTGCCGTGGGCCCAGCGGACGAGGAGCTCGATCCCGAGGTGCGTCGGCTCCGTGACGACCATCTCGCCGCCGAGGGTGCGGGCGATCGCCCGGGCGGCCGTCTCGTACTCGGGGTGCTCGCTCTTCAGCAGGATCACCGCGCTCCGGAGGGGGGAGACCGTGGCGAGCTCGCGCGCCCGCTCCAGGGTCCGCTCCATCGCGACGTCGAGCTGGCCCGAGCGGACCTGGCCGAGCTCGTCGGTGTACGCCTCCGGGAGGCCGTCGGTGATGAGGAACAGCTCGCGCCGGCTCGCCCGGGAGCCCTGCAGCAGCAGGTGGGCGGCGCGGAGCGCCTCGGCGGTGTTGGTGAACGCCCCCGGCCGGCACTCCCACAGCTCCACGAGGTCCAGCGCCTGGACGGCGTTGTCGAAGGCGAGGACGTCGATCGTCGCGTCCGGGTACCGCCGGCGGATCGCGACGTAGAGCGCGAGCAGCGACTTCTTCGCCGCATCGAGCTTGCCGCCCTCGGACATGCTGCCGGAGCGGTCGAAGGCGACGACGACGTGCACCCGCTCGCTGGTGATCTCCCGGTAGACGAAGCTCGTCGACTCGTCGATGTGGCGCGAGCCGGTCATCCGGGCCTCCAGGAGCGAGCTCGGGACGTCCAGGTGCGCGACCTCCTCCGCCCGGCGCAGCCGGGCCTTCTCGTAGATCCCGGTGGAGCCGCCGCCGCGGAGCGAGAGGCGAACGTCCCCCGGCAGTTGACGGCTCGTCTCCTCGAGGAGGAGGCGGGCGAACCGCTCGACCAGGCCGTAGGTGACCTGCAGCTCGCCGCCGCGCTCGGCGACGAACCCCCGCTCCTTCAGCTCTCGCTCCAGGCGGCGGGCCTCGGCGTCGCGGACGGTCCGGCTCGTTTCCTGCTCGGCCCGCCGCCGCGCCTCCTCGCGCTCGCGCTCCAGCGCCTGGCGCTGGGCCTCGGCCGCGCGGCGCTTCTCCTCCGCCTCGCGCGCGAGGTCCCGCTCGCGGGACTTGAGGCGCCCCTCCACCCGGCCGGCGAGCTCCTGCTGCTGCGGGGCGGAGAGCCGGGCGAGCGCCTCGCCGAGCTCCGAGGGACCGATGGCGCGGCCGTCCGCGGCGAGGGCCGCCAGTGGAACGGTCCGTTCCCGCCGCGGCGGGGGTGCCGGGGCGGACCGGGAGAAGAGGTGCTTCAGCCAGGCGATGAAGCGGCGGAACGCCGCGCGAAGGCGGGCGAAGAGACCGGGCGGCGGAGCCGGCCGGTTCCAGGACGCCTCGGGGACGAGCAGCGCGCGCTCCACATCGTCCCACAGCTCCGTCGGCGGCAGCTTCGACCAGTCGACGCTGCGGGCCCGGCGCAGCCGCTCCTCGAGCTCGGCGATCCGCTGGGCGACCTCCGCGTCCGAGCGCTGGCGCAGCGCGTCGAGCTCGGCGACCTGCCGATCGTACGATCCCAGGCGCTCGGCGACCTGGCGGGCCGCCTGGCGCCGCAGGCGCTCGCGCAGCCGTTCGAGCCGGGACTTGAGCTCCCCGTCCTCGTCGGCGCGGGCGGCGACGAGCGCGCGGGCCGCCTCGACGCCCCCCTCCGCCAGCGCGCGGATCAGGGCCGCGCGGTCGACGGCGTCCAGGAGGTCGTCGGAGCGCACGTCGTCCGGAAAGGCGGCGCAGTCCGGCAGGACGACGCCGTCGCTAGAGGGGGGCGTCGTCGCGGTCCTCCTCCTTGCAGGAGAACAGCGAGAACTCCTCCAGGAGGCGGAAGACCTGGACCGCGGCGTCCGTCGGGGCCGTCGGCGGATCCGGACGCTCGCGCTCGGCGATGTACGAGGCGAAGGCGCGGAAACGGGGGAAGCCGGCGCCGTCCCGGGCGAGACCGCCGACCAGCGCCGCGTCGTCCTTCAGGCGACGGCCCTCGCCGACGAGCGCCTCGGCGTCCGGCGCCGACTCCTTGAGGTTCCCGCGGTAGAACCGGCACCAGTAGACCCCGGCGCTGCGGCGGAGCGCCGGCTCGACGTACTCCCCGAGGAACTCCTCGACCCGCTTGGCGTTCTGGCGGAACGAGTCGCCGCTGCGGGCGCGGATGCGGCCCCGCATCGCGTGCAGCAGGCCGGCCTTGAGGTCGGCGCTGGTCGCGACCTTCCGTCCGCCGAGGACCGCGATCGCACCCGTCCGCTCGGCGACGTCGATCAAGGTACGGTTCGATCCGACCTCCCCGACGTCCGGGTTGTCCTCGCTCATCCGCAGGCGCCAGGCCTCCACGACCCGCACCCCGGCGTCGACGAGGATCTCGGGAAGGTAGACGTCGCCCGGCCGATCCCGGCCCAGCTCGACGATCCGTCGGTTGTCGGCGTGACGGTCGTTGAAACCGACATGCAGGCTCGTGAGCCGGTCCGAGAGCGGGTCGTTGATGTTGTCGAGGTCCGAGAGGTTGGAGGTGGCGACGGCGACGAACGACGCGGGGAAGCTCTCCCGGGACTTGGACGGGGTGACCGTCCCCTCCTGGAGCGCCTGGAGGAGCACGTTCTGCGTCCCGAGGGGCAGCTTGCCGATCTCGTCGACCAGCAGGAAGCCGCGGTTCGCCTGCAACAGCTTGCCCGGCTCGAGGACGAGCGGGCTCATCGGGTCGCCGACCTCCTCGAGCTTCCGGAGGTTGATGTTCCCCGTCAGGTGGTCCGGGAAGACCTCCGAGCTGCCCTGGACCCGGGCGAAGCCGAACCCCTCGCGGAGCTGGACGAAGATCGCCGGGACGCGCGCCGGGTCGACGATCGTCGGGTCGAAGCTCGCCAGGTCGCCGCTCGGGGCGAACCGCCGCCGGCAGATCGGGCACGGGGGAAAACGTGCGGCCACGGCAGCATCGACCAGCGCGAGCGGGTGGTCGAGGACCGGGCAGCCGTCGACGACCCAGACCCCCTTCGGGAAGAGGTCCCAGAGGTCCTTGGCGAGGCTCGTCTTGCCGGCCCCGGACGGCCCGAAGAACAGTACGTGGGCGCCGGAGACCAGCGAGGCGATCAGGTCCTCGTAGGTCGCCTCGGGCAGGATCGTCCGAGGGAACAGCGCCCGGAGCGCCTCCGGCCGGTCCAGACCCCGCCCGTGAAGCGTCTCCAGCGCCTTGAGGACGTGGCGCCGGAAGCGGTCGGCCGGCGGGTCCACCGGCGCCTTCGCCGCCTTCAGCTCGGCGGCGGTCGCCTTCGTCCCGACGCTCGGTCCCTCTCGAGAGGAGGCGCTCACGGCGCGCGCAACTGGGTTCGAGATATGTAGTTTTGGCCGGGGTCGCGCCCGGCGGTGGCCGGGGTCCGTCCGGCCGGCCGGCGCCGCCCGCGCGCGGGCCCCAAAATTGAAGTAGGGTACCCGGCTCGGGCGCCCGCGCGATGGCCGATAAGGAGACGGCGGCGAAGAAGCCCGCGATCGCCCGGACCGTCAAGGACAAGTGGCGGTCCAAGCACTGGTTCAAGATCCGGGCCCCCGGGCTCTTCCAGCACGTCGACCTCGGCGAGACCGCCGCGAACGAGCCGGAGCAGCTGGTCGGCCGGACCCTCGAGGCGACCCTGCCGGAGCTCTCCGGCGCCGTCGACACCGGCAAGGCGCACGTCAAGCTCCGGTTCCGCATCGAGCGGCTGACGGGCGACGGCTACGCCGAGGCTCGGTTCATCGGCCACGACCTCACCAGCGACTACGTCCGGCGGCTCGCCCGTCGCAAGCGCTCCAAGATCGACCTCTCGCTCCGCGTGACGACCAAGGACGGCGTCGACATCGTCCTCAAGCCCGTGGCGGTCGGCGAGCAGCGGCTCCAGACCCGTCTCCGGGCCGAGCTGCGCCACCGGATCGTCTCCGTGCTCACGGAGGAGGCGAAGCTACGGACCTCGGCGGAGTTCGTCCAGCAGATGATCCAGGGGGAGCTGTCCAAGCTCCTGGCCCACGGCGTGAAGTCGCTCTATCCGCTGAAGAAGATCGAGATCCGCCGCTCGGTCGTGCTGGGGGTCGTCTCGGACGAGATCCCCACGGCCCCGCCGGAGCCCGTCGCCGAGGGGCCGGTCGCCCCCGAGGGCTCGCCGGCTCCGACGCTCGAGGCCGGCGAGAGCCCGGCGGCCTAGGCCCGGCGGGCCCGATGCGCTCCCTCCCTGTCGGAGTGGCTCAGCCTGGCAGAGCACGGGACTCATAGCGACGCCCGTTCGGGCGCCGGGAGAGATCCTGGGGCCGGGGGTTCAAATCCCCCCTCCGACACTCATTCCGCGCCTTCCAGGCTCAAGGCAATCTCCAGGGCGAAGATTTGTGCATACAGACTTGTAACGAGGTCCATCATGCAATGCGACGGCACGGACTCCAGGTGCGCCGCGAGCCAAACGCCCAACAGTCAGCTCGAAAGAGCTTCATGATCCGAGCCATCCCGGACGACGAGAATCTCTACTCCCGTTGAGTGGAAGACCACCTACGCCCCATTGGGAACGCGTTCTGTCCTGGGTGTTCCAAAGGTGAAGGTCCCGATCAGGGACCCGTGAGTGACGCCTTCGACCACTTCGTCCCCGGCCTCCGAGACAGGGCCACCGGCGCTCGCTGTGGCAGCCGAGGCGGACCGGCCATCACGGCAGGGTGACGACCCCCGACACCGGCACCGCCGGCGTCGTCTCATTGACGACCAAGCTGTCTCCGGTCACGTTCCAAGAACTCGGCGTGACGATGGCGAGCAGATCGTCCCCGAGCAGGGCCCCCGCCGGGCTGCTCCATCCGGTCTCGTTCGTGGACGAAGGGTAACTATCGATCCAGCTGCCGTTTTGCGTGAACAGCACAGCGTACCAACCCGATGGGTTGTCAACGCACTTGCCCAAGCTCGAGACCCAAGTCGGGCAGGCCGAGGCCGCGGACTGCAGTGCCTGGCCCTGAGAGTCAAGGAGGTCGAGTCGAACCATCCACGCGTCAAGACCGAAAGTCAGCAGCCTCGGGTTCGATCCCAGCCCGACCCAGAGCGCCTCCACGACCTCCTCCGAGGATCCGTTCAGGCTCGACGTGCCGTTCGAGAATTCCATGTCGATCGGAATCGGAGGACCGGCGAGGCTGTCCTCTGGGGTGCACGTCACCTGTCCGGTCACCTCGAAGCTGAACGATCCATCCGGCTGCACGTACGTAGTGGCGTACGGTTGCGTGCCACCGACGCCGAGCAGTCCGCAGCGCTGGAACGCTACCATCACGCCACCCGTCCACCCCGGCCAGTCGTTCTGGCCGAACAGATACATCTCCGCGGAAGGTCGGTGGCGACCGACCCACTCGGCGCTGCCGCCGGCTCCCCACGCAGCCTGCGCCATTTGGGGGGAATCGGCAGTTAGCGGGGAGACGTCATAGTCCGCCCAGCCCCATGGCGTGCCGTCCGCCGCCATCACCAGTGCGCACCAGGAGGTCATCGAAATCGGCGGGTCGACGCGAACCGTTTGATTGACATCCGTCCCGGACGCAAGCTGCCGCGTCGCATTCGAGAAGAAGAGGAACTGCCAGAATGGCGCAGTACCGGAGGCGTAGCTCCCGTGGAACAAGGGTATCGTTCCATTCCAGATGGTTAAGCCCGGGAACGCAAAGCCGCAGGCATTCGATGCATTCGGATTGGCGGCCCATCCCAGGGACGCTGGTTGGAAGGGGAGGGGCGTCGCGATCCCGTACACCGCAAAGAGGGTCCAGGGCCCCGCGTCCTTCGCGGTCAGTACGGTCTGGACGGCTCCAAGAGCTTCTCGGAAGGTAGGGCCGTCCGTAGCGAGCGCCGGGGAACCTCGAGCCACTCCATAGGTGAGGTAAAGCCAACCGGAGACCCCAGCGGCCAGTACCAGCCCTCCAGCGAGAATAGCGAATAGGCGGGTTCGGCAAGCGGGCCGTTGCCCACCCCGCGAACCCGACACTCGCCCTGCGGAAGCGGGCCCACCCTCCCTCAGGCCGTCGGAAGCGGACAACTATAGTCTCCGTCCTCTACGGTCGGAGAGTACGCCCAGAGTCCGATGTAGTCTGCGGTGTTGCTCGACTGAAGGCCGCCGTCCTAGGGGACCCAGGGCCATCAGAGTCCGCCTCCCGCGTGATGACTGTCCAAATCTTGTGTGAGTTCTCGCCGGGAAGGCGGCCTCCGCTGGGCTAAGGATTGGAACATTCTTGCGGTCCAGCCCTCCGATACTCCCGCCACCTGTGCGGCGGCGTGGCCGCTCGGGGTTCGCTCGGGAGCGCCCGTCTCCGACACGGTAAAAGGCGGGCCCGCTCCCTGTGGGGCCGATGTCCGACCCCCCGTCGATGCGGATCGTCGTCCAGCGCCACGGCCCGTATCGGGCCGTCGGCGGGATCCCGCTGGCCGTTCAGACGATCACCCCCAACGCGCGCAAGGAGTCCTGGGAGTGGGTCGAGGGCCGCTCGTTCCCGGTCGGGAAGGAGTACCTGCTCTGCCGGTGCGGGCAGTCCCAGAACAAGCCGTTCTGCGACGACAGCCACCTCCGGGTCGGGTTCGTCGGACCGGAGACCGCCTCCCGGCGGCCGATCGAGCGGCAGTCCGAGCATCTGGACGGTCCCACGCACGTGCTCAGTGACGCGGAGAACCTCTGCGCCTTCGCGCGGTTCTGCGATCCGGAAGGGAAGATCTGGTCGTTGATCGAACGGACGGACGACCCGAGGGTGCGGGCGCTCGTGGTCCGCGAAGCGGCGCACTGCCCGTCGGGTCGCCTCGTACTCCGGGAGAAGGCGACGGGCCAGACCGTCGAGCCCACGCTCCCGCCGTCGATCGGCGTCGTGGAGGACCCGACGCTCGGCTGCAGCGGGCCGTTGTGGGTCCGCGGCGGGGTCCGCGTCGAGTCCGAGAACGGCACTCCCTACGAGCTCCGGAACCGGCTGACGCTGTGCCGTTGCGGGAGCTCGACGAACATGCCGTTCTGCAACGGGAGCCACGCCTCGGTCCAGTTCCAGGACGGGCTCGGCTGATCGGGGGAAGGGTCGTGGTGGACCGAAGGAAGGTCGGCGGTTCGCCGATCCCGGAGGAGGAGCTCCCGGCGCTGGTGCTCCCGGTTGAACAACGGGACCACTGCCTGGGCCCGGTCGGCGCACGCTACACGCTGGTCGAGTACGGCGACTACGAATGCCCCCATTGCGCGGAGGTCCAACCGACAGTTCGCGAGATCCGGGGCGATCTCGGCGACGACCTCTGCTTCGCCTTCCGCAACTTCCCGATCCCCGAGGCGCACCCGCACGCGGTCGCGGCGGCCCGCGCTGCGGAGGCCGCCGCCATGCAGGCGAAGTTCTGGCTGATGCACGATCGCCTCTTCGAGCACCGGACCGACCTGTCGGAGGCGGTGCTCCGGCAGCTCGCGCGCGGTCTGCCGCTGGACATGGCGACGTACGACCGGGACCTCGCCTCGCCGGCGCCGGCCCGACGCGTCGACGCCGACGTCGAGAGCGGAACGGCGGCCGGCGTCGTGGAGACCCCGACGCTGTTCGTCAACGGCCGGATGTATGTGGGGGCGCGCGACCTCGACGCCCTGCTGAACGCGCTCCGTACGCGGGCCCGCCCGTAGCGTCGCAGGAGGAGAGAGGGCCACGACCGCCCGGTCGGCCGACCCGCCCCCGGGGCCCCGGGTCGTCGCGGTGAGCTCGGTCCCGATGGAGCTCGAGGGCGTGCAGGGACGGACGCTCTTCCCCACGCTCCAGCAGGGGCCGTGGTGGCCGATCGCCCGGTTCGCCGAGTCGACCGTGGAACCCAGCGCGGCGGCCGGGGACCCCCACCCCCACGAGCAAGAAGAGGCGGTCAACTACCTCCTTGACGGGGAGCTAACGTACGCCGGCGAGGCCGGTGAGTCGCTGCGACTCGGCGAGGGGGCGGTGGCGCTGCTCACCGCGGTCCGCCCGCACACCCACGACCTCTACCCCACGGGGCTCCGCCGAACGCGATGGCTGTCGCTCGTGGTCGCGCTGTCGCCCGGGACGGCCGAGCCCGCGCACGTGCTACGACGGGCGGACGCCTCCCCCCTCGAAGCGGTGGCGGCCGGCGTGGAGCGGCGAAACCTGGTCGGACCGCGGGCGCCGATCCAGGCGACCTCGGAGCTGGAGGTCGTCGAGGTGCGCCTCGCTCCGGGGGCGTCGACCGAGTTGGAGGTCGGGGCGGGCCGACGTCTCGTCGCCTACGTCCACGACGGCGCGGGCACCGTTCGGGGTCTTCCCGCCGCGTGGGGTTCGGGCGTTCTGGCCGAGAGCCTCCGCCGCCTCGAGCTGGCCTCCTCGAGCGGGATGCGGGTCACGGTGGCCACCGTCCCCTCGCCGTAAGCGCAGGACCGGACGGGTCCGGCGCGGGTCGGCGTCGGACGGCCCTTCGAAGGCTCGTGGGGCGGGCCGGTTCGCCCCTCCGTCCGCCGGGGCCGTTGGGCGGAGCACTGCCCTTGGGCGGTCCCGGAGCGCCGGGCGGGGGGCACCGTCTTGGTCCGTGCGGTGCTGTGGCGACCGTGACCGGGTGGACCGAGGAGCGGATCTGGGACGCGGTGGAGGCGTGGAGGTGGATCCCGCCCGGCTCGACGCGCGAGGACCACGAGAACTTCGAGCTGGCCGTGACCCCCGGATCGTACGCGCTCAGCTTCGCCTACGGGTTCCGCGCCCCCGACGGCCCGTCCGCCGAGTCCGCCCTGACAGAGCTCCAGCGGAGGGTGCAGGCCGCGGGAGGGACCGGGGTCCGGATCCATGTCGACCCGCGCTCGCGGCCGGCGGACCTCCCCGACCGACTCCGGCGACGAGGCTACCGGACCGCCGAGGACGCCGAGGTACTCGTCTGGGAGCTCCGCGACGGCCGGGGAGACCCTCGTCTGCCGCCGCTTCGCGCCGCCGAGGGCGTGGAGGTCCGCGAGGTGCGGACGAAGAGCGAATTCCACGAATTTGTCCGCCTGTCGAGACCGATCTTCGGCGATCCGGTTCCGCCGGAAGCGACGATCGCTGCGTTCACGGGAGAGTTCGAACGCGCGATGCGTGAGACGGGCCGATCGGACCGGTTCCTCGCGTGGAAGGGCCCGGTGCCCGTCGGGCGCGCCGGCATGGAGGTCGTGGGGGAGGTGGCCCGGCTGTGGGGCACCGGCGTCCTGCCGGAGCATCGCCGAGGCGGCGTCTACAGCCTCCTGGTACGGGCTCGCTGCGAGGAGGCCCTGCGGCGGGGCGCGACGCTGGCGCTGGCGACCGGGCTGGTCGGCACGTCCGCCCCGATCCTGAAGCGCCGTGGGTTCCGTGCGGTCGGCGTTATCCACCGTTTCGAGGCCCATTGGACGTGACGGCGCGGACCGGTGCCGCCGCGGACGTGCCGGCCGGAGGCCCCAAAGCTCATCCCGACCGTCACCCCGTCCCGCGGGGAGCGATGGGTGACCTGCGAGCGACGCGAGACTCTAGGCACCGCGCAGCGTCGCGCCCTCGCGGGACTCGCCCGCCCGGCGAACGAGCTGCCCCCGACCCTCGCCACCGCGCGGGGAACCCTCGCCACCGCTCCCCTCCCGTCGCGAGGTTCCGACGGTGAGCGAACTCCCCGGCCCGGCTCGGAGCCCGAGAGGCGCGTTCCGCCGGGAGTTCGCCGTCACGATCGTCGGGATCGCGGCGTACGTCGTGCTCGACATCGTCGCGCAGCTGCTCCCGCCGCACTACAGCCCGGTCAGCCAGGCGGAGAGCGACCTCGGGGTCGGCCCGTACGGGTGGGTGATGAACCTCAACTTCGTGGTCCGGGGGGTCCTCTCGCTCGCCCTGGTCGCGGGCCTCTACCGGAGCTGGCCGAACGGGGCGCCGCGTCCCTCGGCGGGCCTCGCCCTCATCGGGGCGTGGGCGGTCGGGGCGTTCCTCCTCGCCGTCGCCCACGCCGATGTCTCGGGGCCGGCGACCGTCCACGGCACGGTCCACCTCGTCACGGCGTTCCTCGCCTTCCTCTTCGCGGCCGTCGGGATCGTCGTCGTCTCCCGATCGATCCCGGATCACGGACCCTGGAGAACCCTCCGCCCGTACGCCGTCGGGATCGCGGGGCTCGTGGCGATCTCCCTGGTCGTCCTGTTCCTGGGCACAGGGGTGCCGCGGATCGAACACCACTGGTTCGGGCTCCTCGAGCGGATCTTCCTCGGCTCGGTGCTCCTCTGGATGCTGGTCGTGTCGCTCGTGCTCCTTCGAGACGGACCGACGTCGCCGAGGCCGGCCCCGGCGCCGACCTAGGGAGAAGGGCTCACTGGGCGGCTACCCGGCGAGGGCGATCAGGTCCCGTGCGAGAACCTCGGGCGTGGTGATCATCGGCCAGTGGCCGGCGTCCTCGATGCGGTGCGGGCCGACCAGCGGGCCCCACTTCCCGGCGACGATCTCGTCGACGGGGTCCCCGCTCTGGCGGCAGAGGATGTACGCCTCGGACACGCCATCGTATGCGGTCGAGAGCGTGATCGGGTCGGCGGCCAAGCGGATCGGCCACGGCGTGCCGAGCCTCAGCATCCGGCGGAGCTCCGCGCCCTGGACGTCCTTGCCGATCTGAGCGATGATCGCCTCGGTGAGGGGGATCCCGAGCGCGCCGGCGGGCGCCGGCCCGAACTCCTTGGTCGGGTCGAAACCGGCCTGCGGCGTCCGCACCCGCTCCGGCCGGAACGCGTCGAGGTAGATCGCCCGGCGGACCTGGGCGTGCGCGCGGTCGGCGACGGCCGCTGCGACCTTACCGGCGAAGCTGTGCCCGACGATCACGAAATCGTCGAGCTCGTTGTACCCGACGACGTTGAGGACGTCCTGGATCGCCGTCTCCATGCCGACGTCCTTCGTCAGCAGGTGCACCCGCTCGCCCATGCCGGTGAGGGTCACCGGGTAGGCCGAGTGCCCGGCCCGCTCCAGCAGAGGGACGACCCGCTTCCACGCCCACGCACCGAGCCAGGCCCCCGGGACCAGCACGAACCGCGCCATCGCCCCGGCGCAGGCGCCCCGCCCTCTTAGGGCGCGCCCCGAGAGTCCCCGGGACGGTCCCTCGGTCGGCGTTGCGCGCCGCGGTCACCCCGGGCAGCCGGGACCCGTCGAACCGGGGGCGCCGACCCGGGTCTGCAGGCAGTACGAAGGGACCGTCCAGTTGTAGTTGAACGACGTCCCGCCGAGCGCGCCGTCCTCCGAGCCCAGGTCCTGCTCGCCGAGGTAGAGCCGCGAGAAGCCGTGCAGCGGCCCCGTCCAGCAGGAGGCGGCCGGCATCAGCGTCTCGACCTCCGCCAGTATGGCACTGAGGTTGACGCCCAGCGTCCCGGCGGCGAGGCCGTGGCTCGACTGACCTCCGTAGGAGAAGTCGAAGCTGATGTTGGCGTTCGAGCCGTTGTCGGCGCCGTGGCACCAGTACGCGATGTCCCAGAGGTGCGGGGCGACGGTGCCGTTCACGAGCGTCGGCGCCGTCCAGGGCAGCCACTCGAACGGGTAGGAGATGTTGTGCGCGAGGAAGATCTCCACCTCGACGAACGGACCGGATTCGAACCGCGGCGGCAGTCCCTCGCTGAAGAAGTTGTCGAAGGAGAGGTCGTAGCCGTCCACGTCGGCCGCCGGGGGCCCCTGGAGCGCGTAGGTCGCCGTGATCCAGAGGCTCTCGTTCACGGTGCGCGCTACCGTCTGAGGCAGCGACCAGGCCGGGCTCTGCGGGGTGTACGTCGTCGCCAGGCCGAGGTACTCGTCGACCCCGTAGGCGACCTGCGGGTAGGAGAACCAGCCCCCGGCGCCACCGACCTTCGTCCAGTTGGCATAGCCGAACAGCGCCCCCGTCGCGGCGGCGTAGCACATCCCGGCGTGGCCGCTGGTGCCGCTCGGGACGTCGTACGTGTTCGCCTGGAACATCCCGTCATCCAGCGCAAGGGTCGGGCGCGGAGCGCCGATGTCGTCGACGATGCACGTACTCCGCGTGCCGGGCGACGGGAGGATCGTGATCTCGGTGGGTCCCGGGGCGCCCGGGGAGGAGGGGTGGGGCCCGAGGGCCCGGAGGGCGACGTACCCGCCGACCCCGGCGATCACCACCAGGCCCGCGGCCAGGATCGCGAGGGTTCGGCGGCCTCGGGACGGGCGGGCTCCGGCCGGGGCGGTGATGGTCATCGCCCGAAGACCGGTGGTTGGGGATTTGGAGCCTTGTCCCGACCTGCAGCGCGGGGCGACCCGCGGGTCCCGGCGGGCCGCGACCGGTCGCCTACGGCAGCGTGCCGAGGAGCAGCTCCCAGGGCTCGAGCTTACCGGCGGCGAGCACGCCGCTCCGCATCCAGGGGTCCTGCTCGAGCCGGCGGTTCAGCGCCTCCGCGCTCTCCGCCCGCAGGACGAGCATCGCCCGGTGGCGCGGGGAGCCGCGCAGGGGTCCGCCGAGGACGACGAGCCGGTCGGCCTCGAGGGCGTTCATGAAGGCGGCATGCTCGGCCCAGCCGGCCTGTTCGCGCATCGGACGGCCCTCGATCCAGCGGGGGCCCTGCTCGTTGATCTGAACGAAGAGCGGCATGGCGACCGCTACGCCCGCCCGCTCTTCACGGGCGTCGGACGGCCGTCGGGGGGCTCACGCCGGGGCCGTCGGGACCGCCGCGGGCGCCCGGGAGCCCCGGAGCCGGATGACGATCAAGGCGACGAACGCCAGTGCGACGAGGAACGCGAGCAGCATCCCGAGCGAGTAGTCGTTGTTCAGGGTGAACGTGTAGGCGAACCCCTCCTGGATCGCGACCAGCACGGCGAGGAAGGCGATCACCGCGCGGACGGTCAGCCCCGGCACGCCGCTGCGGTAGCAGCTCCGGACCAGGAACGCCGTGCCGATCAGCAGCAGGAAGCCGAGGACGATGTGGGCGGTGAGCAACGGGATCGAGACGAACACGTGCGTGACCGAGATCGACGCCGGGACGCTCACGTAGAGGCTCAGCCCGAAACCGAGGATCGCCTGGACGATCAGCGCCAGCAGCAGCCCGACCGACTGCCGCTTTAGGCGCTCGGCCGGAGTCGCGCCCTGGGCCGCCGGTGCGCTCATCGCGCGGTGCGGAGGGTCTGCGCACTTAACGTGGGCGGGCCGCCGGCGCCGCGGCTGCGCCTGCACTCCATCCCTTATATCCCACCCCCGACGAGCCGTCGTTCGCAGGCGCCGATGGCCGCATTGGTCGAGCCTCCGAGGGCGAGGCCGCGCGTTCCCGAGCCGAGTCGCTACCCGGGACTCACGGACGAGGAGCGCGGGCTCGACCCCGTTCCGTACGCCCGGCCGACCGTGGAGGTACGCCCGGCTCCGACCCCTCCGCTCGAGCTCGGCCCGCCACCTCCTCTCTGGGTCGCGCCGAGCGAGGTCCCCGCGGCCGATCGCTCCGGCGGCTTCTTCGACGCGCCGGCCGCGCTCGAGACGATCGAGCCCGACCCGCCGCCCCCGGCGGGGCTCTTCGACGTTCCCGGCCTGCTCGAGCGACTCTGGCTCGCCCGCGCCCTTGAGGCCGGCCGGGACCGGCCGACCCGCGCGGCCCCGTCCGTGCCGGCACCGCCCCGGGCGTCCGTGGAAGCGCCCAGCGGGGCGGAGACCCGCTACGGGCTCTCGGCCGAGCGCCGGCCGCATGAACCCGAACCGGCGACCGCCGGGCCCGCGGTCCCGCGCCCGATCGGTTGGATCTGCCCGCAGTGCTACCTGACGAACGACGCCGGGGCGGCGAGCTGCCGAGGCTGCCGCCGTCCGGCGGTCCGCCCCTAGCGGCCCCGCTCGCTCACGACGGCGCGGGCGCCAGCTCGACGATCCGGTCGATCAGCCCCACGGGGGGCGCGCCGGCGCCGAGGAGGGCGTCGTGGAAGGGCCGCAGCCGCCCGTGGAACTTCGCGTCGAGGAACCGTCGGCGGGCGTTGAGGATCGCGAGCTTGCCGAGCGTGTAGCAGAAGTACTCCGGGTTGAACGTCCCCCGGACCGCTTCGCGCTCGGCGGGCAGCTGCTCGAAGTGCGCCTCGGTGCGGAACAGCTCCGTCGCGCGGGCGACGCTCCAGCCGTCGGTGTGCATCCCGATCGAGGCGAGCAACCGGCAGTCCCGGAGGAGGGCGTCGTGGATCTGGGCGACCTCCGAGGCCCAGTGACCGGCCCCGAGCCCCGCCTCGATGGCGAGCTGCTCGGTGTAGTGCGCCCAGCCCTCGCTGAACGACGGGGAGATGTAGACCTTCCGCGCGAGCGAGCCGGAGCTCGCCCGGAAGTGCAGGAACTGCAGGTAGTGGCCGGGATAGACCTCGTGCACGGTCACGTTCCGCAGCAGCGGCCGGTTCAACGAGCGCAGCCACTCCTCCTGCTGGGCGGGGCTCCAGCTGGGGTCGACCAGCGTGACGTAGTAGATCCCTTCCGGCGTCTTGGTGTCGAACGGTCCGGGCGGGTTCATGCTCGCCGTCGTCCAGGCCCGGCTGTACGGCGGGGTCTCCTCGACCCGGCATGACGACGGGGTCGGGATCGTTGCGAGGTCCTGGGCGATCACGAACGCCCGTGTCTCCTCGACGAAGCCCCGGGCCGTGGCGAGGATGTCGCCGGCCCCGGGGTGGTCGAGCGCGAGCGCGCCGATCAGATCCGCGGGGCTCCGGCCGGCGGCGCGGGCGATCTCGTTGAGCCGGGCCTGGTTCCGACGCAGGTCCGCGGTGCCGGCGTCCCGGAGCTCGGCGAACGGCGCCTCGATCCCCTCGCGGACGAACAGCAGCTTCTGGAAGCGGGGCGAGCCGAGGGCGAACTCGGGGCTCGCCCGGGGCTGCTGCTCCTTCAGCCAGGCGACGAACTCCGCCAGCGCCCGCTCCGCGGCGGCCCGCGCCTCCCGGACCGGACCGGCGAGCCCGAGGGGGGTGGCGAACTGCTCGGCCTCGCCGAAGTGCGAGGGGAGCTCCGCCGCCATCGTGAGTGCCAGGTCGACGAACGGCCGCGGCATCGGGTCGGTGAGCCGCCGGCGTCCGTTGGAAAGGAGCGCCGGGGCGTCGGCGAGGATCCGGGTCATCGCGGCGACGCGCTCGGGCGCAGGGGCGTAGTCGCGGGCGAGGTAGGAGGTCAGCGAGAAGTTGCCGACGTAGGCGAGCGGGTTGCGATCCAGCTCCCGGGCGTCGCGGAGGTCGAAGAGCGGGCTCTCGAGCAGGAGGCGCAGGAGGAGGCGGTCGATCTGCCGCGCGCCGGAGAGCCCCTGGGGATCGATCCCGTCCAGCTGCCCGAGGAGGCGATCGGCCTCGGAGGCCCACCTCTCGGTCGCCGCACGGGAAAGGTCCGGCGACCGCCCGTCGTAGGCATGCAGGCCGAGCGCTACGGCGTACGCCGGCTGGAGGACGAACAGGTGGTCGACGATCTCCTGCTCGATCGGATCGAGCTCCGACGAAGAAGCGCTCGCCATCCCGCCTCGGGAGCGGGGTGTGCTCAAAACGGCTCGTCCCCAGCGGAAGCGTTCACTCGACCCAGGTGACCCGGCAGCGGGGGCACCGGCCCCCGTCGAGCGGGGTTCCGCAGACGAAGCACCGCGGGTACGACGCCGGCGGCGAACCCACGGCGGGGACCGGTGGCCGGGAAGGGAGCGGCGGCGGGACCGACGCCGGCGACCCGGGCGACGGCGTGGCGCCGGGCGGTGGGGAAGGCTCCGGCGCCGGCGGTGCGGGCGGGGAAGCGGGCGGCGGCGGTGGCGCGGCCTCCTCGTCCTTCTCCCTGGGTTTCCGGCGGAACAGGAGCATCGCGCCGGCACCGCGCCGAGCGACTTATCCTCCGCGTCGGCGACGCCGGTCATCGTTTTTGGCCGGTGCGGCTCGACCGGGGCCGATGCGCGCGGTCCCTTCCGAGCGGTTGCACGCCCTGGGCCTCGAGCTGCCGCCTCCGCCGACCCCGAAGGGAGCCTACGCGCCGGTCGCGCGCACGGGCCCGTTCGCCTGGGTCTCCGGCCAGATCGCCTTCGAGAACGGCGCCGTCGTGCGCCCGGGGAAGGTCGACCGCGAGGTGCCGTTCGACGTCGCGCGGGACCTCGCCCGCCGTGCGACGCTCCAGGCGCTCAGCGCGCTGGCGGCCGCGCTCGGGAGCCTGGACGCCGTGCGCCGCGTCCTGCGGCTCGGGGTGTTCGTCGCCGTCTCCGACGGTTTCCACCGGGAGCACGAGGTCGCGAACGGCGCCTCCGAGCTCCTCGAGGCGGTCTTCGGCGAGCCGGGCCGCGGCGCCCGCACGACCGTCGGGGTCGTGGGGCTCCCGCTCAACGCCGCCGTCGAGATCGAGCTGCTCGTGGAGACGGCCTAGGGGGACGTTGGAGCCGACCCGCTGGCCGGGCGTCGCGCGCGACGGCCGGGACCTCTACACCCGCAATCTCGAGCCCGGGACGACGGTCTACGGGGAGGCGCTGCGGAGCGTCGACGGGGTGGAGTACCGCCGCTGGGACCCGTGGCGCTCCAAGCTCGCGGCGGCGCTGGTGAACGGCGCCTCCGAGGAGATCCTCGGCCGTCCGGACCGGGTGCTGTACCTCGGTGGGGCCCACGGGACGACCGTCAGCCACCTCTCGGACCTCTGGCCCGACGCCGCGATCTACGTCGTTGAGAAGAGCCCGGCCTCGTTCGCCCCCCTGCTCGCGCTCGCGCGCCGGCGCGCGAACCTGCTGCCGCTCCTGGCCGACGCGCAGCTCCCGGAACGCTACCGGGCGGACGTGGGCGAGGTGGACCTCCTCTACCAGGACGTCGCCCAGCGCGACCAGGTGCGGATCTTCACCGAGAACGCCGAAGCGTGCCTCGCGCCCGCCGGCCGGGGGCTCCTGATGCTCAAGGTCCGCTCGGTGACCCAGCGCCGCCCGGCGGCGGCGATCGTTCGCGAGAGCCGGAGCGGCCTCGGCCGGGCCGGCTGGCGGGTGGCGGAGGAGATCGCGCTGGGCCCGTTCGCTCGCGAGCACGTCGCCTTCGCCGTGCGACGCTAACCCCGTCTTCCACCGACCGTCGGGCGACGCGCGGGCAACTCCCCCTGCCCGCTCGGGAGCGCCGGGTGGGGGCAGTTGCGGAGCGTCCGCCGGTCGGCCGCGGGCCTGCTCGTCGTGGGTCTCGCATTGGGGGCGCTCCTCGGACCGCCCGACGCGCCGGCGTCGCACGCACTGCCCCGTCTCGCGGTCGGTCGCCCGGGGAACGCTACCGTGCCGCCGTCGTTGGTCGTCGATCCCGCCACCTGGTCGCTCGAGAGCGGTGGCAACGTCTCCCTGCGCTCGGTGTGGATCGGGGTCCCACCGGGCTGCACCCTCCAGGCGAACTGGTTCCGCTGGACGGTCCAGAACGGCGGCAGCGAAGGGGCGCTGGGCCCTACCAACCAGAGCGTCACCACCTTCCGCGCCGACGGCGCGGCCACGGGTACCACCGCCATCGCGGCCCGCTCCACGGCGACCCTCCGCTGCGACGGCAACGCGACCGCCCTCACGGAGGTCGCCGTCGCCAACGTGACCGTGCTCGGCACGGTCGCGCTCGCGAACCTCACGGCCACGCCGAACCCGGTGTCTCCCGGGACCGCCGTGGAGCTCGCCGGGTCGGTGGTCGGGGGCGTGCCGCCGTACCGGCTCCGGGTCGCGTGGGGGGACGGCACCGAGAGCTGGTCGAACCTCTCGAGCGGGGGACCGTTCGCCGTGGAGCACGTCTACGGGACGGTCGGCGGCTACGCCCCCTCGCTCCTGCTCCTCGACCGCACGGGCGACGCCGCCGCGGGGGGCTTGGACGAGCCGGTCAACGTGAGCGCCGGGTTCGCGGCGGCCATCCGCGCCGGGACCCCCGAAGCCGAGGTGGGGGTCCCGGTCGCTTTCGCGGTCACCACGCTCGACGCGCCGTCCGCGTTCTCGGCGTTCCTCGCCTGCCCCGACGCCGTTCCCGGGACGGCGAACGCCTCGGTCGGTGGGCTCCGCTACCGCTGCGCGTTCGCCGCTCCGGGCGTCATTCCCGTGACGTTCGAGGCGGCGGCGTCGGGGGCGCCGTACGCGCTCGCCACCGCGCGACTCGAGGAGACCGTCGCGGCCGCTCCGGCACTCGACGCCCGCACGCCTGCCGCCGCGGGGGAGGTCGGAGCCCTCCTCTACGTGCCGATCGCGCTCGCCGGCGGGGTACCGCCGTTCACGGTGAACTGGTCGCTCGTCGGCGACGGGGCGACCGGCGAGCTCCGGCTCGCCGCGGACGGCACCGCCTACGTCCCCGTCGTCGCGCGGACCGCGGGGAACTTCGAGTGGTCCGGGGTGGCGGTGGACGCGTTCGGGATCGCCAGCCCGGTCGCCGTTGCGCCGGTCGACGTCGACCCGGCGTTCGGGCTCGAGGCCTCCGCCCGCACGGTCGTCGCGCCGACTGGGCTGACGACGGTCAACGTCTCGGCGAGCCTCGTCGGCGGGACCCCCCCCTACGCCTGGGCGTTCGTGCCTACGCAACCGGCCGGCAACGCCTCCCGCCCGGGCGGTTCGCGCTCCACGCCGGGGTCCTTCGGCTGGAATGCGACGTTCCGGACCGAGGGGTCCCTCGGCATCGAGGTCGTCGCCGTGGATGCCGTCGGCGTCGACGACTCGGTGGCGCTCTCCGTGCCGACCGTCGCCCCGCTCCGCGTCGCGGCGGCCGTGAGCGACGCGGGGAACGGTCGTCTCGAGCTGGCGGTCCGCATCACCGGCGGCCTACCCCCCTACGCGGTCCGGGTCAACGATAGCGGGGCGGACCTCTGGAACGGGACGGTCTCCGCACCGGGGGGGCAGATGCTGCCGCTGGGTCCCCTCGCCCCGGGTCCTGCGGCGATCGAGGTCCGCGTCGCCGACGCCCTCGGGGCGGTCGCCTCCGCCGCGGTCGCCGTACAGGTCGCCCGCGCGCCCGGCACCGGCGCGGGGCCGGGCG
>JASHTI010000002.1 GCA_030040625.1 Thermoplasmata archaeon
CTCCGGCTCCGCCTCCCCCCGTTGTCCCGCCGGCCCGGCCCGCACCCGCGGCGCAGGGCCTCCCTCCGCCCCGGGCCCCCGTCGGACCCCCGCCCGCGGCTCCGGCGCCCCCGAACCTCGGTTCCCCTCCGACGCCTCCGACCCCGGGCGTCGCCCCGCCGCCTCCGGCCGGCGCGCCGGAGGCCCCCGACGCCGAGACCGTGGCGCTGCTGATGCAGAAGGCCCGGGGCCTCGCCGCGCGAGTCCGCGCGCTGCCGCCCGACAGCGAAGAGGCGAGCCGCGCGGCCCGCGAGATCCACGAGGCGACGGCGCTCCTGCGGGCGCGGAAGTTCCGGGAAGCGGACGCCGCCCTCACGCGCCTTATGCGAACCCTTGCTCTCCCACCGTCCCGGAGCTAGGCGTTGCCGCGCAAACCGTCCCCGTTCCCGGAGCTCCGTCGCCGGCTGACGGAGGTCGTCCAGCGGGCCGGTAAGTACCAGGTCGAGGGGCTCCCGATCCCGACGGCCGCCTACGAGAACGAGCTCGACGAAGCGGCGCGGGCCGGCGACGTCCCGCGGGCCGAGGCGGTCGTCAAGCGCGCCGAGATGCTCGTCGCCCGGGCCGACCAGGACTGGGGCTGGCTGCGCGAGCTGCTCCAGCGGGTCGATGGCCTCCGCGGGATCGCCGAGACCGTCGGGCTCGACCTGGCCCGCATCGACGCGCGCGTCGGGAACCCCCGGGGTCAGCTCCTGGGCGAAGCCCTCACGCCCGCGTCGCTCGAGAAGGCAGCCGCAGGCGCCTCGTTCGCGCTCGCCGTCCTCAACGACGCGATCCCGAAGTACATCGCCCAGGAGGCCCAGGTCCTCGGGGTCTCGATCCGACGGGCTCGGGACCGGGGCGAGGACGTCCGCGAGGCGGTGGGGGCGTTCTCGCACCTGATCCGGTCGCTGCAGGACCCGGCGCTCGGGGCGAGCGCCGAGCGGCTCGTCAACGCGCGAAAGGCCGTCGCGCGCATCCCCCGGGCCCCGCCCGTGGCGGCCGTCTCGGACGCCGAGGAGGACGAGATCCTGAGCGAGGCGCGGAACCTGGCGCGCCGCCTCCATCGCATCAAGACCCGCGCCCACGGCGCGACCGACGCCGTTCGGCTGATCACCCAGGTCCGGCAGGCGCTGAGCCAGGACCGGCAGTACGCCTCCCCCGAGGAGGAGCTCGAGGCGGCGTGGGCCGAGGTCGACCGGCTCGCCCGCGAGAAGCGGCTGGCGGCCGCCGGCCCGGCGCTGGCCGGTCCGGGGAGCCCCGCGACGGAGGACGACGAAGCGGAGGAACCCGAGGAGCCGGAGGAGACCGAGGAAGAGGAGGAGGACGAGGACGACGAGGAGGCGGGACCGATGTCCATCGTCCCGCCGCCGGTCCCGCCCGCGCTCCGGCCGGCCTCCACGCCGGGGAGCCTCTCCTCGCGTCCGACCGGAGCCTCCACGGCCGGCCCCCGCCTTCCGATGCCGATCGTGCCGCCGGTGCGCCCGGTCCCGGACGAGGGATCGTCGGAGCCGACCCGCCCGAGCCCGGACACCCTGGCCGAGGGAGCCGGGCCCACGGCGAACCGTCCGACCCGGATCGCGATCGCCTCCGCCTACGTGCCGCCGACGCTCGAGGGGACGGAGGAGCAGCCGGCGAGTTCGTCGGCGACCGGCCCGGCGGCGGCGCGTCGTCAGCGCTCGCGGCACCGGGACTGAGCGCGCGCTCCCGGCGGCTCCTGTCGGGGCGCTCGACCTGCAGCGTAAGGCTATAATAGCCTTCGAAAATCGTTTATATTACTTGGCGAAGGCTCCAGCCCGCGGGACGCCCCCGATGGTCGGAACGGTCGTCGCTTTCACGCCGAGCGGGCTCGTCACGGTCCGCGCGCCGGCCGAGGCGTACCCCACGGAAGGCGCGTCGGTGCGCGACGCGCGGGGACTCCTCGAGGGCCGCGTGGTCCGCGTCTTCGGCCCGGTCGCTCGCCCGTACCTGCTTCTACGGCCGCGCCGGCTCCCGAACCCGGTCGACGCCGCCTCGCTGCTCGGGGCCGAGGTGTACCGGGCGTGAAGGGCGGGGCCGGTGGGCCGGCCGAGGGCCCGGAGCCCGCGGAGAAGACGGGAGGGCCCGCTCCGGGCGATGTCGCGGTCGCGAGCCGATGCACGAGCTGCGGCTCCAGCCACCTCACCCGCGACTACGAGCGCGGGGAGGTCGTCTGCGACGAGTGCGGCCTCGTGCTCGAGGAGGCGATGATCGACCAGGGGCCGGAGTGGCGGGCGTTCGACGCCGAGCAGGGCGACAAGCGCGCCCGGACCGGTGCCCCGACGACGCTCACGATCCACGACAAGGGGCTCTCCACCGAGATCGGATGGAAGAACCGCGACCCGTTCGGCAAGTCGATCCCGACGCGCAACCGGGCCCAGCTCTACCGCCTCCGCAAGTGGCAGCGGAGGATCCGCGTCTCGAACGCCACCGAGCGCAACCTCGCCTTCGCCCTCGCCGAGCTCGACCGCATCGCCTCCGGCATGGCGCTCCCCCGCAACGTGCGGGAGACCGCCGCGATGATCTACCGCAAGGCGGTCACCAAGAACCTCATCCGGGGCCGCTCGATCGAGGGGGTCGTCGCCGCCTCGCTGTACGGCAGCTGCCGCCAGTGCAACGTGCCGCGGACGCTGGACGAGATCGCCTCCAAGTCCCGCATCGGCCGCAAGGAGATCGGTCGCACCTACCGCTTCATGACCCGGGAGCTCCGGCTCCGGCTGCTGCCGACGCGGCCGCAGGACTACATCCAGCGGTTCTGCAGCGAACTGAAGCTCAAGGGGGAGATCCAGTCGCGCGCGAACGAGATCCTGAAGCTCGCGACCGAGCGGGAGCTCACGAGCGGGCGCGGCCCGACCGGCGTCGCCGCGGCGGCGATCTACATCTCCACGGTGCAGAGCGGCGAGCGCCGCACCCAGCGCGAGGTCGCGGAAGTCGCGGGCGTCACCGAGGTGACGATCCGCAACCGCTACAAGGAGCTCACCGAGAAGCTCAACCTCCGCGTGATGCTGTAGCGGACCGCCGCCATTCTCTTCTAGGCCCCCCGACCTCCGCGCGCCGTGCCCCGACCGCTCGCGATCGGCGTGCTCGTCTCCGGCGAGGGGACGACGCTCGACGCGATCGCCGAGCTCGCCGGCGGCGGCCACCTGGCGGTCCAGATCGCGCTCGTCGTCGCGGACCGGCCGCACGCGCCGGCGATCGAGAAGGCTCGCCGGAGGGGCCTGGCGACGATCGTGCTCCCGAGCCGCGGCACCGATCCCGAGCGCTGGGCGACGCAGCTGACCCAGGAGCTGAAGGCCCGGGGCGTCGAGCTCGTCGTCCTCGCCGGTTTCCTGTCGATCCTCCCGTCGTCGTGGGTGGCCGCCTGGCGGGGACGGGCGCTGAACCTGCACCCCTCGCTGCTGCCCCGGCACGGCGGCCGGGGTCTCTACGGCGAGCGGGTCCACCGCGCGGTCCTGGACTCCGGCGACCGGCTCACGGGCGCGACGGTCCACCTCGTCACCCCGGAGGTCGACCGGGGCCCGACGATCGCCCAGGAGCGGATCACCGTCGAAGCCGGCGACACGCCGGCTTCGCTGCGCGCCCGCCTGCATCCGGTCGAGGTCCGTCTTCTGGCGGAGACGCTCCGGCGCTTCGCCGAGGGGACCCTGCCGCTGCCGTACCCCGAGCGCGGGGCGGAGGCGGAGCGTCGCTAGACCTCGCGGGGCCCGGAGCCGGGCCGGCGCTACGCCGCGAGCTCGGAGAGCGGGACCGAACGGAGCGGAAGGTCCACCCGGAGCCGGTGCCGCGTCGTCTTGGGCGGGAACGGTCGACCCTGCCGGGCCCGCCGGACGACCTCGTCCTTGGCGATCGGCGGACCCGGGGCCCATCGTTCGACATCGACCGCCTCGCCGTTGTAGTCCAGGATCCACGCCGGGATCCGCTTGAGTCCCAGCCGCCGCAGCGCCTCGACCCGGTGGTGGCCGTTGAGGATCACCCAGGTCCCCCGCGCGACCCAGATCGGGTCCGAGAAGACCCCGGTCCGACGGAGTTCGGCGATCAGCTCGTCGACCTTCTGAGGGTCGTGCTCCTCGTGCCCGCGCAGCCGGTCGAGCGGGACGAGGGCGAACTCCGGGGCCTCGCTCACGCCGCCCGCCCCTCCTCGGCCTGCGCGAGGGCGCGACGGACGAAGACGGCGACCATCTTCTTGCGGTACTCCGGCACGAGGAACGTGTTGTGCACGGGGCGTACCCGGCGGGCGACCTCCTCGCCGAGCGCCGCGCGTCGCGCGTCGTTCAGCCGCTGCCCCTCGAGCGGGGCGGTCAGATCGTCGAACGTCCGCGGGTGCGGCTCGGCCCCGCCGACGGCGAGGCGAAGCTCCTGGACGCGGCCGTCCCCGTCCCATCGTCCGGCCACCGCGACCCCGAGCTCGGGGAAGTCGTACGCGGGGCGGACCCGCAGCTTGAGATAACGGCCGCGTCGGCCCCGGGCCCGGGGCGGCAGGTGGACGGCGACCAGCAGCTCGCCCGGCTGCAGCGTCAGCCGGCGGATCCCGTCGCCGCCGGCGTCGTAGAGGCCGGTGAGCGGGATCCGTCGCCGGCCCGTCGGACCGGCGATCTCGACCTCGGCGTCGCCCACGAGGAGCGCCGGGGCGAGGTCGCCGCTGAACGTCGCGTAGCAGGTCGTCTTCTGCGGCACGACGTGGCATCGGTCCCCGTCGGCCTTCAGGCAGAAGCCGAGGCTCGCCCGCCAGAAGTAGCTCTGGTTGAAGAAGAAACAGCGCGTCTCGACCAGGAGGTTGCCGCCGACCGTGCCGCTGGCGCGCACCAGCGGGGTCGCCACCTCGCGCAGCGCGTCGGCGAGGGCCGGCCACGCCGCGGCGAGGGCCGGATCCCTCTCGAGGTCGGCGAGCCGGCTCATGGCGCCGAGCCGCTCGAGCGAGTGGCCGGTCAGCTCCGGCACCGCCTCCAGCGCGACGAGGTGCGGGCGGAGGTTGAGGTGCATCTTGTAGTTCGGCAGGAGGTCGGTCCCGCCGGCGAGGTAGTCGAACCGGCCCGCGAGGCTCCGGGCGAGGCCGACGGTCTCCTCGACCGACGTCGGCCGGTGCAGCTCGAACGGATCGAGGTGCATGCCCGTCCTAGGCCCCTTTCCAGGGCCGGCCCTCCTTGCGGCGCTCCTCGAGCGCCCGGACGACCCGGTCGGGCGTGATCGGCAGCTCGGTGAAGCGGCAACCGATCGCGTCGTAGAGGGCGTTCGCGACGGCCGGGAGCGTCGCGATGAGGGGACCCTCCCCGGCCTCCTTGGCGCCGAACGGTCCCTCGGGATCGGCGTCGCCGACGAGGAGGATCTCGACCTCCGGCATCTGCTGCGGCGCCGGGATCTTGTACTCCAGCAGCGACGGGTTCAGCATCCGCGACGCCCGGTAGTTCATCGACTCGCCCATCACCTGGCCGAGCCCCATGTGCACCGAGCCTTCGATCTGGCCCTCGACGGCGAGGCGGTTGAGGACGCGTCCGCAGTCGAACGCCGCCCAGACCTTCGGGACCCGGTAGTCGCCGGTCTCGACGTCGACGTCGACCTCGGCGACGTAGGCGCTGAACGAGTAGGCGGGGGCCGTGCCGGCCCGGGCGCCCTTGAACGAGCCGCCCGCCGGGCGGGTCTGGTAGGCACCGGTCGCCGTCAGCGCGCCGACCTTCTCCATCGCCTGGTGGAGCGCCTGCTCGAACGTCACGGCCGGTTCCGCCCGACCCCGGGGCGTGAACCGTTCGTGCCCGACCTCGACCTCCGACGGCGGGATCCCGAGGAGCGTGGCGGCGCCGGCGACCAGCGCCGCACGGAGCTGGAGCGCCGCCGATCGCGCGGCGTTCCCCATCATGAACGTCACCCGGCTGGAGTACGAACCGAGGTCGATCGGGCTGACGTCCGAGTCGACCCGCTGCACGTGGACCCGGGCGAGGTCGACGTGCAGGACCTCGGCGACGATCGCCGCGAGCAGGGTGTTCGAGCCCTGCCCGATGTCCGCCTGCATCGAGTGAACGGCGATCCCGCCGTCCATGTCGACCTTGAGGTGGACGGTCGACTGCGGCATCTTCGGGGTGAAGTGGATCGGGCTGTTCGAGCCCGAGATGTAGAACCCGCAGCCGAGGCCGACCCCCCGCCCGAACGGAAGCTTGCGGAACTTCTCCGACCAGCCGCTGGCCCGCTTCGCCGCCTCCAGGCACTTCAGGAACGACGTCGACGTGATGCGGAACTCGTTGACGGTCGTCGAGTTCGGCGGCAGCGCATTGCGGGCGCGCAGCTCGAACGGGTCGAGGCCGAGCCGCTCGGCGAGCTGGTCGAGCGCGACCTCGATCGAGTAGCGGATGTTCGTCCCGCCGTGCGCGCGCATCGCGCCGCTCGGGGGCTTGGTGGTGTAGACCCGACGCCCGCGGTAGCGGAAGTTCGGGACGCGGTACGGTCCCATCGCCAGGACCCCGTTGTAGTACGTCGTGACGGTGCCGAAGGAGCTCCACGCCCCGCCGTCGATCAGCGCCTCCACGTCGTAGGCGAGGATGCGCCCGTCGCCGTCGACGGCGATCCGCACGTCGTTGCGGGTCGGGTGGCGGCCGTGGTTGGTGTAGAAGACGTCCTCCCGATCGAGCAGCATCTTCACCGGCCGGCCGGTCTCCAGCGAGAGCGCCGCGCAGGCGATCTCGTGCGGGAGCGGGTCGGATTTGCCCCCGAAGCCGCCCCCGACCTCGGGCTTCACGACGCGGATGCGGTGCATCGGTAGACCGAGCACCTCGCTGAGCGCGCGGTGGAGGTAGTGCGGCACCTGCGTCGCGCTCCAGACGGTGAGCCGGCCGTCCGGGGTCGCCTCGGCGATCGTCACCAGCGGCTCGGTGAACGCGTGCGTCACCCCGGCGAAGCTGCCGCGGACCCGCACCTGGTGGGCCGCCTTCGCGAAGGCGGCGTCGACGTCCCCGAAGTGCTGGACGACCTCCTTCTGGATGTTGGTCCCGGCGAGACCGCGGGCGTGGATCGGTTCGGCGACGGTCCGGGTGCCGGCCTCCGGGTCGGCGTACTCCGGGAGCGGCGCGACCTCGAAGCGGATCTTCTCCAGCGCGAGCTCGGCGGTCCGCTCGTCCTCCGCGGCGACGGCGGCGATGATGTCCCCCTGGTAGCGGGCCTTCCCGACGGCGATCGCCGTCTCGTCGTGCGTGATCGGCAGGACCCCGAACGGGGTCGGGTACCGCTCCCCCGTGAGGACCGCGGCGACGCCCGGGAGGGCCCGGGCCTCGCGCAGGTCCACCGAGACCAGCCGTGCATGCGGCCACGGGCTGCGCAGCAGCCGGCCGACGAGCTGGTTCGGGCGACGGATGTCGTCCGTGTACTCCGCGCGGCCGGTGACCTTCAGCGGCCCTTCGACGTAGGGGATGCGGCCCCCGAGGAGAGTCAGCGGCTCGTCCGCGACCGGGTCGCTCGCGGTCACGGCGCGGACCCCGCGGCCGACTCGATCGCGCGCACGATCGCCAGGTAGCCGGTGCAGCGGCAGAGGTTGCCGGAGATCGCCTGCTCGATCTCGGAGCGGCTCGGATGCGGGTGCTCGCGGAGCAGCGCCGTCGCCGTCATCACGAACCCCGGCGTGCAGAAGCCGCACTGAGTGGCGCCCAGTTCCACGAAGGCCCGCTGGACCGCCGAGAGCCCCTGGGCCGGGCTGACCCCCTCGATCGTGGTGACCGACCGGGCCTCCACGAGGCGCGCGAGGGTCAGGCAGCTGAGCGTCGGCCGCCCGTCGATCAGCACGGTGCAGCAACCGCACGTGCCGAGGTCGCAGCCGCGCTTGGTGCCGGTGAGCCGGAGCTCTTCGCGCAGCAGGTCGAGGAGGATCCGCTCGGGAGGACAGGCCGCCTGTACCGGCCGGTCGTTGAGCGTGAAGCTAACGCGGTCGTCCGACCCCATCGCTCTCCGCTCGGGCCTCGCCCCGGCGACCGCCCGGAGCACGTAACGCCGGCGGGTGCAGGTCCCGGACGATCTCACCGGCGATGCTGATCGCGATCTCGGCCGGGCTCTCCGCGCCGATCGGGAGGCCGACCGGGGAGCGCACGCGGGCGAGGGCCTCGGCCGGGATCCCCCGCGCCCGCAGGGCGGCGAAGATGTGCGCCCGCTTCGGAGCGCTCGCGATCAGGCCGATCGTGTTCGGGAACCGCCGGATCGCCTCGAAGAGGACCTCGGTGTCCTTCCGCGCGTCGTAGCCGAGGATCAGCAGGTGGGTGAACGACTCCGGCGCGATCCGGTCGAACAGCTCCGTGGGGCTGACCACGACGCGCCGCTCGGCGTGCGGGAACCGCTCCTCCGCCACGTACTCCGGCCGGTCGTCGGCGACGGAGTGGTCGAACTCGAGGCCCGGGAGCAGGCGGGCGACCGCCTCGCTGACGTGGCCCCCGCCCCACAGCAGGACGTTCGGCCGGGGCGGGACGTACTCG
Organism: Thermoplasmata archaeon; assembly: GCA_030040625.1. GTDB lineage: Archaea > Thermoplasmatota > Thermoplasmata > Lutacidiplasmatales > UBA184 > Lutacidiplasma. The sequence goes on from JASHTI010000002.1 coordinate 8,475, forward strand.
ATCGCGATGTCGACGGAACCGCCGCAGAGGCTCGGCAGCCCCCCGTCCTTCCAGGCCGCCAGGTCGAAGTGCACGAGGTCGCCCCGGTGGCGGGCGATCGCCTCGGCCGCGAGGCGCTTGACCTCCTCCTCGAGCGCGGCGCCGCCGACGGTCCCGAGCGTGGTGCCGTCCTCCCGGACGACCATCGTCGCGCCGAGCTTGCCGGGGACCGAGCCGACCGCCCGGACCACGCTGGCCCGGACGAACGGGCGGTGCTGCGCGAGGAGGCGCAGGACCTCGGACTCGGTGCGCCGGTCCATCTACACGACCTCCGCGTCGTCCCACTGCCGGGCGGCGGCCTGGTACTCCTCGGGGGTGTCGACGTTCGCGACGACCCCCGGGTCGTCCACCGGGAGGCGGCGGACCTGGGGCCCGAACTCGGGCAGGAGCGAGCGGATCGGCGCATCCGGCCGAAGGTCGAAGATGTCGTTGCGGACCGGCGGACGCCAGAGGACCGGATGGCCCCCGCGGCCCTGGTACGTCGGGATGAACCAGACGCCGATCAGGTCGGTCTCGCGCGCCGCCAGGAGCGCGTCGACCGTGCGTCCGGCGACGAACGGGTGGTCGACCGGCCACAGCAGGACGTCCCGCTCCGGCGGCACCGCCGCCAGGCCCGCCTGGACGGAGGCGGTGCGTCCCTCGGACCAGTTCTCGACGTCGACGGTGTCGACGGACAGTCCACGAAGCTCGTGCGCGATCAGGTGGTGGTGGGCGCCGACCACGACGGTCACCGGATCGAAGCCGTCGGCGAGGCAGATCTCCGCGATGCGGCGGACGCCGCTCCGTCCGTCGACCGGGAGCAGGGCCTTCGGCTGGCCGCCGAAGCGCGTCGAGGCGCCGGCGCTGAGGATGAGGGCCGCGGTCGCGCTCGCCAAGGGTCGGTCGCTCCCTAACCGGAGACGACGCCGAGGCTGTTAAGCCCTGCACCGGCCGCCGCCGGGGGACGGCCTCCGCCCGCCGAAGCGCCCGCGGGGCGCTCCGCGCGTTTAAATAAGGAGGCCGAGTGGCCGCGCCGCTCCATGACCCATCCGCAGGACGTGCCGGCGTCGGCCCTGCTGCCCCGCCTGGCCGCGGAACTGAAGAGCCGCTCGGCCGTCGCGCCGCCGGGCTGGGCCGCCTTCGCGAAGACGGGGGTTCACAAGCAGCGCGCGCCGGTCGACGCCGAGTGGTGGTACCTCCGGAGCGCCTCGGTGCTGCGCAAGGTCTACCTCAAGCGGGCGATCGGCGTCACGCGTCTGAGCTCCGAGTACGGCGGCAAGCGCGACCGGGGCAGCGCCCCGTACCACGCGCGCCTCGGCTCCCGCGCGATCCTGCGCGAGATCGTGCAACAGCTCGAGAAGGCCGGTCTCCTCCAGCCGTACAAGGGGCGCGGCCGCCGGGTGACGGCGAACGGCCAGAAGCTCCTGGACGCCGTCAGCCGCGACATCCTGAAGTCGCTGGTGGCGAGCCGCCCCGAACTCGCCAAGTACCTTTGAGGGCCCTGACGGTCGGGAGCGCCGGGCCGATGGCACAATCCGACGATTCCGAGCTCGCCGAGCTGCGCCGCCGCCGCATGCAGCAGCTGCAGGAGATGCAGGCGAGCGAGGCGGTGAACGCGCAGGCGTTCGCGGCCCAGGAGGCCGAGATGCGACGCCGAGACGCGGAGCGGACGGAGGTGCTCCGCCGCATCCTCACCCCGGAGGCGCGCGAGCGCCTCGGACGGATCCGGCTCGCCAAGCCGGATGTCGCCGCCGGCGTCGAGCAGCAGCTGATCGCGCTCGCCGCCAGCGGGCGATTGCCGCGGGCCGTCGACGACGCTACCCTCCGCTCGCTGCTCGAGCGCATCGCGCCGGACCGCCGGGAGATCCGCATCACGCGTCGTTAGGGGAGAAGATCACGATGGCGAACCGTCGCAAGAGCCACGCCCGCAAGCTCCGTCTGTTCCGCGCTGTCAAGCGGAACCGCCGGGTCCCGGCCTGGGTGATCCAGCGGACGAACCGGGCCGTCACCCGCCACCCGAAGCGCCGTACCTGGAAGCGCGGGCACCTGCACAAGTAGGAGGATCGAACGATGCCCCCGAAACCCCCACCGCGCAAGCGCGAGGAGATCGAGCGTGAGTACGTCATCCCGCTCCGGGCCAGCCAGCACCAGCCGTCCCGCCGCCGCCGGGCCGGCCATGCCCTCGAGACCGTCCGGCGGTTCGTCGTGCGGCACATGCACGGCGCTCCGAAGGACGTCTGGATCGACCCGCGCCTGAACGAACACCTCTGGGAGCGCGGCATCCAGCACATCCCCTCCCAGGTCCGGGTCAAGGCGATCCGCTTCGAGGATGGCCTGATCGAGGTCGACCTCCTCGACAAGGAGTAGGGGCGCGGAGGCCCCGCTCGCGTGCCGGTCGGGCGCACGCTCGTCGCCGGGAGCCCCTACCTCGGGGTCTTCGTCCGCGCCGACGAGCGCTGCGCGCTCGCCCCGCCGTCCCTCACGGGCCCGGTGGAGCGGGAGCTGGCCCGCATCCTGCGCGTCGAGGTCGTCCGGACCACCGTCGCCGACAGCGAGGTCGTCGGCGCCCTCGTCGCGACGAACTCGCACGGCGTCCTCGTCGGCGAAGGCGTCGACGGGGCCGAGCGCCGGGCCCTCGAGCGGGTCGGGCCGCTCACCGTCGTCCGGCACCGCCAGAACGCCGTCGGCAACAACATCCTGGTCAACGACACCGGCGCGCTCGTCCACCCCGACTACTCCAACGAGGCGGTCGAGGCGATCGCGCGGGCGCTCAAGGTCCACGTCGAGCGGGGCACGCTCGCCGGTCTGGCGACCGTCGGCATGGCCGGCGTGGCGACGAACTCCGGCGCGGTCGTCCATCCGAAGGCGACGGATCGGGAGCTCGAGCGCGCGGAGGCCGTGCTCGGCGTCGAGGTGCACCGGTCCACGGCGAACTTCGGCGTGCCGGTCGTGGGCGCCTGCGTCGTCGCCAACTCCCACGGCTTCCTCGCCGGTCGCCCGACGACGCCGGTGGAGATCGTCCACCTGCAGGACGGGCTGAAGGTCCTCGACTGAGCGGGGTCGGTGGGCTAGGTCCCGCGCTTGCGCTTCATGTAGCGCGTCGCGTAGCCGGCGATACGGTTCGCCAGCTTCTTGTGCACGACGGTGAGCTTACCGTCGACGTTCACGCCAAGGTCCGTCAGTTCGAGGACCTTGCGCTTGTTCTGGGCGAAGTCGCCGCCGAACGACTCGGGGTGGTGGCGGATCAGTTCCACCGCGACCCGCTTGATGTACGTTTGGCGGATGTTGCCCATCGGTGCGCGGCCGACGTACGGGCCATAATAAGAGTTCGTGTGGCGCCCGAGTGATGCGAACCTTCCGACGGGTAGGCGCCGGAGGCTATGCCAACGCCCGCAGACCCAACTGAATCTGAACGACGGGTGTCGCACCACCGCGGCCGGGAGGGCGAATCCGCCCAGCGTTCAGCTGGACATGGAACACTGTACTGCAGTTCGGGCAAGTGACGATGTAACGGGTGAGTCGGAGCCGCCGACCGCAGCTAGTGCAGGACCGGCTCGCGACCTCGGAGTTCGAGGTCAGGAGGCGTTCGATGAACTTTGGATCATGCACGTCGTCCGGAGCGGAGACCTGCTGTCGAATCCAGCGCGCAACGTCCGGGACATCGAAGGCACCCGCGGCCACCTGGACGGCAAAGTGCACGTCGTCGAGCGTGTCCCGAGACCCGAGATAGTAGCCGTTCGCGCCGAGGAAGATGAAGGCCGAGGACAGCCCCGTCCTCTTCTGCCCGTCAGTGAAGGGGTGGTACACGAGAACTGAGTGCATGAGGTAGGTCGCCTTGTCGAATATCGTGGGGAACGGGTCCGTGCCCATGACCCTCGACTCTCGCATGCGATCAAGGACGCCGCGGACGCCTCCGGGATCCCGGACCCCGGGCTCCCCTCCGAATGTGGCGATCATCTCATCGTGGATCCGCAGCACCTCCGGCTCGTCGAGCCAGTTCTCGATCGGCCGGCCGTTGCTCGGTTCGGGTAGGCGCATGGGAGGGGCCGGGAACGTGTAGGGCCGAGCCGCGAGTTCCTCGAATCGTACCTCCTTGCCCAACATCTCAAGGACGGGGCTCCACGACATCTTGGCCAGCTCGATCATCCGCTCCAGCCTTCGCGGGCGACCCGGCCCAGCAAAGTGCGGCACGTACGCCGCGGCACCGGTTCGCCCGCGGGATCGCGGCATGGCACCTCCCCGTGCATCGCGGGGGGTATGAGACATGAACGCCCCGAGCGGAGAGCATCGCGCGGTCGCGTACGGCGGCGACCGACGGGGCAGGGGCAAGCCCCCCGGGGCTCGGGACCAACCGATTCCCGACGGGAACCCGTCGCGAGACTGACGGAAGCCACAAATACCTAGGTCCCGGTCTAACGCATCGTGTTCCGCGCCAGGGCCGCGCCGGCGGTGCCGCGGAGCTAGGCGCGTGGGCGTCGGGACAGAGCCGGGGGCGCCGGCAGTACCATCCGACTCGACCGGCGGGTTGCCGGTCGGGCCGGATCTGCGCGAACGGAACGTCCTCCTGCTCGATCTCTCGAAGAGCATGCTGGCGCCCCTGCCCGAGCCGGAGGGGACCGCGCGCGAGCGCCAGAAGATCGAGGTCGCCCGCACGGCGGTCTACCGGATCCTCAAGGACGCCGCGAAGAGCGGAACGCCGTTCGGCCTCGTGACCTTCACCGAGACCGTGCGCGTGCCGGTCCCGCTCGGTACGATCCAGCGGGATCATCTCCCGTTCATCGAGAACCTCATCTCGCTCCTCACACCGAGCGGCCGCTCGGCGGTCTGGGACGCGCTGGCCGCCGGCGCCGACCTGCTCCGGTCGGGCGAGAACGGGGTCCGGGGGAACCTGGTCCTGGTTACGGACGGATGGGACAACGCCTCCACCAAGTTCACGGCGACGCCGGTCGACGCGAGCACGCCGCCGGATCCGAAGGCGAAGGCCGACCTCGTGCCGTACGTGCTGCCGCCCGGCTCCCAGCTGAGCGTGCGGATCCTCGGGATCGGCAGCGGGGCCGAGCGCGACAAGGGCGTCGACGCCGGGCAGATGAACGGCCTGCTCGACCGCCTCCGGCGCCGCTCCGGCGAGATCGGTGTCGCCGGGGTCTTCACGTTCCAGGAGGTGACGACCGGCTCGGCGCTCTTCGCCCAGATGGTCCAGGCGTTCCTGGACGTCGGCTACGGCGACGAGCGCCCGCCGCTGGACGAGCTGCACCCGGAGGAGCTCGCCAAGACCGCCTCCGCCGCGGCGAAGGCGCTGAAGGACCCCGGTGGGCACGAGACCGTCGGCCGCCTGCGCGTCGGGCCGATCGCGCCGCCGTCGCCGTCCAGCTCGCTCGTCTCCCCGGCCGTCGAGGTCGGCGTGCTGTCCACCGTCGCGGGGACCCCCGCCTACCTCAAGGACCGCTACGGCCCCCTCGGGGAGGTCGTCGAGACCTACCTCGCCGGCAACTACGACCAGGCCGCCGCGCTGCTGGCACGGTGCGCCAGCCTCCTACCGCCCGTCACGCGGTACTACTGGGAGGCTCGGATCCGGTTCGCGCAGCACCAGAACGCCGAGGCGGCCAAGGCGCTGCTCACCGCCTGGACGGAAGCGGAGAAGCTCCCGGACGACAGCCGGGCGCCGGTGATCCGTCGGCTCGCGCTCCTCCAGGCGAAACTCCAGAACGACACCGAGACCGAGACGCTCGTCCGCTTCCTGGACGACGCCGAGGCCCGGCTCGAGGGGACCCGTCCCGCGATCCGCGAGCGCCTGCGGGCGCTGCTCGCGGACCTGATGGAGCTGCGGGGGACCTACCAGCTGACGCGCCTCGCGGGCGCCGGGGACCTGCAGGACGCCGCGCAGAAGCACGAGGCGGCCGTCGAACTGGTCTTCGGGCGGCTCCAGGATGCCCGCCTCGACCTCGCCGGCACGGGGCCGGTGGTCGACGGGACGCTGGATTTCATTGAAATATGCCTCGCGGAGATGCGTTAGGAGGGCCATAGTCGTGGGCGAGGTCAAGGTCACGACCCGGACGCGCCGGGCCCCGGGCGCCAAGCGCGAGGCGAAGGCCTCCGAGGAGTCGGCGCGGATCGCGGTCGTCGGGATCCCGGCCTCCGGGAAGACGACGTACTTCCGGTTCCTCTCCGGCCACTTCGGCCTGAACCTGCCGATCACCTACGTCCCGCAGCCGGCGAACGGCTGGAGCCTCCCGCTGTTCGGCGACCTGGAGAGCGACGTCGCCCTCGAGGAGACGACCTACGAGACGGCCGACCCGACCGATCCCGAGGGGAGCCTGGAGACGACGACCCGCTACTACGTCAATCGCCCGCTGGAGGACCGCAAGAAGCTCTGGGTCGAGCTGAGCGCCGGCCGGGAGAACCAGGGGATCCTCACCAAGTACCCGCTGCCGACGAAGTTCAACCAGTTCGTCGAGATGCGCATGCGCTTCCGCTTCGGGGCGGCCGACGCCCCCGGCGGCTCCAAGCCGATGGAGTTGATCACCGTCGACGAGGCCGGCGGGATCATCGCCGACTACTTCACCTACGACCGGCTCTGGCTCAGCGGCGCCGACGCCGAGGTCTCCGATCGGAGCTGCCGGGTGATCCCGCACTTCGACTCCTGGCGGCCGGATCGGCAGGAGCTGTGGCGGCGGGGCCTCACGCTCCTGGGGCGGTTCGTCGACGGCGCCGACGCGATCATCCTGCTCCTCTCCCCCTCCCTCGCCTCGCTCCGCGACCAGGCCCAGCAGGTGAACCTCGCCCGCGGGGTCTTCCGCTACGTCACCAAGCGGAACCTCCCGCTCGTGATCGCCGTCTCGAAGGCGGACCGGCTCAAGGAGTTCTACGGCGAGATCGATCGGACGATCCACGACCGCGGCTACCGCAGCGAGTTCGACACGACCGACTTCCTCCTCCGGCGCGACGGGGCGGGGATGGGGACGATCCTCGTCGCCCAGGAGGGCCGGGGGATCTCGACGAAGGAGGATGTCTTCCTGATGTCGAGCGCGGTGTCGACCGGCGAGGGCCACCCGATGTTCCTGGGCGAAGGGGGCGAGCAGGCCCCCGAGGTCGGGACCCCGACGCTCGGCGTCCCGGTGATGGTGAACACAACGCTGCCGCTGGCGCGGGCCTGCGAGCGGGTCTTCGCGCGCCGGGCGACCAAGGGGTCGTGATGGGCGCGGGCGGTCTCCCGTCCCTCCGCCCGGTGGCGCCGATCGCCTCGGTCTGGTGCCGCCAGGTCGACAACGAGGCGGAGAGCCCGGGCTACACGGCGATCCCGGACGAGTTCCCGGGTCGTCAGGAGGCGCTCGAGACGATCCGCCTCGTCGGCCACCTCACCATCAACGTCGCCGACACCCAGGACTACTGGGACCCGGATCCGAGCCAGACGCTCTCCTTCTATCCGAACCTGTTCCTCTACCCGGCGGCCGGCGGCCGCTACACGTGCGTCGGCCGGATGTTCCTGTCGACCGAGGACCGCCCGCGCCTCGGGATGAAGACCCTCGTCTTCACGACGGAGGAGCTCGTCCAGACCGGCGACTTCGGCGGCGCGGTGCTCCGGGCCCACGCGACGATGGCGGGGCGCGACGAGAGCCGGCGGCCCCGGGCCGAGCCGGACGCCGCGACGTTCCAGGCGGTCGGCGAAGGGTTCCTCTTCCACCGCGGGACGACCGAGCCGGTCGTCGCCGTGGCCGCCAGCGACCAGTGGGAGGGGGTCGCGCAGGCGGTGCAGGCGCTCGTCGGCGCGCTGCCGACGGCCCTCGTCGCGCTGAGCGGCTTCCTCGTCTTCCCGTACTTCCTGCCGGCCCCGAAGGTCGACATGCGCGAGTTCACCGAGCAGATCCCGCTCGCGCTCGCCGTCATGCGGGTGGGGCGACAGGAGTCCGAGGGGGAGCGTCACGTCAAGCGGATGCAGAGCTGGCAGGGCCAGCCGGTCTCGCTGCGGGACCTGACGCGCCCGGCGCCGTCGCGCTCCAAGGAGGGGCTGCCGCTCGTGCTCCAGTACGTCCGCGACCACGCGGACGAGAAGGCCGCCGAGGTGGCGCGGCGGGTCGACCAGGTCGAGGGGCCGCGGCTCGCCGAGGCGCTCGCCGACCCGGAGGCGCCGACCGGCCGGGAACGCCGCAAGGAGATGTGGCGGATCGGCACCGCGATGGAGACGGCCGCGCTCCTTCTCGCGCGCCCCCGGGGACGGACGGTCTCCGTGACGGGCGACGCGGCCCGTCGGGCGAACCAGTACCTCGAGGCGAAGCCGGGCGAGGCCCCCGTGCTCACGCCGCCGGCTCCCCCCGCGGCGCCCGCCGCCCCCGCCCCCGAACCCGTGGCGGCGGCCGTCGCAGTCGCCCCGGAGGCC
>JASHTI010000107.1 GCA_030040625.1 Thermoplasmata archaeon
GACGACCTCGAAGTGACTGAGGCCGTAGACCGAGCGGACACGCCGCGCCTCGCGCTCGAGTTCCGCCGGCGCCCGGAGCGGGCCCTTGCGGCGGACGCGCAGCAGCTCGAGCCGGGAACCCGTATCGAGCCGGATCGTCTCCAGCAGCTCGATCTCCTCGAACCGCTCGAAGAGGCCGGGCGGCACGAGGCCGAGCCGGACGAGGTCCTCGGTCCGGAACCGCAACGTGACCGCCTGCATCGCCGTGCGCCGGGGGGTTTCCCTGGAAACCCGCCCGTCGGCTCCGCACCGCGTCCTCTTTTTTAATACGACGGCCGGCTCGACGCGGCGTGGCGTTCGGCTCGCTGGGGGAATTTCTCGAGGCGCTCGAGGGCCGGGGCGACCTCGTGCGGGTCCGCGCGCCGATCTCGCGCGACCTCGAGATCGCCGAGCTGACCCAGCGGGTCCACCGCGCCGACGGACCGGCGCTCCTCTTCGAGAACGTGACCGGGGCGACGATGCCCGTCGCCACCAACGTCCTGGGGGCCCGACGCCGGATCGCCCTCGCCCTCGGCGTCGCCGACCTGGACGAGGCGGCCGACCGACTCGCCCAGCTGACGCGACTGCGCCCCCCCGCGGGCCTGCTCGGGGCGCTCCGCGACCTGGAAGGGACGATGGCGACGCTCGCGAGCGTACGGAACCTCGCCCCGAAGCGGGTGCGCAGCGCGCCGTGCCAGGAGGTCGAGGAGCCGACCGTCGACCTCGACCGCCTGCCGATCCTGAAGTGCTGGCCGAAGGACGGCGGCCGGACCGTGACGTTCCCGGTCGTCATCACCAGCGATCCCGACACCGGCGACCAGCACGCCGGGATCTACCGCCTGCAGCAGTACGGGCCGTCGACCCTCGGCATGCACTTCCAGGTCCACCGCGTCGGGGCGAACAACTTCCGGAAGTGGGCGGCGCGGGGCGAGCCGATGCCCGTCGCCGCGGTGATCGGCGCGGAACCGGCGACGGTCTTCAGCGGGCTCGCTCCCGTCCCGGAAGGGATCTCGAACTTCGCCTTCGCGGGGCTGATCCGCTCGGCGTCGGTGGAGCTGGTCCGCGCACGGAGCATCGAGCTCGATGTGCCGGCGTCCGCCGAGATCGTGCTCGAGGGCCACGTCGACCCTACCGAGCGCGCAGTCGAGGGCCCGTTCGGCGACCACACCGGCTACTACTCGGCGCCGGAGCCGTTCCCCGTCTTCCACGTCGAGCGGATCACCCACCGCGCCCGCCCGATCTACCTCGGCACCGTCACCGGTCGGCCGTCGACCGAGGACGCGGTGCTCGGCAAGGCGGTCGAGCGGATCTTCCTGCCGGTGATCCGCCTCGTGCTGCCCGAGGTCGTCGATCTCGAGCTGCCGATCGAGGGGCTGTTCATCAACGTCGCCGTCGTGGCGATCCGCAAGGCCTACCCCGGCCACCCGCGCAAGGTGATGCACGCCCTCTGGGGGCTGGGGCAGATGATGTTCGTCCGCTACCTCGTCGTCGTCGACGAGGACGTCAACGTCCACGATCTCGGCGAGGTCCTCTACCGGGTCGGGCTTCAGGCCGACCCGGCGCACGACCTCGAGCTCGCCGAGGGACCGGTCGACCAGCTCTCGATCTCGAACCCGCTGCCGAACTACGGCGGTAAGGTCGGGATCGACGCGACCCGCAAGCGGCCGGAGGACGGCTTCCCCCGGCCGTGGCCCGAGGAGGTCCGTTCGGACCCGGCGGCCTCCGCCGCGGCGGAGCGGATCGTGCGGGCGGAGCCGGCGCTCGCCCGCCTCTGGTCCCGGCCCGCGTCGTGAGCGCCCCGGCGGCGCCGGGGCCGCGGCTCGTCGAGCTCGGCCGGTTCCTCGAGATCCAGAACCTCGGGTTGAACGTTCCGTTCGCGCTCGCCTTCCTGCTCGTCGCGGCCCGAGGCCTTCCCGGCGCGGTCCCCTTCGCCCTGGTGGTGGTGGCGTTCGTCGCCGCGCGCAACGCCGGCCACGCCTTCAACCGCTGGACCGACCGGACCCTGGACGCCGCGAACCCGCGGACGGCCGGTCGGGCGCTGCCCGCGGGCCGCCTGTCGCCGGCGTTCGCGCTGGGAGCCACGGTCGCGAGCTCCGCGGTGCTGCTCGTGGCTGCCGCGCTGCTCAATCGCCTCGCCCTCGAACTCGCCCCCGTGGCCCTCGCCCTCGTGCTGGGTTACAGCTACTCCAAGCGCTGGTCGACCTGGTCGACCGTCTACCTCGGCCTCGTCGAGGCGATCACGCCGGCCGCGGCGTTCGTGGCGATCGCGGCGCACCTCCCTCCCGCAGCGTGGCTCGCGGTGCTCGCGATCCTCGCCTGGGGGACCGCCTTCGAGACGGTCCACAGCCTGGGGGACCTCGACAGCGACCGAGCGCTCGGGCTCCGTTCGATCCCGGTGCGGCTGGGGCGCTGGGCCTCCGCCGTGGTGGTGGCCGTCCTGCACGCCGCCGCCCTGGTCCTGCTGGCGGCGTTCGGTGCGGCCGAGCGCCTGGGGCTGCCGTACGATCTCGCGCTCGCCGCGATCGCGGCCCTGGTCGCCCTCTCCGATCTCGCGCTGCTCCGGGGGCGGGCCGAGACGGCGAGCTCGTTCCGGCGGCACTTCCTCTACGCTGGCCTGTTCCTGTTCGGCGTCGCGGCCGCGCTGTTCCTGCCGCCGCTGTAGCGCCGGCGGCGCCCGCCGAGCTAATGAGCCGCACCCGTCCCCCACGGGCGCCGCAGCGGCGCCGGTAGCCGCCGTCGGCACGTGGGGCATGCGGACGGTCGCGGGAATCGAGGGGCTCGCCGCCCTCGGGTCGGGCACGGTCGGGTCGCTCCGGCTCCCGACCCCGAGCCTCCTCCACGCCGACGCGGGCGCGGCCCCGGCACCGACCCTCCGGGCGTGCGCCGCACCCGCCGGACTGCGCGGGGTATCGATCGACGACGGCGCGGGAACCCTCGAGCTCCAGCTCCCGATCCTCGCCCCGGAGATCACACCGACCGGCGACGGGGTCTTCCCGGTCCGGGAGGGCGT
>JASHTI010000108.1 GCA_030040625.1 Thermoplasmata archaeon
GTGGCGGCTCCCTCCTAGGTGGTGGCGGCTGGCGACCGGCGTCTGCGGTTCCGTGCTCATCGGGGTGAACTCCCTCCCTTCTCCTTGGCCACGACCCGCACCGGCCCGAGGCGCGTGCGCGGGTAGAGGCCGGCGCGACTCTTCTCGAGGTACTTGACCATGTCCCAGACCGTCAGCAGGGCGACGGTGACGCCCACGAGCGCCTCCATCTCGACGCCGGTGCGGTCGCGCGCCGAGGCCTCCGCGGTGGCTCGGACCCCGCGCCCCGTCACGGCGATCTCCACCCGGCTCGCGGTCAGCCGGACGACGTGGCAGTGCGGGATCAGCTCGCTCGTGCGCTTCATCGCGAGCAGCCCGGCGAGCTCGCCGACGGCGAGCGGGTCCCCCTTCGCCACCGACCGCCTCCGGATCGCGGTGCGCGTCGCGGGCGCCAGCGCGAGGTCACCGACCGCGACGGCCCGCCGGAGAAGCTCCGGCTTCTCGCCGACATCGACCTGGCGGACCACGGCTCAACCGGCCCGGGACGGTCCCTGGGCGACGTGGGCGAGGAGCGCCTCGAGCTGGATCCGGTCGGAGGCCCCCTGGGCGAGCCGGAAGTCGACCTCGCCGAGGAACTCGAGGAGCCGGACCTTGTCGCGCGCCGGGAGCACCGACTCCGGCACGTCCGGCAGGTAGGCGTGGATCGCCCGGAGGATCTCCTCGCCGGCCGCGCCCCGGTCGACCAGGAGGGCGTACAGCCGGTCCCGCGCGTCCCGGAAGTTGCCGTGGAGCGCGGCGCCGAGCATCCCCTCGACCTCCCGGCGGAGGGGCGCCGTCGCGTACTCCTTCAGCGTTTCGGCGGTGATCTCCGCGACGTGCGTGCCCGCGAGCTGGAGCAGGTTCGTCGCGCGACGCAGATCCCCTCCGCTGGCGGCGATGATCGCCTCGTAAGCGTCCGCGGAGACCGTGCGGTGCTCCGCCGCCGCGATCCGAGCGAGCTGGTGGCGGACCGCCTCGGGTCGATACGCCCGGAACCGGAAGACGGCGCACCGGGACTGGATCGGCTCGATGATCCGGGAGGAGTAGTTGCACGAGAGGATGAAGCGGCAGGAGGCGGCGTAGCGCTCCATCATCCGCCGCAGCGACGCCTGCGCCTCCTGGGTCAGGTTGTCCGCTTCGTCCAGGAACAGGATCTTGAACCCCGCCTCGCCGAGCGGAGCGGTCCGGGCGTACTGCTTGATCGTCGTCCGCACCGTATCGATGCCGCGTTCGTCCGAGGCGTTCAACTCGAGGAAGTTCTGCCGCCACTCCGCGCCGAAGAGGTCCCGGGCGAGGGCGAGCGCCGCCGTGGTCTTCCCGGTCCCGGGCGGGCCGGCGAAGAGCAGGTGCGGCATCGAGCGCTTCTCGGCGTACGAGCGGAGCAGCGGCACGACCGCCTCCTGGCCCTCCATCTGGGCGAGGGTGCTGGGGCGGTACTTCTCCACCCAGATCGCTTCGCCCGACCGGTCCGGCATCGCTCCGCCGGCCGCTCGGCCGGCGCGCTAATTATGGTTGCCCGGCCCGCGGCCGGGCCCCGCTTCCGGCCCCCCGAAACGTTCGTCGGCGCGGTGCCGACGCAGGGCCTCGGTGACGATCCGACCGTACTGCCCGAGCGCCTGGCGATGGCCGCCGTGGTCCTCGCTCTCGACGACGCGGAGGATCTCGCGGAGCTGCTCGATGGAGGAGTAGAAACGTTCGTGCTCCGCGTCCAGCCGGCGCTCGCGCGGCCCGACGGGCGGGGGCCGGCGGCGAAGGGAGCGCGCCGCCTCCAGGTGGTCGCGGAGGTCGTCGATGAACCGGTGGACGGTCCGGCGGAGCTCCGGGAGCGGGACCGGTTCGAGGCGGACCAGTCCGGCGGAGAACGTCTCGAACCGGTCGATCGCCGCGTCGAACTCCTCTTCCTCGTTCGGTCGGTCCGCCGCCGCCGGGGGCCGCTGGGGGGCCGCGCGCGCCAGCACAGCTACGGGGCTCCGCCGACGCCGCGCGGGAGTACGATCGGACGGCTCCGTGCGTCCACCACGCGCGCGAGCCGGTACAGCAGGTACGCCGCCGCGGCTGCGACCAAGAGGATCCCCGGTACGGACGCCTCGATGAGGATGTCCCAGAGGAAGAGCGGCACGAGCATCCCGGCGGCGAACGCGATCTGGGACCGCTCCAGCTCCACCGCCCCCACCCGCCGCAGCACGATCGCGAGCGCGAGCGCGTCGAGCGTCACCAGCAGCAGTGCCGCCGCGCCGGCCGGTAGGGCGCGAGCGCCGGCGATCACCAGGACCGCGACCCACCCGATCCACTCGAGCGCCCCGGCGACCCCGATACCGAGACGACCGAGGCGACTCGGCCCGGAGCTGACTCGCAGGAGCGAGCGTGGCGCGAGGGCCCCGAGCGTCACCAGCGCGACGGCGAGGGCGAGGAAGAGCGCGAACGCCGCGACCGACGGGCCGTGGCCGACGAGGAGGGCCAGCACGACGACGTCGGCGAGGTAGACCGCCCCGGTCAGCGCGAGCGCTCCGGGGTCGAGCCACCGGGCCTCGGAAACCGCCGGGAAGGCGAGACGGACGAGGAGGATCGGCAGGGCGATGGAGTACGTCGCGTGGAAGATCGTCAACCCGAGCGCCCAGAGCCAGTCAACCCCGGCGGCGGCGCCGTACGTCGTCAGGACTCCGACCGGCGGGCCGCTGCGCTCGAAGAACGTGTGGACGGCGAACCCCTCCTCGCCGATCCCGTAGGCCGCGCCCCAGAGGACGATCGACGCCCACCCGCGCCGCAGGAGGACGGCGAACTCCCGGATCACGAGGGCCCCGCAGCCGTACAGCGCGACGTCGAACCCCCAGCCGACGACGAACCCCACGGGGTCGATCGCCAGGCGCGTGATCGGCGTCGAGCCCGTGAGGAGCTCCGGGATCGCCGGGGCGAGCAACAGCAGGACCCACACCGGGGTCCGCGGGCGGAGCAGGATCCGCACGGACCCTCGGACGCCGGGAGCCGTTCTTGAGCGGTCCGCTCGAACGGCCGGCCGCGCGGCTATATCCGATGGGGGCTCCCCGCCGAGGGATGCGCGAGCTGCTCGCCCACGTCGTGCTGCGCGGCGCGCTGCGCGAGCGCTCGGTCGAGCCGTACGTCCGCCTGCTCCGGGCGCTCCGTACGAAGCGGCGGGTGAAGGGCGTCCTCCTCGACATCTCCAGCGGCGGAGGTGAGGTCGTCCCGTCGACCGACCTGTTCCTCGCGGTCCAGCGTCTCAACGCGGTGACCCCTGTCTTCGCTTCGATCGGCGGCGTCGGCGCCTCCGGTGCCTACCTTGCGGCCGTGGGCGCTCGGAAGGTCTACGCCTACCCGGAGTCGCTCGTCGGGTCGATCGGGGTGATCTATCCGCACCTCGCCGTCCGCGAGCTCGTCCGCCGGCTCGGCATCTCGGTGGACCTGCTGCATGTCGGCGAGCACAAGGACGCGTTCCAGGGCTACCGACCGTTGACGGAGGAGGAGCGGGCCAAGATGCTGGCCGTCGCCCAGGACGACTACGACCTCTTCGTCGAGGCCGTTGCGGGGGCCCGCCGCCGCCCCGTGGAGGAGATCCGATCGCTGGCGACCGGCGAGGTCTGGTCCGGCCGCCGGGCGCAGCAGTTGGGGCTCATCGACGCCCTCGGCGATCGCGAGCGCGCGCTGGAGGACCTTTCGCAAACGGTAGGCGTGCCGGCCCGGAAGACGGTCCGGCTAACCCCCCCGCGCACGCTGGTCGAGCGGATCCTCGCCACGGGGGCCCGGAGCCTGTCGGCGGGACTCGTTGAGCAGGTCACGGACCGCCTCGAGGAGAGGCTGCTGGGTCTCGGCGGGCCGGGCGCGGGCTGGTAGCCGGAAACCCTCCGCCATGGAATATCTGCGCCGGGGGCTTATCGCCCCGCCGAACGGTGCCCCCTAGGGGGTCTCGGTCGGCCCGGAGGAT
>JASHTI010000014.1 GCA_030040625.1 Thermoplasmata archaeon
GCGGCGGCCCGCGCCCTCGTGGCGCTCGGCAAGGTTAAGAAGCCGACCTTTTCTCCCCGTGCCCCCCGATGAAGCCCCTCGAGCTGCTCGAGCAGAGCCTGCACCGGAGGGTGCTCGTCGCCACGCGCGGCGGGCGGTCGTTCCGCGGCGTCCTCGACGCCTACGACCAGCACCTGAACGTGGTCCTGTCCGCGGCCGAGGAGGTCGTGGCGGAGACCGTCACGCCTCGCCCCGGGCTGACCCTCGTGCGCGGCGACTCGGTCGTCTACATCTCACCGTAGGAGAGCACCGATGGGAAAGGGAACTCCGTCCCGGCGCGGCGGCAAGATCGTCCACGTCATCTGCCGGCGCTGCGGCCGCCACGCCTACCACCGCCAGAAGGGCGTCTGCGCCTCGTGCGGCTTTGGCGCGACGGCCCGACGACGCGGCTACGACTGGGCGAAACTGCGCTAGTCCGCCAGCCGGGCGGCCGCGGGCTGGAAACGGCGACGTCCCCCGGGACCGCGAACCGGAGCCGCCGGCGGACGGCCTTACGGATACCGATGCGGCGTCCGACGACGACGCGGGCGACGCGCGGGCTCGTGAGGGTGAGTCGTAGCCGGAGATCGGTCGTGACGTCTCGTCCGTCGTCCCGGCGCGTCAGGCGCAGGTAGCGACACAGCCGGCCCGGTCCCGAGGCGAGGCGCGGCGGGCCTCGTTCCACCGCGCCCGCCCGGAGCAGGACCGCCTCGCCGCGCCGGGTGACGATGTTCGCACAGTGGACCTGGTGGATGCGGTAGACGTACAGGGTCCCCGGGAGGCCGAACATCGCCGCATTCCGTCGGGTCCGCCCCCGGTAGGCGTGGCTCGCCGGGTCGCCCGTGACGTACGCCTCCGTCTCCACGAGCCGCACGGCGCGGGCGCTCCGCCCGGAGCCGACGACGAGGCGCGCGCCGAGCAGCGCGCGCGCGACGACGGTCGTCGCCCGATCGAAGAAACGGCGACCGAGGCGGCGGCCCCTAGAGGAGCTGGCCCCGGTCACAGAGCGGCACCCCATCGACGGCGACGGTCGCCCGGCCGATCGTGATCCACGAGAGGTAGCGGCACCGGTTCGATCCTCCGTAGGCGGTGTTGCCACCGATCGCGAGCGTGACCGCGCCCGCCTCCTCGTCCTCCGCGTGCGGTACTCCGGGCGCGAGCGCCGCGTTCAGCCCGAGGCCGAAGAGCCCGACGGTCTCGCGACCCCGCGGCGCCTCGGCGAACTCGCCCTCGAACGCCTCGGCCCCCTCCCCGTACCAGTAGTTGCGGAGGCGGCCCCCGTCGAGCTCCCACTGGACCCCGGCGACCCGGCCGCCGGAGAGAAAGCTCGGTCGGTTCCCGACCGCCGTGCCGGTCGCCGACCGCTCGTCGACCGCGACGACGACCGAGCCCGCCGGCGCCGTCGCCATGACGCGGCCGCGGCGGCGGTCGGACGGGTCGACCCGGCCGTCGTCCACCCACGGGGCGCGGCCACGGAGCCGCAGCCGTACGTCGGTCCCGTCGTCGCCGGTGATGCGAAGCTCCCGTCCGCGGCTGAGCAGGCGGTCGGCCCGGCGACCCGCGGCGGCGATCCCGGGGTAGTCCGCCTCGGAGATGGCCCGCAGCAGCTGGCTGCGCCACATCGCGCCGGGGACCCCCCACGCCTCCGCCTCGGCGTCCGAGGCGTAGCCGAGCAGGCAGCGGAGCCGGCGCGGTCCCTGCCGGGAGCGGGGCGCGAGCCAGAGATCGTCGTGCCCGCTCAGCGGTTCGAGAAGGTCCCGCGGAAGGCCCCGCAGGCGAGGGCGGTCGGCCGGACCGGGGAAGTACAGGAGGGCGTCCGCCGTTCGGAGCGCCGCCCGGGCCGTGCGCGGCAGGGTCGACCAGCCGCGCGTCGATCGGGCCAGCCCGACGGCCCGCCAGAACGCCGTCTCGTCCTCGAGGAGCAGCAGCGGCCGCGCGCCGAGGCGGCGGGCCTCGGCGACCGCCGCCGACGCCCACGGGAGGGTGTGGTTCCAGCTGAGGACGACGAGGTGCTCGCCGCGGCGCAGGTCGAGCGCGGACCCGATCAACGCCCGCGCGACCGCCGGAGGACTCGCCGCGCTCGCGGCCATAGGGTCGGCTAGTCCGCCCGCCGCTTAACGGTGCGAGCGGCGCCGCAATTCGGCGATGATCTCCGAGGCCGGCCGATCGCCGGCGGCGAGGGCGCGCGCGAGCCGGACGACGAGCCGGCCGGCGTCCTGGAATTCGGGCCGGAAGCCGGAGAGCGCCGGGCACGCGGGGAAGCGGCGCCAGCCGCCGGCCGCCCGAGCGGCGCGGGCGGTGATCTCGGCGACACGGTGTCCGCGCGAGAAGTCCTCCAGGTCGCGGCACAGGTCGGCCGGCCAGCCGGCCGCCCGGGCGACCCGCAGCAGCTGGAGCGCCTTCTCCGGACGATGGCGTCGGGGCCGACGGCCGCCGCCCAGGACCCCGTTGAAGTAGAGGAACGGACGCCCGAGCTCCATCGCCTCGAGCAGAGTGCGGCTCCCGGTGACGATCCGCACGGACGCCGCGGCCAAGCGCCGGTGCCAGGCTCCGGGGTCCTCCGGCGCCACCCGGATCTCTCCCCGCGGTTCCGGTATCCCGAAGCGCCAGGGGCGGGAGGCCCGGACGACGAGGCGCGGCGTCGGTCGCACCCCGCGGAGCCCGGCGAGGACCGCCGGGGCGATCCGCTCGGCGCTCGACGGGCTGGCGTACCAGACCCAGTCGCGTCCGGCCGCCGCGGCGCGGGGCGCGGCACGGCCCGGCCACATCGGGCCGCAGACGATCGCGGCCGGGAACTCCCGTGCGAACCCGTCGGCCGGGACGAGCGAGGCGAACAGGTGCGCGACGTTCGGCCGGTCGAACGCTCGGAACCTCAGGAACGCCTCCCGGTGGCGCGCCGTCTCGCCCGCCGCCTCGGCCCGGGCGAGCCCCGCGCGGAGCTGCCGCGCCGGGACTCCGCCCTCGCGCAGCCGCTCGAGGTTCTCCGCGCGGAGCGTCAGCGTCCGCGCGAACTCCTCCAGGCTGACGTGCGCCGTCCGCTCCGCTCCGTAGGTCCGCTCGATCTCGGCCGCCTCCTCGGCCCACGGGCCCGCGCGTCCGAGGGCCCCCGGCCGTTGCGGCGCGCAGCTGACCCCCCACGCCGGAGCGACCGTCAGGGCGACGCGCGCCGTCGGGCGGAGGCGGCGCACCGTGCGGTGCGGCGGCCAGTCCCACGGCCCATCGACCGAGCGGGGGAGCGGCCGACCCGCGCGCCGGTACAGGTGAACGGCCGCCCCGGCCGCCGCCAGGTGGCGGCCGGCGGCCAGGACCTCTTCGATGTCCCCGAGGCCGCCGCCGACGACGGCCGGCAGCAGGTAGACATCGGCGCGGAGGTCGCCCGCGGGCACTCTAGCGGCTGCCGCGGTAGAGCGTGAAGTGCGGGAAGGCGTCGTGGAACCCGGCCTCGGCGAGCGCCGTCCGGGCCCGCTCCAGCCGGTCCGGCACCGTGGTGACGACCCGGACCGCCCCGCGTCCCGCGAGCCAGGAGCCGGCGGTGCGGATCAGCGCGGTGGCGAGCGCCGGCTCGACGGTCGGGCCGATGATCGGCGTGCTCAGATGCGCCGCCTCGGTCATCGGGCTCACCGTGGCGGCGACGTGCGCCTCGGGCCCGCGCCCCCGGTCGACGACCCAGGCCGCCGACTCCGAGGAGAAGAGGCGGTCGGCGAACGTGCGGCCGAAGAGGTCGCGGGGCGCGCGCGGCAGCACGTCGCGGACGGCCGGCGGGCTCAGCTCGTTCGCGAGCGCGGCGAGCGGCGTCGCATCCCTCCGGTCGAACGGACGTACGGCGCCGTCCGCGGCCGCGCCGGTGAATCCGGCCGGCGCATCGTGGACGGAGAACGTCTCCGCGTCCAGCGTCTGGTAGCCGACCGAGGCGTAGAGCGCGCGCGCCGGGGCGTTCTGGGCGAGCACCCCGAGGACGACGTACGGCTTGCCCCGGGCCGCGGCGGTGGTGCGGGCCCGTTCGATCAGGAGGCGGGCGAAGCCGCGTCGCCGGAACTCCGGAGCGACGACGACGGTGCTGAGGTAGCCGGCGCGCGCCGTGAACGAAAGCAGGGTCGTCGCGGCGATCCGCCCGTCCTCCTCGACGACGTAGAGATGGAACGGCGAGCGACGGACGACCCCCAGGAAGCCGAGGAGGAGCCGCATGTCCCAGCGGTAGAGCCGCGCGATCAGCGTGTTGAACCCCTCGACGCGCGTGCCGACGACGCGCTCCTCCTCCGGGAACTCGCTCTTCAGCAGCTCGAAGAACCGCGCGCTGTCCGGCCGGCGGAACTCCCGGAGCTTCATGCGCCGGCCCCCGGACCGACCGCCGACCGGGCGGCGGCGAGCAGGACGCGCAGCGTCGGCGGCGCGCCCGCGCTCGTGCCGGTCGGGCCGGCGACCGGCGCGGTCGCGTCCAGCACGGACGCCGGCAGCCGGGCCTCGGCCTCCTCCACCAGGTGGAGCAGTTCGGCGTCGCCGTCCGCGCGCGGCAGACGGGCGAGCGCCGCGGCGGCCGTCGCGAAGAGGTAGCC
>JASHTI010000109.1 GCA_030040625.1 Thermoplasmata archaeon
AGGTCCGCGCGGCCGGGTACATCCAGCTCTCCGCGCTGCCTTCGGCGGGATGGTCGGTCTTCCTCGACCTCGACGTTCCGGAGCTCCACGACCGCCTGATCGCATCCGATGCCCTGGCCCGGGGCGTACCGTTGGTGTCGAACGACCGCGATCTCGCCAAGGTGCCGGGGCTGCGGCTGATATGGGACTAGCCCGCCCGAGAGAGGACCTGCCCCCCCGAAGAGCGGAGAGGGTCCCGCGATCGGTCTTCCTCGACTTTGGCGGCACCCTCTGCCGGTCCCGAGCCGACCTCCGCCCTTTCTTCCGGGAGGCGGCCGAGCGGGCGGGGACCCGGATCCCCGAGGAGGCCTACCTCCGAGCCAACGAGGAGTGCTGGGACGAGCTCTGGCCCTCAGCCCCGAGCTTGGTCGGCCAGGTACCGTCGTTCGCTGACCGAGTGCACGAAATGGCCCTTCGCAGGATCGGTTTCGACGGACCGATTGACGCCGTGGTACGGAACATTCGGGAGGCGGCGACCTCTCCGCGTTGGCACGAGCCGTTCCCGGAAACGGAGGAGACGCTCCGGCGGCTTCGCGCGCTTGGGATACCGATGCACCTTCTCTCGGGGAACGTCGATTACCTTCCGATCCTGCTCTCGAACCTCGGGTGGACGGCGTTCTTCCGGACCGTGACATTCACGCAAGAGGTGGGCGTCCAGAAGCCTGATGTCCGGGTGTTTCGCTTCGCACTTCGGCGGGCCGGCGAGGCGCCCGCCGATGCGGTCTACGTCGGCGATTCGTGGGAGGCGGATGTCCTGGGCGCTCAGCGCGCGGGTATGTCCGCGGTGTGGCTGAATCGGACCGGGCGGCCGGCCCCGGGCCCTTGTCGAGAGATCCGGTCCCTGGGCGAGCTGCCGGGGTTGATCGACGACCTCGGCGCCTGACGGCTCGATCGCTCACACGTCGGACGGGGTCGGGCCCTCGATCCGAGGTTCGTGACGAGCGCGCGGCGCCGATCCCGTCGGAAATGGGCAAGGGCCCCGACGCGCCGAGGCGGGCGCGGGCGGGCGTTCTCCGCGAGATCGCCCGCGTCCGGCGGAGGGTCGGGAGGGCGGCACCCTGCCGACAAGCGTCGTACACGTCCAAGGCGGGCCCGCCGGGACCCGCGTCTTCGAGGCGCGAGCGAGTCGTTCGGAACGAGAGGGCGCGGCCCAGCGTGCGGCGGGGTTGGAAGGTGACTCCGCCGAGCTTCCGGGCGGAGCGATCGGATGGTATTTCCGAACCCTCCGGGGGTCCAAATCCTGACCATTCCCCGACCGGGGCCGCCCCGGGCGCGCCAAGGTTTAAGACAATTGGTCGTCTATTGGGTTCGATGGCAACCGCCGACCCGCCCACGACGATCACGATCCGAACGAGCACACGGCACCTTCTCGAATCCATGAAGTGCCCGGGAGAGAGTTACGACGATCTCCTCCAGGAACTCGCGCAGGAGTACTACCCTCCAAGGCTGATGGCCGAGCTGAAGAAACGCGTCTCGGAGATTCGCGCCGGTACGGTAAAGGGGGTCCCCGCCGAGGAAGTCTATCGCAGGTGGGGGGTTTGAACCCCTACTCGATTGAGTTCGATTCCCGAGCGGTACGAGACGGCGCCCGCCTTCCCTTGGCGATTCGACGTCGAATCCGCGCTCAGCTCGAGTTCCTTCGGGCTGCCCCGTGCCGTTCCCATCCGGGGGTCCAGGTCAAAGAAATCGCCGAGGTTCGAGGGGTCTGGCGATTTCACGCGACGGCCGAAGTGCGGGTGTTCTACTCGGTGGTCGGGGAGCGCCTTTGGCTGGTCATGATCGCGAGAAGCGCGGGGGTGACCGGCACGCCGATTCGGGAGCTTCGGAGGCGCGCGGTCCGTATCGCATAGCGCGGGGATCGAGCCGGGAATAGCGTCGGAGCCCGTTTGGCCGGTACTCTCTTCGATACACCGGACCGGTCCCCGCTGGGGCTCAAGACCCCACCCTACCCTCCCGAATCAATCGTGATTCTCCGGCGAGAAACCAGCGAAATGTGTTGGAGGGGGGCTTCGGCGAACGGTTCATATCCGCGCAAGGCCACTTCCAGAGCCTCTCGTCCTCAGGATAGCCCCCCGCCGCAACGGGGTGTACCTGATGGCCCGTTGTGTTCGAGAGCCTCGCCGTCCTGTGGTTTCATCCAACTCCGGTCCGTCCGGTCTCGATGGCACCTCTCTCGACCTCAGACGGAGGCCGAAGGGGTCGATAGAGGGCCGAAGAAAGGAGCTCTTCTCACAGCTGACAGCTAAGATACCTGGCCTCGCGGCCTCATGCGGTCACTGCGCGAGCCGCCCCCTCCAACGCTTTCATCGTTCTAACGTACGGGTCCGGTCCAAAACTGACCCTAGCGACTCCGCAGTCTGCCAGTGCGCGAATGGGGAGGCCCCCATCTTCAACCATGATGTTGAGAGGGAGCGGCGACCGTTTTGCAAGGTGAGCAATCAACGTGAGGTCCGCAAGGCCTGGAGCGAACAGACCATCGGCCTTTGCGTAAGCTTGTCCACGCTCGGCTGCCTCCGCGACAAGAGCATCAAGAGTGTGCCCGTTTGGATCCAGGAGAAACACATCGGTCCGTGCGTTGATGAAGAGGCGAGTATCGGAATCATCGGCCACCCGGCGGACCTGCCGAATGCGATCGACTTGATCGCTCGTTGTTCGCAGCTTTCCATCGCTAGGGAAGCTGTCTTCGAGGTTGCACCCAACGGCCCCCGTATCGATCGCCCTTGCGACGGCCTTGCCGACCGCATCCGCCGAATCACCGTAGCCGCTTTCGAGGTCGATAGTCACCGGCAACTTCGTCACCGAAACTATGCGGCGCAGATTCTCGAGGGCTCGTTCGAGCGGCATTCGCTCACCATCCGAGAAGCCGTTTGCGTGAGCGATCGCCCAGCTGCTCGTCGCGATCGCCCTCGCGCCGGCCCTCGCGACCGCGACGGCGCTACCGGGATCCCAGATGTTGAACAGCACCACCGGTTCGCCCGGAACGTGCAACGAGCGAAACTGCTCCGCCTTGCTCCGCTGCTCCATCCTCTTCCGCTCCCAGAACATCCGCCCATCGAAACACCCAGGACCGCTTCTCCGGCAGCTCGTTCCTACTGTGCCGCCGACCAGTGAGCCCGTAGTTCCGCGTTGAACTCCGAAGGGCGCGCCTCGGGAAAGAAGATTCGAGCGCCCTGAAGCTCGACTCGCTTCCGCGTACCGGGGATGTTGTCGGCCAGCTAATGCGACCACACGGTGTCGAAGTAGATGTCGCCCGTTCCCCACGCGATTAGCGTGGCTACCGTCAGTGCCTTCAGCCGACTTTCGACCGCCAGGGTGTGTTTGCTGTCGAAGGCTGCGAGGAATCGCTCAAAGTCGTGCGTTCGCTCCTCATTTGCGACTAACGGGCGGAGGTAAGTCTCGATGGTTTCGTCACTCACCCGTTCGGGGTGCTCATAGGCCGGTCCGAGTGTCTTCTCGGACCGGTAGAGACTCTTGTCGGACAGCATCGCGTTCAGCGTTTCGCGGAGCTTGCCGGCCGCCGCCATCGCCAAGAACGGCTTGAACGCCTCCGGGGGCCAGTTATCGTGCGCGTCACAGTCCGTGAGCGTGAGGGTGCGGACCCTCGCGGGGAACAACGATGCGAAGATCTGCGCGATGCCGCCGCCGCTGTCGTTCCCGACCAGGTCCACCTTGTCAATGCCCAGAGCATCCAGAAACTCCTTGAGCATCTTGGCGTTCGAGGTCACGGATACGTCCTGGCCGCTCGCGATTTCCGTGGCGCCGGGAGCGAGCAGGTCCACCGCGATACAACGCCGGATGTCAGACAGACCCGTCAGTTGGCGACGCCACGGGTGTCCGTTCAGAAGCACGCCGTGAACGAACAGCGCGACCGGCCCCCTACCCTGCTCCAGGTAGCCAATGCGACCCGACGGGGTCCGAACGCTGTGTTTCATCGGCACTGATTGTGTTCCGGCCGTTGCTCAAGGTCCCCTGGCCGCGCCGGTCGAAACGTGCCCACCCTCCAGCTTCACGGCACACATGGTGGAGCACACTTCCACGGTCTTTCCTTGTGATTTGACCTTGATCGCGCTATCGTCAAGCTCGCAATCACAACCGGCGCAGGTTCGCTTTCGGTCGAGGTTTCGATCGCGCACACTTTTCGCGTTTCCCTTGCTCTTGGCTGCCATCGCGGTCCCTCGGGCGAACAAGTCTGGCCTGCCGGATAGCCGTTGGGCCAGCATGTGACGGCTCACCGCCCCAATTCAGCGATTCCCAGATTTTCTCACGCAGCGCCTCAGGTTGATCGCCCGGTCTGAGTGCGTGAAGGCGTCGGAAACCCGCTGGGCGTCGGAGACGGCCGCCGCTCCAATCCGAACGGATCGGCGGGTGCACCAGCCTTCCGGATCGGACGAGGTCTGCCAACCGGCTATAGAGATCGCGGATGTCGAGTGGTCCGTGCACAAACCGGGCAATGTGCCGAAACACTGTCTGAGTGATCCGCGTAGAACACTGGACGACCCCGGCCGTGGCGCAAGCAGACAAACAGACGTCGCTCCCGTCGGTCGGCGCCCGGGAATGCGTACTGCCTCCAGTACACCACCCTAAGCTCCCGCGGAAACCGGGTGTGTGAGAGGCGCCGCTCGGCTGCTCTACCGAGCTCGGGTCCGTGGCGGGTTGCTCGTCGGAGGTCTCGTCGACGAACCAAAGACGAAGGGACAGTATGTCGCCGAAGGGCCTCGAATACCCGCCTCCGTGGGGTCTCGGTCGGACCGCTCCATGTACGACGTGACCGAAACCACCCCACTCGGGCAAGAGTAGATCTCCCAGGCTCCTGGTAGAGTAGTCAAGATCGGTCGTCGCTGCACGGGTCTATCGCAAT
This sequence comes from Thermoplasmata archaeon, assembly GCA_030040625.1. Lineage (GTDB taxonomy): Archaea > Thermoplasmatota > Thermoplasmata > Lutacidiplasmatales > UBA184 > Lutacidiplasma. The sequence continues at coordinate 4,898 of JASHTI010000109.1, forward strand.
GCCGGAAACACAGGGCAATCTGTGGGCGGAGTTCGCTTGTGAGAGCGGGGGCGACCCTGTAGACTCGCATCAGGCTCGAACGCCCCTGAGCACCTTGCGCAGCCAGTCGCTCGAGAGAAGGTCCTTCCACGCTCGCGCCGCTCGCGTGAGGTCCTCGGAGAAACCGGTGAGCAGGTGCTGGGCTAACCCATCCGTCCATTCGAGAAAGACCTGCGGAATGAGGTAGTCGACCGAGTCGTCCCCAAACTCTCGGACGAGCCTATTGGCAACGACGAGATCCTTTCGCCGATCGATGTCCAACGTCCGAAACGGCACGAGGAGCCGTCGGGCGAGCTTTTGACCGTTCTGGATCGAGAGTGGCACGCAGAGGGGCCCCACTGGGCAAAGACGATCGTCAGGCGTAGCGGTCTCCGGGCCGATGCCAGCGATCTCGAGGAATGGTTCCCTTGCCCCCGGTCCGCGACACTCTCTTTCTCGGTGCCGCCGGCTCCGATTCCCGCTCGAGCCCAGTTTGCGGCCATGTTGCACCGGATGGGCTAACACGACCGGGACCGCCCGTCAGCTTCGGACCGTCAGATGACGGCGGGAGGTCGATCACACCGGCGGCTCGCTGCCTGTTCGCATCCGAAGATACGGACCCACCGCGGCGATGACCTTGTTCTGCGCCTTCCTCAGGTGCTCGGAGAAGCTCGTCCGAGGCATCCCCAGCCGGCGCGCAATCTCCAGCGAGCTGGCGCCGCGGGGCATGCTGTAGTACCCGTGGTCGAGAGCGGTCACCAAGGCTCGGGCCTGCTTCTCGGTGAGGGCGCTGAGGAGCGACCCTGTCGAGACCATGAGGCTCTCATGCACAGAACCTTCCGCGATCGTACGCCTGGATACGAGTTCCACCTTGGAAACTCGTTCCAGGTCGCGGAAGAGTCGCTTGATGTCGCGGTCCGAGAACGCCGCGATCCGGTACCGCTCCCATCCTTCCGAGTATATCATGGGTTGAAGGTTGAGACAGTTCCGTTCCTCGATCGTGGGAAGCGTGGGGGGCGGTAGTTTGTCACAGGCACACTGCTGGATCATGATTCGCTCCCGCGGGCCGGCCTGACTCGCACGAACTTCCATGGATCCGAGCTGCTCGATCATCCGACGCAGGTCGCGACGTATCCGCGGTTCCGGCTCTTCCGGGTGGAGGACCTCGATCACATCTTGATTCCAATTGCACCAGTGGGACATCACAACCGAAGGATGCTCCTGCGAGAATTTGCTGTAGGGGCACTCGTGCTGGAGTCGGAAGTCGACCTCGTAGTAGCTCATGGTCGACGGAGGAGGACGGCGTCAGCGGATAAAGGGAGATACGTCAAATGACGGGGGTCCCAGCGTTTGCCAGACTTTGACGTACCGGCGAGGGGCCTTGGGCGCGACTGCTCCTCGTCCCGTGCAATCTGATCGTGATCGTGTATCGGGAGTGAAGACAGAGCGATAGTCCCACGGCCGTTCGTGTCCGTCGCCATCGACAAATGGGACCAGGGCCGTCACATGTCGGTCCCAAGCTAAAGGCCCAGCTCGCGAAACGGGAGTGAGGCAGCCATGAATCCGAAGCTGAGCTACACCGGAATCCGAGTGAGAGATCTAGAGAACTCCGTACAATTCTACACGAGACTCCTCGGCATGGAGGAGATCTGCCGGACATCGTTCCCGGAAACCGATGGCGAGTCGGTGTCGCTCTGCAACGAAAGCCCCGGCCCGATACTCGAGCTGAATCACTACCGCGACGGAAGTCGATTCGACACAACGTTCTCGCCCGGCGACGCCTTGGACCATCTCGGCTTCAAGGTCGAGAACCTCGACGCGTTCTTGCTCAACGCTCGAGCCGCCGGCATCCCCCAGCTCCTAGAGATGGAGTCGCGGGGAGTCCGCTGGGCGTACGTCGAAGGTCCGGACAAGGTCTGGATCGAGGTGTTCGAGTAGGTGACCCATGTCCGAGAGCAACGAATCAGAAGATCTGACTCGCGAGGCCTGCCGGAACATTCTCACGAAGTACCTCCGAGTGGAGAGGGGAGAGAACGTCGCGATCGAGACCTGGACCCATTGCCTGCCCATAGCCAGCGTCATGGTGGACGAAGCCCGCAAGCTCGGTGCAAGGACCCTCGTTCACTACGAGGACGAGCGAGCTTTCTGGGCAGCGATGGACCGGAAGCAGGGGAAACTCCTCGGAAAGGCCAGCGAGCCTGAGTGGTCCTCGCTGAAATCCACCGACGCGTACGTGTTCTTCTGGGGGCCGGAGGACCGGCCGAGGACGGCGCAGTACCCAGGGGCGAGCTTCAACGAGTCGACCCAGTACAACTCGGGATGGTACGAGGTCGCGTGTCAAACCGGTCTCCGTGGGGTCCGCATGGAAGTGGGCAATGCCGGGGATCCTCAGGCGCGATTCTGGGGAGAGGATGGCCCGCAATGGAGGGAGAAGCTCATGCGGGGTTGTCTTGCGGATCCCGGGGAGATGGCCAGTGCGGGTGATCGCCTCGCGAAGGCGTTGAGTGGGACACGGAAGGTCCGGGTGCGACATAAGAACGGGACAGACGTCGAGTTCCGGCTCAAGGGGGCCCCGGCGCGGGCCGACCCTGGCTATCCGCAACCGAGAGACAAGGAGAACCCTCTCAACATCCTGAAATCGATGCCTGCCGGGATCTTCCGCGTCGCGTTGGACGAGAACTTCGGAGAGGGAGCCGTCGTGGCCAATCGGAAGAGCTACCCATCCATGGGTGTCAAACCGCTCGAGGGAGCCCGCTTCAGGTTCCACGAGGGAAAGCTCGTTGAAAGGTCGTTCTCTCAAGGCGCCGAATGGTTCGAGGCGGGGGTCACGAAAGGGGGCCCGGGCGCCGACCAGGTGGGCGCGCTGCACATCGGCCTCAACCCGATGCTGGAAGAGGCTGCCAAAGTCGAGGATCAGGAATTGGGAGCGGTGCTCATCGGCGTGGGGGGCAACGAATCGATCGGCGGGTCGAATCCCGGGAAGTTCTTTGGTTTCGCCGTCGTCGGGAAACCCGAGGTCTGGGTGGACGATCGGCTCATCGTTCAGGATGGAAAAATCCTGTAGGATCGCTCTCGTGGCATGTTTGGCCAGCGCCCTGGGGTAGCCGGCACCACTACCGCGGGGCCGGCCTTCGGCTGCCCCCGCGACTCCGGGTTTGGGACGAGACCCACTCCTGCGAGAAATTCTCCGAGAGGATCCCGGACCGGGCTAACGGTGTGATAGGTGTCGTCGAGATTCAGCCAGAGGGTCCCATCGGACCTGAGAACCCTACGAACCTCGTCGAAGACCGACGCGAGGTGATCGACGAAGAGGTCCGGGTCCGGTTCGAGGCCCAACTGACCGAGCCAGCCCTTGCAACGAGAGCACGTCCTGCTCGTTCGAAGCTCAATGCTCGCCCCGGGATGGCCAGCTTGAGTGGATGCAGGGCCCGTCACATGGAGCAGCGAGCTTCTCCGTCGAGGTGGGAGAGTATACCAGTCGTGACGGCAAGAGGGGTCCCCGCCCCAGAGCACGGGCGGAATCCCATAGTCCCTCAATCCCCAGTAGGGAGGCGAGGGGACGACGCAGTGAACCGACTCATCGGGCAGCGTCCGGAGGACCTCCCGGACCTCGCCTTCGAGGATGGCCGGCTACAGTCACGTCGGCATCATGGGCCGCCTCCAACTTCTTCGATCCGAGGAGGATCGGCTGCCGGCTCCCCAGGCGTCCGGCAGGGCCTCTCCCTCAGACCGGGGGACGCTGCCGGCATGAGTTCTATAAGGAAAGTGTTACGGGCCCGCCGGGATTCGAACCCGGGTTTGAGGCTCCGGAGGCCTCCGTGATATCCAAGCTATACTACGGGCCCGAGGCGGCCCGGCACGCTTCGCGGGGCTCTTAATGTTCGGCCCTGCGCGAGCGCTAGGGCCCGGTCCGAGCGCCGGCCACGGAGACCCGGGCGCACCCGCGCGTGCGTCGGTACTCCCACAGCCGTCGATAGGCGGCTCGCAGCGCCCGGTCCGCCGGCGGCAGCCGCCGGAGCAGTTCCGCCCATCGGGGCCCGAGCGCCAGTCCGACGAGCGGGGTCGCCAGGTCCGCCCCGCTGCGGAGTCCGGCCCCGTCCTCCAGATGGGCGGAGGAGAAGCGGTCGGTCGGTGAGAGCTCGGCGAGTCGGGTCTCCGCCTCGGGGCTCGTCAGCGGCGTCGCCTGCACCCGGTGACGACTGACGCCCTCGGCGGTCCGCGCTAGGAGAGCGCAGGGCCCGCAGGCATCATCGTAGAAGAGACGGGCGGCGCGATCCGCGGCGACGGGCATCGGACCGGGAAGCGAGCGCGGGAAGATAGGCGCCCCGGCCCGGCTACGCCTTGGTTCCCTTGCCCTTGGCCGGCGGCGGGCTCTTCGACTCGGAGTAGCCGCAGCGGCCGCAGGAGCGACGGTTGCCGTGCTCGGCGAGGAACGTCCCCGGCCCGCACTTCGGGCAGGCGAGGTGCGTGCGGCGGAGCGTCTCGCCGCTGACGTCGTAGAGCCCGACCCGGGCCTTCGCCACGGCGGCTCACTCCTTCTTCGGATGCGCCTTGGCGTGCTTGGCCGGCTCGGCGGCCTCCGGCTTCGGCTCCGCCTTCGCGGCGGGCTCGGCCTTCGCCTCGGCCTTCGGCGCCTCGGCGGGCTTGGCCGGCTTCGCCTCGGCGGCCGGCGCCGGCTCGGCGGCGGGGGCGGGCCCCTTCGCGGCCTTCTCCTTGAGCCCGTTGCGGACGAGGATGTGCTCGCGGCTGATCGACTTCGCCGCATCGGTGGAGTCGTAGATGTTCGCCTCGCCGCGCGTGACGGCGGTGCCGAAGCGCGGTCGCATGCGTTCGATCACGACCCGGTCCTTCGGAGCGTTGACCGCCTTGGCGAGCTCGGTCCTGACGCTGTCGCGCGTGGGGGTCGCGGCGGTCGCATGAGCGACCTCGAACCGCAGCTCATGGCGCTTGAGCAGCGGGTTCGTCCGCTCCTCGACGATCCTAATCTCCATTCCCCACCCGTCGCAGCTCCATTTGGGCGATGAGATCGCGCACCCGCGCCTTCGCCACGTCGTCGACGAGCACGAAGGAGACCCCCTCACCTGGGATGCCGTATATAACGGTCGCTCCGACCGGGAGCGATTCGACGAGGGCGAGGGCCCCGAGGTCCTCCTCGCCGTCGACCTCGAGCAGGCCACCGCCGGCGTCGACCAGCTCGCGGACCGCCGACCGCAGCGCCTCGGTCAGCTGACCGGGCGGGTTCGCGACGCGGAGGGTGCGCTGCCGGCCTAGCGGCCGGTAGGCGTCGGGGGCGACCGGCTCGTCCCGGCGGCTCTTGTAGTCGACGATGCCGATCAGGGGCGGGTGCTCCAGCGCGAGGGCCCGGCCGACGACCCGGTCGCCGCAGGCGCCGAAGGTGCGGAGCGCCCGGATCCGGCGGTCCGCGGCCTCGCCGGAGTAGACCGGTCCGTACTTCGCCGCGAGGGTCTCGCGGAGCGCCTCCGGGACGACCCAGACGCGACCGTTACTTGACGCGGAGCGCGTACCGGCCCGCGTCATGGATCCCCATCTTCTTCGCGATCTCGCTGCGCACCGGATCGATGACGACGAGGTAGCCCTGCCACTCCCGCGACAGCTCGCCGCCGCAACGGGGACACTTCGCCTGGTCGGTGATCGTGCGGCAGTTCTTGCACGCGCGCAGGTTCATCATGGCAGCGTCGACCGTCCTAGCCCGCCGCCGCGGGTCCCTTCGCCGGGGCCTTCTTGCCGCCGGCCGGGGCGGCCGGCTTCTTGCCCGCCCGCTCGTCGGCCTTACGGTGCGCCTCGGTGATCCACTCGAAGCGTCCGAGCGCCGGCTGGCGCATCGTCAGCCCGATGCGACTGTCGCGTGGGGAGATCTCCGAGAGGGAGAGCGAGACGACGCGCGCCCGGACCTTGTAGCCGACCTTGAGGTCGCGCTTGGTCTCGACGCCGACCAGCCGCTGGTTGTGCTCGTCGATGTTCACCCGGTCGTCCATGATCTGGGAGACGTGCAGGAGCCCGTCCAGGGGCCCGAACCGCACGAAGGCGCCGAACTTCCGGATCTCCACCACCGACCCCTCCACGACCTCCTGGATCTCGGGCCGGAAGAGGAGCGCCTCGTACTCGACCTCCTGGTAGACCCCGCCGTCGCCGTGGATGATGTGGCCCTCGCCGACCGGCTTGACGTCCCGGATCGTGACCGCCAGGCTCTGGCCGTCCACCAGCTTCCCCTCGAACTGCTGCTGGGCGAGCTCAACGAGGACGGTGGCGAGCTCCGGTCCGAGCCGCGACGGGGGGATACGGACCACGTCGCGGCGGTGATCGAGATAATACATCCGCGCCGCGCGAGAAAGGTGCGGTATTTGATAGTTCGTGTGGCGGTGGCGGGCGGCGCGGCGCAGGCGCTCGCCGCGATCCGGGCCCGCCGGTCCCTCCGCGGCCCGCCTCAGGGGACCGGGGGCCGGGAGGCGGCGACGGCCGGCCGGGGGGTCGTACCGGCGCTCCCGATCCCGAGCGTCCGGTCCGTGGTGGCGATCGAGGTCGGCCCGTCGGCGAGCTCGAACATCGCCCGGAGGGCGTCGATGTTCTCGGGGACGACGATCGACTCCTGGTGGATCGCCTGGAAGAAGTAGGCGTCCCGGCCCTCGAGACGGATGCCGCGCTCCCAGAGGACGTTCTCCATCAGGTCGGCGGTCGCAGCTCCGTGCCCCGCGCGGTCCCGGGCGTATTCCATCGCCTGCGGGGTGCCGTCGACCCCCTCCGTCGGCCCGAAGACGTGGAACCGGGGGCTGGCGCGGAAGGCGGCGACCAGTTCGGCCGCGCCCGCCGGGGCGCGGGCGAGGCGGACGTGGTTGACGTGAACGTGCATCAGCGTCGTGGGGACGACGACCGCGGCGGTCGCGATCGAGAGCTCGGGAAGGACCGTCCGGGCGTCCGGGCCGTGGTGCGACGGAAGGTCGAGCGTCGGCACGATCCCGTCGATCGGGCCCCGCTTCGTCTCGGCCGGGTCGGCGGCCCGACGGACGAGGGTCGCCTCCCAATGCTCGACCCCCCAGTGGCGGAGGAGGACCGCGGCCGCGCGGGTGAGGCCCGTGGTGTTGCAGGAGACGACGCGGAGCGAGCGCTTGCCGCGCCCGGCGTCGTAGTTGGCGAGCGCGCTGAACGACGCCTCGGCGACGTCCGGCTCCTCGCCGCCCTGGTAGATCGCGCGGACCCCGGCCTGCCGGTAGAGCGCCTGGTTCTCCCGGCCGACGTCCTCCGGGCTCGCGTCGACGATGACGTCGACCCGGCCGAGCAGGTCGGCGAGACGGCCGGCGACCGGCAGGCCCGCGGCGCGGAACTTCTCGGGGTTCCCTTCCCCCGCGACGAAGAGCGGGTAGCCACGGTCGGCCGCCCGTCGCGCGACGTAATCCGGCCGGGTCTTGGCGACGCCGACCAGCTCGAGGTCCGGCTGACGGACGACGGCGTCCGCGACCCGTTTGCCGATCGTACCGTAGCCGTTGACACCGACCCGGATCTTCGCCATCGGGGTCCCCGCCCGAGGAGCGGTCTCCGGGGTAATGACCTTCGCGGCCCGCGGCGGCGGCGCCCCCCACGCTAAATCCTCGGCGACGCGTCCGCCGCCTCCGATGGAGTTCCGGCTCTCGGACGAGGAGCGGGCGTTCCAGGAGGCGGCGCGGCGGTTCGGCGACCGCGTCCTGCGTCCGCACGAGCGCCAGATCGACGCGGAGGGGCGCATCCCCCCCGAGGTCCTGTCGGCGATGGCGGAGCTCGGACTGCTCGCGATGCCGGTCCCCGAGGCCTACGGCGGGATGGGCGCCTCGGCCGTGCTGACCGAGATCGCCGCCGAGGAGGTCGGACGGGGTGATTTCTCGATGGCGACGGCGGTCTTCTTCCTGCTCGAGGCCGGCTGGGGGCACATCCTCGCCCGCCACGGCACGGAGGAGGCGAAGCAGGAGATCCTCCCGGCCGTGACGGGGGGCCGCGCCTTCCTCGGGATCGCGACGACGGAGCCGACCGGGGGCAGCGACCTCGCGAACATGCGGACGACCGCCCGTCGCGACGGCGATCGGTTCGTCCTCCGGGGCGAGAAGGCGTTCGTCTCCGGCGTGGAGGAGGCGAAGCGGCTCGGCGGGGGTCACCTCACGCTCGCGAAGGCGGAGGGAGGCGGCTTCGACTTCCTGTACGTGCCGACGCGCAGCGACGGGATCTCGACCCAGCGATTCGAGAACATGGGACGGATGGGGATCTCCACCGGCGGGCTCTCCTACGCTGACGTCGGGGTCCCGGCGAAGTATCTGATCGGGACCGAGCACCGGGGCTTCGACTGCGCGATGGAGGGGTTCAGCGTCGCCCGGACCTTCGTCAGCGCCGCCTGCATCGGCGCCGCCGAGCGGGCCCTCGAGACGGGCATCGGCTGGATCCGGGAGCGGAAGGCGTTCGGCCAGCCGCTCGGCAAGTTCGAGGCGATCCAGTTCGAGCTCGTCGACCTCTACACGCAGGTCGAGGCGGTCAAGTGGCAGTGCCGCCGCGCCGCCTGGCTCCTGGACCAGTACCCGCTCCGCGGCGACGCCTCGCACCGCTCCGAGGTCGACCTCGCCGTCGCGTCCGTCAAGCTCACCGCTCCCCCGATCGCCTTCGAGTGCGTCAAGCGCGTGATGATGTGGTTCGGGGCCGCCGGCTACACCAAGGACGCGGGCCTCGAGCTCGGGCTCCGCGGGATCATGAGCTACCTGGTCGGCGCCGAAGGGGGCCTCAACATCATGCGCATCATCCTGGGCCGCGAGCTCCTCGGAAAGGAGTTCGTCCCGTACAAGTGAGGCGCGAAGGGCGCGGGCGAGCCCCCGCGGCCCCCGAGGAGGCGGGCGTGCCGGGGTCTCGCAGGGTCCACGGCACGTTCAAGTAATCCCGGCCGGCTCCCCGCCCGATTCGAGGTGTCCGTGCCGCAGGCAAGCTCCTCCGTGAACCCGTTCGAGACGGCGAAGCGACAGATCGACATCGTGGCGGACCTGATCGGCCTCAACGGTGGCCTCCGTGAGGTCCTCAAGAGCCCGAAGCGCGAGCTGACCGTCAACTTCCCGGTGAAGCTGGACGACGGCTCGTACCGGGTCTTCACCGGTCACCGGGTCCAGTACAACATGGCCCGCGGGCCGACGAAGGGCGGCATCCGCTACCACCCGCAGGTGACGCTGGACGAGGTCCGCGCGCTCGCGGCGTGGATGACCTGGAAGTGCGCGGTCGTGAACATCCCGTACGGCGGCGCGAAGGGCGGGGTCGTCTGCGATCCGAAGAAGATGTCCAAGGACGAGCTCGAACGCCTCACCCGGCGCTACGCGAGCGAGATCTCCTCGTTCATCGGGCCGGAGATGGACATCCCGGCGCCGGACGTCTACACCGACAGCCAGACGATGAGCTGGATCATGGACACCTACTCGATGCAGAAGGGCTACTCCGTGCCCGGCGTCGTCACCGGCAAGCCGATCGCCCTCGGCGGCAGCGAGGGCCGCGGCGAGGCGACCGGGCGGGGCTGCGCCTACGTCGTCCGCGAGGCGGCGAAGGACGCCGGCGTCAAGGTCAAGGGCGGAACGGTCGCCGTCCAAGGGTTCGGCAACGCGGGGAGCGTCGCCGCGAACCTGCTGCACGACGACCAGGGGGCGACGATCGTCGCCGTTTCCGATTCCAAGGGCGGGATCTACAAGGCGGACGGGCTCAACCCGCACGCCGTCGAGCAGCACAAGCAGAAGACCGGCTCCGTCGTCGGATTCCCCGGCACGAAGGCGATCGGCAACGATGAGCTGCTGGAGACGAAGGTCGACATCCTGATCCCGGCCGCGCTCGAGAACCAGATCACCGGGAAGAACGCTGACAAGGTCCAGGCGAAGATGGTCGCCGAGGCCGCGAACGGCCCGACGCTACCGGAGGCGGACACCGCGCTGTTCCAGAAGAAGGTCACGGTGCTGCCGGACATCCTGGCGAACGCCGGCGGCGTGACGGTCAGCTACTTCGAGTGGGCGCAGGACATCCAGGGGTTCTTCTGGTCGCTGGACGAGGTCAACCAGCGCCTCGAGCGGGTGATGGTCCGCTCCTACGCCGACGTCCACAAGGTCGCGACCGAGCGCAAGGTCCACAACCGCACGGCCGCCTACGTGCTCGCCGTCCAGCGGGTCGTCGACGCGATCAAGATGCGGGGCTTCCACCCGTAGGCGGGCGACGGGCCGCCCGGATGGCCGAGCTCCCGCGGTGCCGCCGGGCGACCTGGGCCGAGGCGGAGGGCTGGGCCGACCGCATCGCGGAGAAGCTCCGCGCCGCCGGTCCCGCCCCACAGACGCTCGTCGGGCTGAGTCGCGGCGGCTGGGTGCCGGCGCGACTGCTCGCCGACCGGCTCGGGATCCGGCGTCTCGTCTCGCTCCGCGTGCAGCACTGGGGCGTGACGGCGACCCGCGACGGCGCCGCCCAGCTCAGCGAGGGGCTCTCCGGCTCCGTCGAGGGCGAGGCGGTCCTCGTCGTCGACGATATCACGGATACCGGCGACAGCCTCCGGCTCGCCCGGGACCACGTCCAGGCGGCCGGGCCTCGCTCGGTCGAGACGGCTGCGTTCGTCCACATCGGGCACTCGCGCTTCGTGCCGACGTACTACGGTGAGGAGATCCCGAGGGGCGACTGGGTCTGGGTCGTGTTCCCCTGGAACTACTGGGAGGACCTCGCGACCCTCAGCGCGAAGGCCGCCGAGGAGGCGCCGTCGCCAGCGGCGATCCGCGCGGTGCTCCGGGAACGCTGCGGCCTGGAAGTTCCGCTCGAGGACCTACGGCGGGTCCGGCCCGCGGCGGCCCGATCGCCCTAGCCGCTCGTCGTCGGGGGCGCGGAGGCGCCCGCCAGGGCGCGGAAGTGCTGGTGGATCACCCCGGCCCCGATCACCAGACCCAGGCCGATCACGATCAGCCCGGCGAGCAGCGGCACCTGCGTGACCGGCGACAGGCTCTGGAGGTAGCGGACCAGGTAGACGATCCCGTAGCTGACGAGCCCGATCCCGATCACGGAGGTCGTCGCCACGACGAACGAGCGCGGGAACCGGCCCCGGGCGAGCCGCCGCCGGAGGGCCCGGCCGGTCTCCCAGACGAGCGCGCCCAGGATCCACCAGAGAAGGCCGGCCTGGAGCGCGAAGAGGACCCGGTCGAACGGCGGCGAGGCGACCGCGCCGACGTACTGGTTGTAGCCGGTCAGGAAGCCGGCGCCCACGAGCGCGAGGGCGAAGAGCCCGAATCCGAAGGCGACGGAACCCTGCCGCGTGTCGACGCTCGCCGTCTGGACGGCGTCGATCAGCGCCTCGTCGATGTCGAACGTCCAGAAGATGAGGTAGATCCCCAGCACGATGGCGAGCCCGATCACGCCCCAGAGAAGGACCCCGCCGGCGGCGGCGAACCCGAGGATCAGGAGGACGAGGGCGAACGGCAGTACCGTCTTCGCCCGGAGCTTCGGGTCCTTGAGCGCGCGGACCATCGTGTAGTACGTCGACTCCAGGCTCGCGCTCTGACGGACGTAGACCCGCCGGACCCCGTCGATGCGCACCCGCGAGGCGAGGATCGGGAACAGGTACTCGTCCTCCGCCCCGTCGCTGACCAGGTAGGCGCTCGTCGCCTGGACCCGCTCGAGGACCTGGTCGAACTGGTGGGCGACCCGCCGGTCGGAGGCGATCCCGACCTTCGCCGAGCCGGTCAGGGCGCAGACCTCGCACGGCTCGCCGGCCCCACGCAGCTCGTCGAGGAGCGCGACGGCGGCGAACAGCGCGTTCGTGTCCGAGTCCTCGGGGTCCGCGGTGCCGAGCCGGACCGCGGCGTCGAGGACCTCCGAGCGGCCCACGATCGGGCCGTCGAGCTGGGCCTTCCGCCCGAGGTCGTCGTCGCGGTCGACGCAGACGACCAGGCGCATAGCCCGGAAGCTAGAGCGGCTCCGTCCCATAATGCCTCGGCTCCTCCGACGGACGCGGGCCGGGCGCCCGTGGGCGTTCGGGGCCCGTCGTGGGGGCTCCGGCGCCCCGGCGCGCCCCCCGCACGCATATAGCCGCCGGCCGTCCGGCCCGCCCGATGGCCGACCTGCCGGACAAGGCCGCCAACTTCATCGAGTGGTACCTCGCCGTCGTCGAGGCGGCGAACCTCTCGGACAAGCGCTACCCGGTGAAGGGGATGAACGTCTGGACCCCCTACGGGATGCGGGCGCGCCGGAACCTCGACCGGGTGCTGACCACGGAGATCGAAGCGACCGGCTCCGAGGCCGTCGAGTTCCCGGCGCTGATACCGGAGACCGAGTTCGCCAAGGAGAAGGAGCACATCAAGGGGTTCGACGCCCAGGTCTTCTGGGTCACGAAGGGGGGCCTGTCCACGCTGGACGTCCCCCTCGTCCTGCGGCCGACCAGCGAGACGGCGATCTACCCGATCTTCGCCCTCTGGGTCCGCTCGCACCGCGACCTGCCGCTGAACGTCTACCAGATCGTGAACACGTTCCGCTACGAGACGAAGACCACCCGACCGTTCGTCCGGGTGCGCGAGATCCACTTCTTCGAGGAGCACACCTGCCAGCTCGATGAGGCCGCGGCGACCGCGCGCGTGCAGTCGAACCTGGGCGCGTTCCGGCGCATGGCGGCGGCGTTCGCGCTCCCCTACCTCGCGGTGCGCCGCCCGGAGTGGGACAAGTTCGCCGGGGCGCACTACACGATCGCCTTCGACCTGCCGCTGGGCGGGGCTCGCGTGCTCCAGCTCGGCAGCGTCCACCACTACCGGGACAACTTCGCCGTCCCGTACGGCATCCACTACGAGGGAATCGACGGAACGGAGCGAACGGTCCACCAAACGACCTTCGGCCTCTCCGAGCGGCTGCTCGGCGCGATCGTCGGCGCGCACGGCGATCAGCGCGGCGTGATCTTCCCGACCGCCGTCGCCCCCTACGAGGTCGTCGTCATCCCGATCCCGTCGGCGTCGACGACGCAGGACGTCCCCTCGGCCGCCCGGGCCGTCGTCGAGGAACTTCAGCGCGCCGGTCGCCGGGTCCACCTGGACGCGGGCGACGAGCGGCCGGGGGCGAAGTACTACCGCTGGGAGCTCGCGGGGGTCCCGCTCCGGATCGAGGTCGGCGCCCGGGAACTGGAGCGCGGGCAGCTGACGGCGGCCGACCGGCTCGGTCGCAAGCAGGCGATCGCCCGGGCGTCGCTGACGACGGAGATCGGCCGACTGCTCGCCGCCTTCGATCAGGAGCTCGCCGCCCGGGCACAGGCGGCCTTCCGTGGGGCGATCGCGCCGGCGGCGACGCTGGCCGAACTGAAGGACTCGGAACGGGTCCGCGCCGTCGGTTGGTGCGGCGACGAGGCCTGCGGGCATGCGATCGAGACGGCGATCGACGGGGCGCTCCTCGGCACTCCGGAGGAGCCCCTGGACCTCCCCGTACCGAAGGCTTGCGTCCACTGCGGACGCACCGAAGGGGTCCGGCTCGCCCTCGCGGGCCAGCCGATGTGACCGTACCGGTGCTCACCGGGGCGGGGTCGCCGCCGGCGGGTTCGGTAGGACCAGCCACATCCCGGCGAGACCGAACAGCAGCAGGGTGATCGTCACGGCGTAGACGCCGTTGTCGATCCAGACGCCGAAGCTGAGCCCCCACCAGAGGTAGAAGACGACGGCCAGGACGACCAGGGAGGCGAATCCCCAGAAGGAGACCTGACGCGCGAGCGGCAGGCCATGCGCCGGCGTCTCATCGTCGCCGTCGCCGTGAGGGACCGGGGAGGCCGCCATGGAACGCCGGCGAGCCGGGATGCGCATGATAACCCTTGCGCCCGAGCGCCCCGGCCCCGGCGCCCGGGCGGCCGGCCCTCGGCCTCCCACAGCGCCGCGCCCGCCGACGCATTAATCGTCCGGCGTGACTAGGAAAGGACGGATGGCGGTCGTGGGGAGCGCCGGCGCGCCCGCGAGCCGGCCGCCGCGCTCCCGGCTGGCGGGTCTCGAGCCGGGGCGGCTCCGCATCCTTGCCTACGCCAGCGCGATCGGCTCGGAGTTCTCCTTCGAGCTCCTGCGCACTTCGCTGGGCTCCGACGAGGAAGCGCTCGCCGAGGAGCTCGAGCGGCTGATCGACCTCGGCATCCTTCGGGAGCGCGCCGGCGGCGGTCGCTTCGCGTTCGTGGACGAGCAGGATCGGGCGGTCGTCTACCGATCGATGACCGCGAGCCGCCTTCGGGTCCTGCATCGCAAGATCGCCGAGGCGCTCGAGCGGCTGGAGCCCGAACCGTCGACCGCCACCGTCGCCGAGCTGGGGCGCCACTACTTCCTCGGCCGGCTCCCGGCGAAGTCCTACGACTACAACCGACGGGCGGCGGAAGCGGCCCGGGCGGCCGGCGAGCCGGCCGCGGCGATCCACGCGCTCGAACGAGCGCTCGTCGACCTCGGCACCCTCGGCGAGGAGCAGGCCGGCGAACGGGCGGCGATCGTCGAACGACTGGGCGACCTGTCGTACGCGGCCGGCCACTTCCGGGCCGCCGATCGCTACTACCGGGAGGCGCTGGAGCGCGCCGAACAGGAGCCGCCGCGGATCCGCGCCCGCCTGCTGCTCGCGCGGGCGGAGGTCGCGCGCGAGGGGCTCGAGGCCGACGCGGCGCTCGCCGGGGCCCAGGAGGCGCTCCGCCTCTTCGAGATCGACAACGATCCGTACGGCCTCGCCCAGGCCTACCGCATCCTCGGGCGCGTCGCCTTCCGTCAGGGACGCTACCGCGACGCGCTCGACGAGACGATGCGCGCGCTGGAGGCGTTGCCGCCGAACGCCGACCCGACGGTCCTCGGCCAGCTGTCGATCGACCTCGGCAACGCCTTCACCCTGCTCGGGGAGGAGGTGCGGCCGGTCGCCATCGAGTGGTACCAGCGAGCGGTGGACCGGCTGCGGAGCGTCCGGAACTGGCCCGAGCTCGCCCGCGCGCTCCACCACCTCGGGACCGCGGTCGGAGAGAATCGACCGGACGAAGGGCTGGAGCTGCTCGAGCGAGCGCGCGAGGCGGCGCTCGAAGGCCACGACTCGCGCGCCGTCGGTCGGGCGCTGCTCTCCGGTGTCGAGCTCCGCATCGCCCTCGGCCAGCTCGAGGAGGCCGAGCGGGACAACGACCAGGCCGGCCGCCTCCTGGACGGCCTCGCGGACGCGCTCGGCTCGGAGCAGGTGACGCTCAACCGGGGCCGGATCGCGGAGAAGCGGGGGCGCTGGGACGACGCGGCGCAGGCCTACGGCCATGCCGTCGAGCTCGCCCGCCATCTGCACCTGACGGCGGACGAGGCGGACGCCCAGCTCTATCTCGCGCGTCTCCGCTTCAAGACCCATGACCTGGCCGGCGCCCGCGCGGCGTTCGCCCGGGCGACCGAACTCAAGGTCACCGAGCTCTCGCCCCGGCTCGAGCACGCCTACGCCGAGCTCAAGGGGCAGCTCGAGAGCGCCTCGGAGGACGGGGGCGCCGACGACGGACCGTCCGGCGCGGAGCCCCGCCGCCCGAGCACGCCGGAGTAGGGGGCTCGCCGAACGATGACCGGAGCGACCGACCGCGCGCGGAGCGCCCGTCCGCTGTTCGGGCGGTCCGAGGTCCTCGAGGAGGTCGAGCGGTCGCTCGACAACATCGCGACGCCCCAGGCCCGCGCGCTCCTCATCGTCGGGACGAGCGGGAGCGGCAAGAGCGTGATCCTCGCCGAGGCGGCCGCCCGCGCCGAGGCGCGCGGGTTCGTCCCGGTGCTCGCTCGCGTCCGGCCCCGCGAGCCGCCCGAGCCGTTCCGGCTCGCCCGGGACCTCGTCGCGCTCGCCGGCGGCGAAGGCGCCGGTGCCGAGGCCGATCTCCTTCCGACCGGAGGCCGTCGTCGCGACGACGCCGCCGGCGGCCGCCGCGCGGAGGACGAGCTCGAACAGCTGCTCGCTCCGCTGGGCCGGACCGGCGTCGAGGGTCTCGGCTCCGCGCTCCAGACCGCGCGCGTGCGCTTCCTCGAGCGGTTGCACGAGCTCGCCGAGCATCGCTCGCTCGCGCTGCTGATCGACGATCTCCACCTCGCCGACCCGCTCTCGCTCGGCCTGATCGAGGAGATCGGGCACGAGGGGCCCCGCCAGCGGCTCGTCGTCGTCGCGACCCTGGACGCCGGGCCGGGGGTGCCGGAAGGGGCCCGCGCGACGATCGCCCGCCTCCGCGTGGACGACGCGTTCAAGCCGGTGACGGTCCGGCCGTTCAGCGCGATCGAGCTCACCGAGTTCGCGACCTGGCTGCGCGACGGCCACTCGCCGTCCGCCGAGGACGTCCTGCGCTGGCACGCCGAGACCGACGGCCACCCGCTCTTCGCCGAGCTGCTCGTCCGCTCGGCCTCCGGCTCCTCCCGTTACGCCGATCGGACCGGGTCCGCGCCCGCCAGCCTGACCCAGGTCCTTCTCGCTCGGGTCGCCGACCTGGACGAGGTCGATCGCCGGGTCGTGACGTACGCCAGCGTGCTGGGACGCGAGTTCGGGTTCCGGCGTCTCGCCTCCGTGAGCGAGCTGTCGGAGGAGCGCCTCTCCGAGGCGGTGCACCGCCTGGTTCGAGCCGGGATCCTGCGCGAGGGGGGCGAGGAGGAGTACGTCTTCGCGAGCGAGGAGTTCCGGGCGAGCCTCTACGCCACCGTCACGGAGACGCGCCGCGCGATCCTGCACCGCAAGGCGGCCCGTGCGCTCGAGGCGCAGGGGCGCGCCAGCGACTTCGAGCTCGCCCGGCACTACTACCTCGGGCGGGACGACGAGAAGGCGATCGAGTTCGGCCTCCGTGCGGCCGAGGAGGCCGCCGCGGCGTTCGCCTTCGACACGGCACTCACCCTCGTTCGGCAGACGCTCGCGGCGGTGCGCCGGCGCCCGAAGCGCGACCCGCGCTTCGAGGTCCGCCTCCTGACCGAGGGGGGCCGGCTCCTGGACGAGGCGGGGGATCTGCCGGGCGCCGAGCAGATGCTCAGCGAGGCGGTCACGCTCGCCCGGGCCGAGGTCGACTTCGACGCACCGCTCGGGCGGGCGCTGCTCGGCCTCGCCTGGGCCCGGGTCGAACGCAGCGACTACGCGGCCGCCGAGCCGCTCGCCCTCGAGGCGGCGGCCCGCCTGGAGCGGGCCGGAACACCGCGGGACCTCTTCGCCGCCCATCGGGTCCTGGGAACCCTCTACTGGCGGCGCTCCGACTTCGACCTCGCCGAGCAGCACCAGCGCGCCGCCCTCGCGATCGCCGAGCGGGACGGGACCCCGCACGAGCAGGGGCATGCCCTGGTCGACGTCGCGAACGTCCTGCTCGACCGCGGCCCCGAGTACGTCGAGCCGACGCTCGCGCTGTACGCGAGGGCGGCGGGCCTGTTCGCCCAGCTGGACGACCCGAACGCCACCGCGCGGGTCCTGATGAACCGCGCCGTCCTGGAGCACCGGATCGGTCGCCGGGACGCCGCCCTCGCGGACATCGGCCAGGCGCTGGACGCGGCCGAGCGGTCGCGCTCACCGGTCTGGATCGGCTACTGCGTGCTGAACCTCGCGCACTGGCGCGCCGAGCTCGGCGAGACCGAGCTCGCCCGCCAGCTCGCCGACCGCGCCCTGCGGACCCTCGAGCCGACCGGCGACCGGCTCGCCCGGCAGCAGCTCGCGATGATCCGGGGGATCATCGCCGAGAAGGACCGGCTGTTCGACGAGGCGGAGCGGGAGTACGCCGAGTCGCTCGCCAACGCCCGGTGGATGGGGATGAAGGGCGAGACCGCCGAGATGCTGTTCCGGCGGGCCCGCCTCGCCTTCGTGCGCGGCGATCCCGCCGGGGCGCGGACGCTGCTGGCCGAGGCGCGGGCCAACGGCCTCGAGGAGCTCCGCAGCGACCTGAAAGAGGAGTCCGACGCCCTCGGCACGGCCCTGGTCAACGCGACCGAACGGACCCGTTAAGCGCCGGCCGCCCTCCTCGCACCGTGCCCGGAGGAGCGGCCCCGCCCGCCGGGGGCGACGGCTCGGTGCACCCCGAACGCGGCTCGGCGACGTTCGAGCGCGACGTCCAGCGGATGTTCGCCACGATCGCCGACCGCTACGACACGTTCAACCACCTCGCGACGTTCGGCCTCGACCTGCTCTGGCGGCCACGGGCCGTCTGGGCGCTCGCACGCTCCCGGCCCGAGCCGGTCCGCCGGATCCTGGACGTCGGCTGCGGGACCGGGGCGTTGGGCCGTCTGCTGGCCGCCGCGTACCCCGGGGCGACCGTCGTCGGCCTCGACTTCACCGCCCGCATGGTCACCCGGGCCCGCGCGATCTCCGGGGGGCGGAAGGGACGCCCGGGGTACGCCCTGGGCGCGGTGCCGCGGCTGCCGTTCGCCGATGGGGCCTTCGACGTCGTCGCCAGCGCCTTCGTGGCTCGGAACTTCGCCGACTTTCCCCGCGCCTTCGCCGAACTGCGCCGCGTCCTGCGGCCGGACGGCCGACTGCTGACGCTGGAGGTGTCGGAGCCGCCGTCGCCGATCGTCCAGCGCCTCTTCCACGCCCACTTCGACCACGCCGTTCCTCTGCTCGGCCGCGCCTTCGATCGCGCCGGCCCGTACAGCTACCTGCCGCGATCGCTCCGCTCCTTTCCGCCCCCGGAGGAGCTCGCGGCGATCCTCCGGGCGGCGGGCTTCCCCGGAACCCGGACGATCCGACTGTCCGGCGGGATCGTCACCGCCTACCTCAGTGCCGCGGCGTAGGCCCGGCGCGAGGGAACGCCTTAAGGCGCCCGAGGCCCCTCGGCCCCCGTGAGCCCGGCGTTCGACGCCTTTCGCTACGCCCACGCGCACCGTCGCGAGGTCGTCTGGCTGAGCCAGAACACCAACCACCTCGTGCCTCCGGAGGTCGTCCGGGGCGCGCTCGAGGAGGCGATCGCCGAGCGACGCTACGAGGGCTACCCGCTCGGGACCGGCGACCCGGAGCTGCTGGAGCGGATCGAGGCCGATCTCGGGCTGGAGGGGATGCCGCCGTTCCTCACGGCGGGCGGTACGGAGGCGCTGTACATGACGACGCGCGCGCTGCTCGGACCGGGCGACGAGGTCGTCGCCTCGGACCCGAGCTACCTCATCATCCACAAGTTCATCGAGCTGACCGGCGCCAAGGTCGTGGGCCCGGACATCTACCGGCCCCCGTTCCGCCTGACGGCCGACGCCGTCGCCGCCCACCTGAGCCCGCGGACGAAGATGATCCTCCTGATCGACCCGCTGAACCCGCTCGGCTCCGGCTACCCCCGCGAGGAGGTTCGGGCGATCGCCGAGCTCGCCCACGACCACCACCTCACGCTGATCAACGACGTGACGTACCGGGACTTCTCCGAAGGGCACAGCCTCGCGGCCCCGTTCGCGCCGGAGGAGACCGTGACGGTCTGGTCGGTATCGAAGAACTGCGGCCTCGCCGGGCTCCGGCTCGGAGGCTTCTCGGCCCGGCCTCCGCTCGCGAAGACGATCGCCCGGTTCAACACCAACGATCTCGGCGTCAACATCCTCGCGCAGGTCGCCGCCCGCGCCGCCCTGCGCAGCAAGCCGGAGTGGATCGACGCGGTCGTCCGCACCACCCGGGCGAACGGCCAGCGGGTCCAGGAGGTCGGCCGCAGCGTGCCGGGCGTCACCGCGCCGGTGAGCCCGTCCCGGGCGAACATGACGATCCTGGACATCGCCGCGACGGGGCTGACCCCCGAGGCGGTGCAGGAGGAGCTCCTGCGCCAGCACGGGGTCTTCGTCCGCGCGGGGAGCTACCTCTCTCCGGCGCACGGGGGCCGGTTCGTCCGCGTCTCGTTCTCGAACCCGCCGGAGCAGATCGCGCGCTTCGCCGAGGCGTTCCCGGCGGCGATGCGGGCGCTCGCCGCCCGTCCCGCCGTCGCCCACTAGGCCGGGCGCGCCCGGACGTCGACGACGACGTGCGTCCGCCCGGGGCCGTACGGCTTGACCTCGCGGGTGGCCGGCGTCTCGCTCGGACGCGCCCCGCTCGCCCGAAGCGCCTCCGTCACCTCGGCGACGGCGGCGGATCGCGCCGACGGGGCGTCGACGACGAGGTGAACGTGCAGCGTCCCGCCGGACGGTGCGAGGAGCCGGACGGCGGTCGGGACCCACGGGACGGCGGTCGGTAGGTAGCCCAGCAGGATCCGGTCGAACCCACCCGGGGCGAGCGGCACGCTTCGGTTGTCGCCGAGCAGCGCGCGCACCCGGCCCGCGACCCCGTTTGCACGGAGGTTGGCGCGGAGGTAGTCGTAGGAGACCGGATTCTTCTCGACGGCGACGAACTCGGCGCGCGGCTCGGCACGCGCCGCGGGGATCGTGAAGTAACCGATCCCGGCGAACAGGTCCGCGACACGTTCGCCCGGACGGACCTGGCGGGCGAAGCGCTGACGTTCGGTGCGGTTGCCCGCGGCGAACATCGTCCGGGCGGCATCGAGCCGGTAGCGGCAGCCGTGCTCGACGACGACGGTCTCGGTCTCCGCGCCCGCGATCACCTCGACCCGTGGCTCCCGCAGCTCCCCCTCGATCGGCCCGGTCCGCGCCAGGACCGTGGCGACGCCGAGCTCCCGTTGCCAGAGCTGACCGAGGAGGCGCCGGTGCGGCGCGAGTTCGGGCGGCAGCCGGAGGAGGAGAACGGCGCCGAGCCGCTGGTAGCCGCTCGGCATCCGACGCGCGAGCTCTGGCC
>JASHTI010000110.1 GCA_030040625.1 Thermoplasmata archaeon
GACCGTCCTGCTCGGCTTCGCGGGCGCCGTGCTCTCGCGCGACTCGGTGCTGCCGACCGTCGGCCCCTCCGACACCGGGCGGGCGGAGATCGACTGGTCGTTCGGGAACCTCTACGCGGCGATCGAGGGGGTCTACCCGCTGACGGCCGAGCTCCGCGCGGCGAACGGCACGGTCCTGTTCAGCACGCAGTTCTTCATCGACGCCCGCGCACCGTACCTCGTCGGCTCCGCGGCCGTCGTGTTCCTCGGTGTCCTTGGGGCCGTGGAGCTGGGGTGGATCGTCGCCGCGGTGCGCCGCGAGCGCCGTCGCCAGCGCCGGTTCCGCTCGCGATGAGCGTCCCCGCGACCACCGCCGGCTCCGGCATCGTCCTCGGAGCCGTCGGCGTCCTGCTCGCCCAGCAGCTCGGCGCGCTGGCGCTTGGGACCGTCGGGGCGGCGGGCCTGTGGATCGGTCTCGGCGCCGCGGTCGGCGGCGTCGTCTTCGGAACGATCGGCTGGCTCGCGACCCGCCGCTAGCGCGACCTCGCCCGGGGCTCGGGCCTAACGGACGGCGTGGGGAAGGCGGCGTCCGGCGACGCCCCCGGGGGCCGGTCGGGCGACGCCCCGGCACGCCCGCGGATCTCCTCGGCCGTCGCCGTCCAGACGAACGGTCGGCCCGCGGCTCCCCGGCCGCTCAGGTGGCTGCGGAGCGCGCGGTGGAGGCGGAGCACGCTCGGGTAGGCGGCGGCGCCGGGCCGCCGGCCTGTGAACTGCGCGAACCACCGCTCCATGAGGTTCGGTCCGCCGGCCCCCGGCGGGATGTAGTGCAGGAAGATCCGGGGGTGACGCACGAGCCATCGCCGGACCTCGACGTCGTTCGGGGTCAGCTGGCTGTCGACGAGCAGGTGGAGCTCGAGGCCCTTCGGGGCTTCACGGTCGACCCCCTGGAGGAACGCCCGGAACGCGACGCCCCGCCGGCGCATCGCGTTCGCCTCCGAGGCGCTCGACCGGCTCAGCCGGGGGCCCCGCCCCCGGGCCCGGGGGTCCGTCGAGAAGACCATCGCGCGCTCGGGGGGATCGACGTAGAGCCCGACGAGGTCCGTGATCTTCTCGATGAAGCCGGAGCCGGGGTTCGACCGGAACGTCTCGGCGGCCCGCCGGGGCTCGATGCCGTGGGCCTTCCAGACCCGCTGGACGGTCGTCTTGCTCACGCCGACCTCCCGGGCGAGACTGCGCGCCGACCAGTAGCCACCGCCCGGTGGGCGACGTCCGAGGGTGCTGCGCAGCAGCACCTGGATCTTGGAGGTCGGGATCGACGGGGGGCGCCCCGGCCGCGGGGCGTCGCGCTCGATCCCCGGCAGCCGCTGCATCAGGAAGCGCCGGCGCCAGCGGGCGACCGTGCCGGGGTCGGTCCCGACCGCGGCGGCGATCACGCGGTCCGCCTTTCCCTGGCCGGCGAGCAGCACGATGCGGGCCCGCTGCGCCAGTCGTGCCGGCGTCGCCGTCGAGCGGGCGACGGCGGTGAGCCGTGCCTTCTCCCCGCGAGCGAGGGTGACCGGAGCGGCCCTGCGCACGCCCCGACCAGCTCGCGCGACAGCTTAACACATCGCATTTGCGGGTCGAGGGACCCCGTTATCTGCCCCTCGTCGCCTGGTCGCCGTGCGCGGGCCGCCGGCCCTCCCACCTGTCCTTCCCCCCGGGGGTCCGCGTTCCCCCTTCCTTCCCCGAAGCCGCTTCCGAGTTCGGCGCGGAACGGGCTCGCGCGGGCCCGATCGCCTCGGGACGGCCCCGCGGCTCGGGCCCCGCCGCGCCCGGCGGTCCGCCGCAGGTCCTCCTCCGGCCCCGGAGCGCCATCGCATACGCCGTACATTATATAATTTTGAGATTACGTCTCGGCGATGCCGAGCCCGGGTCGCTCCTTCGGGATCCTCGCGGACCGGACGCGCTTTCGCATCGTCGAACACCTGCGCACCGGCGAGCGCTCCGTCGGCGCCCTGGTCCGCTCGCTCTCGGTCTCCCAGCCGGGGATCTCTCGGCATCTTCGGATCCTGCACGACGCCGGATTCGTCCGGGTCCGTGCGGTCGGGCGCCGGCGGCTGTACTCGCTGCGGCGACAGCCGTTCCGCGACCTCGACGACTGGGTCCGTGGCTACCGGGACGTCCTCGACGCCCGCCTCGACGGCCTGGAACAGCTGGTCGCCGCGGACTCCTCCCCTGCCCGCTCCACCCGCACGACGGGGCGGAGGACGTGACCATGGCAGCACCAGCAGTGGAGCGGCGGACCGGCGCAGCGGCGTGCGAATTTACCTACCCCAGCGCGCACGAGACCCAGATGACCCGGGTCTTCCGGGCGCCACCGTCCCGAGTCTTCCGGCTCTTCTTCGACCCGGCGACGGTGCCGGTGCTCTGGGACGTAGAACCGAAGCGCGTCACCGTCGATCGTCTCGACCTTCGCGTCGGCGGTGCCTTCGCGATCACCGTCCGCCGCGACGGCGAGACCCCGCGCCGGTTCCAGGGCGAGTTCACGGAGGTCGTCCCGGGGCGCCGCGTCGTCCAGCGCTGGCACGAGGCCTCCCGACCGGACCACGGCGTCGTGGAGACGGACGAGTTCGAGCCGGTCGGGGACTCCACCCGGGTCACGATCCGGTGGAAGGTCGTCAACCACTCCGAGCCGAGCCGCATGGCCGGTCCCGGATTCGAGGCGATGCTGGGCGAGCAGGCGGCGGCGATCGACCGGCTCCTCGCCGCGGAGGCGTGAGCGGGACGGTCCGCTCGGAGGTGGCCTCATGTCCGAGGAGATCGAAAAGCTCCGACGCGACGCCGCCCGTCGCATCGTCACGCAGTACCTGAAGGTCCGACCCGGCGAGAACGCGATCGTCGAGTCGTGGGACCACACCCTGCCGATCGCCGTAGCGGTACTCGACGAGATCCGCCGGGTCGGGGGCCGGACCTTGCATATCCACGAGGACGAGGAGGCGTGGTGGCGGGCGATCGACCGGAAGCAGGCGAAGCTGCTCGGCCGCTCCAGCGCCCCGGAGTGGGCGGCGCTCGCCGCCGCCGACGTCTACGTGCACTTCTGGGGACCCGGGGACACCGATCGCATCGAGCGGCTGCCCGAGCGGACCCTCGACGAAGCGGTCGGGTGGATCTCGCCGTGGTACGAGGCGGCGCGCAAGAGCGGCCTCCGTGGGGCGCGCGTCACCGTCGGGTTCGCGACCCCCGGTCGGGCCCGGCAGTGGGGCGTCGACCAGCGGGCGTGGGAGGCGGGGATCCTGCGCGCGTGCCGGACCGATCCTAAGGAGACGGCCCGGCGGGGGGCCCGGCTCGTCCGCGCGCTGGCCCGCGGCCGAAAGGTCCGCATCACGCACCCGAACGGGACCGATCTCGAGGTCCGGCTCGCCGGCCGGGCGCCCCGCCTTCAGGACGGGACGCCCCACCCGCGCGATCGCCGCTACGGGCCGAGCGACATGCTGGCGCAGCTCCCGGGCGGACGCGTGGATGTGGCGCTCGACGGGCGGACCGCCGAGGGGACCATCCACGCCAACCGGCGGACGAACATCTGGTGGTTCTGGAGCTCCGGCGGAAGGCTCGAGTTCGCCGACGGAAGGCTCACGGCCTTCTCCTTCGAGGAAGGCGAAGAAGAGTTCGCCCGGAGGTACCGGCAGGGGACGGCGGGGAAGGACCGGACCGGCTCGCTCACCCTCGGGCTCAACCCGGCGGCCCGCGACGTCCCGAACCTGGAGACGATCGAGCTGGGCTGCGTGACGCTCGTGCTTGGACGGAACCGGCACCTGCACGGTACGAACGGCTCGAGCTTCATGAACTGGGTCTCGCTGGCGGACGCCGAAGTGGCGATCGACGGGGCGCCCGTCGTGCGCGGCGGGCGGCTCATCTAGGGGCGAGTCGGTCGGACTGACCCGCATGTCCGGTGGACGTGGGCACCGCTGCGCACGAAGGTTCATTTCGTCCGGCACCTGACGGGCGGGCGTGGGGGCTCCACTCGCGGAGGGGCCGTTCGACGGCGAGCGGATGCGGCGACGGGCTGCCCGTCGGCGCGCCTTCGCGGTGATCGCCGCCGTCATCCTGGCGATCGGCGCGGTGCTCCTCAGCATCGCTCTCCTTCCGTCGCTGTGGGGGATCCACGCGCACCCCTACCTGGACCCGTTCGCCGGCGGCTTCCTCGGGCTGTTCCTGATCCTCTGGGGAGTCCTGCTCCTGACCCGGATCGCCTTCTGGAGCGCCCGCGCCGGCGGCTACGGCCGCGGCGGCGGACGCCGGTGGGATCCCGCGATCGCCCAGGCCCGTCAGCGGTACGCGCGGGGGGAGATCACGCGGGAGCAGTTCCTCCAGATCGTCCAGGACCTCCGACCCCCCGGGGGCCCCCGCCCGTAGGCGATCGACGCGGCGCACGAAAGCCTATCCGAGCGGGTCCCGTCGGCCCGGGGTCGAGGGGGCAGCGTGGGCGCGTCGCGCGGGACCGGCGAGGACGGGCTTCCGCCGGCGCTCCTCCCCGGTCCGACGGTCCGGCTCCGGGAGTTCGGGGCCGAGACCCTGACGAACCGGCGCTTCGCCTCCGCCGCGCTGGACGGCTGGGACCGGATCTTCCTGCCTGCTCCGGCCGCCGCGCTGCTCGACGAGCCGCCGCTCGGGGAGCGGACGTTCCTGGAGGACGACAACCGCAGCGCGATCGACCCGACGCCCGCCGCGACGATCGACGGCCAGCCGTTCTTCCTCTCGGTGAAGGGGGTCGGCTCGCCGCTGGACCCGTTCGGCCACGGGCCCCTCACCGCCGCGACCGCCGCGGAGCTGAGCGACGATGCGGAGACGCGGCGCCGGTTGGGCGGGGCCGGGGACGGCGCCGTCATCACCGGGGAGCTCTGGCTCCGGGGGTCGCCGTACGGCGGCCAGGGCCTCCCGCACGCGATGACGGCGCTCCGGGCCTCCGAACGCGCGGAGGTCACCGATCTCGGGGGCCTCCGCATCGCGCCGATCGTCAAGGTCGCCTTCCTGCCCGAAGTGCTCGCGCAGCGGCTCCGCAGCGTGTACTGGTACCGGTGGTACCGGGACCGGTTCGTCCAGGAGCTCCGGCTCGTCCCTTCGAACGTCCGCTTCTACTTTCACGGGCGGAAGACGGTGGGGAGCGACATCGGCCTCCTGTTCGACCGCTTCGGGCTCACGACCGGAGCGCGGGCGCACCGGTTCCAGGTGAACCTCGTGCGCACCGGGGTCGCCCTGCTGACGCTGTTCGTGCGGACGATGGAGTACGACGCCGTGCGGCGACGGTACCGGGGCCTCGACTTCTCGGACGTCTGGCTCGACAAGGATGCGGTGATCGCGCCGGACGGCCAGGCCTACTTCATCGACCTGGAGGGGCTCGAGCCGATCCGGGTCGACGCCGACGATCTCGCCGAGAAGCTCGACGACCAGATCTTCCGCTCGCTCTACGAGTTCATGTTCGCCTACGAGCAGGTCGACACCGAACGGAGCCGGCGCTTCCGGACGCCCGGCGGTCGTCGCCATCGGTTCGAGGCGATCCTCGAGGAGGCGCTGGCGGAGGACCGGTTCGTGCGGCTGCGCCGCGACACCGGCGGGCTCCGGCTGGGTCTCCGGCCCCGGCCGGGGGTCGAACCCCTCAAGTACGAATTTCCGTTGGTCGACCGCTACCGTGCCGAGCTGTAAGGACGTCGGCGCCTTCCTCGAACAGGTCCGCGCCCGCGGGGTCAGCGCGCCGCTGCCGCCCCCCGACGTCGCCCGGCTCGCCGCGCTAGGCCTCGTCCAGGTGGCGACCGCGGACGCCTACCGCCAGCTCCAGACCGACGCGGGGGGCCTCCCGGCGGACGAGCAGGCGGTCCAGTCCGAGCAGCAGGTGCGCTCCGCGACCGCCGCCGCCCTCCAGCAGGACGTCCGCCGGGATCAGTCGATCCTCTTCCACCTCCACGGGGCCGAGCGCCGCGCCGAGGACCAGGCGCAGGAGGCGAAGGACCGCGCGGCGCTCCAGGCGGCCGACGCCGAGCTCCTCGCGCGGGAGCAGGCGTTCAACCGGCTGCTCGCCGAGCGGGCGAGCCTGGACGCGCTGACGCCGATGGGCGACGGCTACGTCGGGCTCACCGCGACGGGGGCCGTCGCGCTCCGGGACCTCACGGTCCGACTGTACCGCTTCGGCGACACCGACTTCGAGAGCTACCTCGCCGGGGCGCAGCAGGTCGACCAGCAGCTCGGTCTCCTCGCCGCCGGGGCGGCGGCCTACGCCCCCGGCCTGATCCAGGGCGTTCCCGGTGGCGACGCCGCCTACCTCTGGGCGATCGGCGTCGGCCTGTCGAAGGTCCAGCCCGACCCCCGCATCGGCGGGCCGAACTTCCTCGGCGCCTACCAGGCGACCGGTCGCCTCTCGGGGAACCTCGAGAACCGCCTGATGGCGAGCGAGATCCTCGCCTCCGACGCGCGGCCGCTCGCCGACGAGCTCGCGCCGCTCGAGGGGCTCGTCAAGGAGACCCGGAAGCTCGGGGTGCCGTCGGACTCCGCGCTCGGGGTCGCCGCGATCCTCCTCTACGGGCGCCGCGCCGACGGCTCGTTCGCCCTGCCCGTCGTCCAGGAGTTCCTGCAGATCACGCGGTCGTACGAGTCGGCGGCCCTCCTCGGGATCCTGAACGTCCCCACCGACCCGCTCGCCTACAAGTTCCGCAGCTTCCGCGCCCTGTTCGAGAGCTGGGGCTACGAGCCGTCGGAGGACACCGAGCTCGCGAGCGCCTACCTCGCCGTCGCCGACCTCGGGCCGGACCAGGTCGGGGCGAAGCTGGCGATCCTCGCCCGCGGCCTGCGCAGCTACCTTGAGTACCCGCTCGTCGCCGCCGCGGTGCTCGGCTCGATCCCGACGCTCGAGGCGAACGAGACGCTCAACGTCGTCGAGAAGGCCTACGGGCTCATCGGAGCGCGGGCGGGCGGGCTCGGGCAGTCCGAGCTCGTCTGCATCGCGGTGCGGATGGTCGACGGGATCCGCAACCAGCTCGTCGGGCAGCTCGACACGACGGCGACCGTCGCGGCCCGGCCGGCGACCGGACCGTCGGGATTCTACGGCCCGCGCTTCGGGATCCTGCCGATCATCATCGTCCACAACGCCTACTACTCGACGTTCGGCGGTATCAGCGGGGTCCACGCCGGCCACGTCCACGGCCTGTCCGGCGGCTTCGGGGGGGTCGGCGTCGGGTGAGCAGGCTCCTCGGGTCGCTCCTGGCCCTCCTCCCGTTGCTCCTCCTGCTGGCGGCGCCGGCCGCGGCGGCGTCCTCGCCGGGCCCGTCCGTGACCGTCCTCCCGAGCGCGCACTATCTGCCGCAGCCGGGCGACTCGCTCACGTTCACCGAGACGCTGACCCTCGGCGGCGGGAAAGGCAACTACACCGGCTTCTGGTGGGAGGACGCCGTCAACGGCACGCTCTCCGTCACGTCGGTCCTCTCGAACGGGACCGACACGGCGAGCTACGACTACGTCAACCACGTCTGGAACAGCACGGGGGGCAGCTACGTCTACCCGGAGAGCGGCACGTTCGAGTTCTCGGCGACCACCTACCGCTACGTGAAAGGGACCGACAACCAGACCGGCGAGAACGGCACCCGGGTCTGGTTCTACATGAACAACACCGACCCGGTCGGGACGGAGTTCGGCCAGCTCAGCTTCCCCACGGGCCTGACCGTCAGCTCCCGGTCGGCCGACTACGACCTCAACACCGGGGCCGGCGGGTTCGTCAGCTCCATCGAGGCGGTCAGCAACGGCACCTACCCGCTGACCTACGGCTTCGCCGCGAGCTACGCCTACCGGGAGTACTTCGACCCGGCGACCGGCTACGTTCTCGGCTACCTGTACGTCGAGCACGACTACGACAGCTCCGGCGACGGATTCGTCTACATGGACAACCTGCGGGTGACGAGCACGAGCTTCCCGCTCACCGCCGGGGCGACCGAGAAGACGTACGCCGTCGCGGTGACGCAGACCGGCCTGCCGACGTCCACCGCGTGGGCCGTCGTCGTCGACGGACTGCGCTACCCCGGCACCGGGCCCACGATCACCGTCCCGGCGCTTCCGAACGGCACCTACGCCTACCTCTACACGGCCCGGGGCTACACCGCGACGCCCGCCAACGGCACCTTCGTCGTGAGCGGCGCCGCGACGGGCGTCGCGACGAGCTGGGCGGCCTATCCGCCGCCGGCGCCCGGGGTCGATCCGTGGGTCGTCCTCGCGGTCTTCGTCATCATCCTCGCGCTGATCGTCCTCATCGTCTGGCTGCTCGTCCGACGGCGTCGGGCCGCCCCCGGCCTGCCCCGCCACTCCGCCGGTGGGACGCCCCAGTTCGGACCCCCCCCGACGGCCGCCGGACCGCCGCCGATCTCGCTCCAGCCCGGGGACCAGCCCCGGATCCAGCAGGTGGTCGTCCAGGAGGTCGTGAAGGTGAAGTGCCAGTACTGCGGCTCGCTGATCGACTCGACCGCCCCGAAGTGCCCGTTCTGCGGCGCGACCCGCAACTAGGCCGTCGGGATCGCGGTGCCGAGCCCGAACGCCCCGGTCGGCGGCGGGTGCAGGAACAGCTCGCCCTGCTTCTCGAAGCTCGCCGAGCGCAGCAGCGCGAGGGACGCCGCGTTCCGCTCCGAGACCTCGGCGACCGCTGAGCGCGCCCCCGCGCGCTCCGCGTAGATCAGCCGCGCCGCCAGCAGCGCCCGACCGAGCCCGAGCCGGCGCGCCGAGGGCCGGACGGTGAGCGTGTGGAACCGGGCCGAACGCCCCACGACCTGGGCCCAGGCGACGCCGCTCAGGCGCCCGTCGAGGTCGACGCCGAACCCCTGCTCCCCCTCGGCGGCCGCGACGGTCAGCCAGCGTTCCGGTCGGCCGCCGTAGACCTCCCGGAGCAACCGCGCGGCCTCCGCGAGCTCCGCGGGAGCCAGGAGGCGGACGCGGTGGGCGAGCCGGGGGACCGACGCCGCGTCCAGCGGACGGCGAAGAATGGCGAACGTCTCCCGCGGGCCGCCGAGATCGACGGGCAGATAGACCGCGCGGCCGGCGACGGCGAGGCCGAGCTCCTCCGCGACGCGCTCCGAGGGGCTGAAGACCGAGGCGGTCCGGTCGACCGGGTCGGTCAGCAGCAGCCCGACCAGACGGCCGGCCTCCCGGCCGACGATCGCCTGGCCGCCGGCGCGCAGCGTCTCCCGGCACCAGCCGGGCAGGAACGGGTCGAACCACTCCGAGAGACCGCCCGCGCTCAGCGCGGCGTCGACCTCCTCCAGCGCCAGGGGCTCCAGCGTCAGGTCCGCCTCGGTCCCCTCCGCCCGACCCATCGGCTCCGGCCTCCGATCGCGAGCGCGCGCCGTCGGCCCGCTCAATGCTGCCGGGCCCGGCGGAGGATTCGCTCCGGCGTCTCGCGCAGGACGCGTGCGAGCTCGGACTCCGGGACCCCCGCCCCGAGGGCGATCCGGCGGGCCATCTCCAGGGGGACGAGCTCGCCGACGCCGTGCGCGTCCGAGTCGACGACGAGCTCCGCACCGGCTTCGAGCGCCCGCCGCACGACGCGTCCGTTGCAGAGGGCGTGGCCGCGGCGGGCCGAGATCTCGAGCGCGACCGCGTTCGCGCGGGCGAGCTCGGCGTCCTTCGGCTCCAGGAGGCCCGGATGGGCGAGCACGTCGACCAGCCCCGACTCGAGGGCGGCGTGGTTCGTGCCGGCCGGGACGTGCTCGACGATCGTCTCGCCGTGAACGATCACGATCTCCGCGCCCGCCCGCCGCGCCGCGCGAGCGGCGTCGGCGATCCGGCGCGGCGGGACCTTCGTCAGCTCCACCCCGACGAGCGGCAGGAACCCCGTTCCGTCCCAGGCGCTCGCCTCCCGGTGGAGGCGGTCGAGCAGCGGCTTCGGATCATCGAGGGAGAGATGGTCGGTGAGGGCGAGCGCCCGGTGCGCGAGCGCCTCCGCCTCGGTCCACATCTCGGTCGCCGAGGTCGTTCCGTCGGTCAGGAACGAGTGGGCGTGGAAGTCGACCCGTTGCGGGGCCCCGCTCCGCGCCGCGGTTCGCGCCGGCACGCGCGGACGAGGGCGCGGCGGGCTTAGCGCTGCCGGCCCCGACGCGCCGATCGGCGCGCGCCGCCCCGTCTACCCGAACGTGATCGGGACGACGACCCCGGAGCTCCGGACGGTGACGGTCCCGCTCGCCGGGTGCGGGAGACGTCCGCCCGCGGTGGCGACGCGGAAGGCGTAGCTCCCGCTCGGCTCGTAGAGGACGAGGCTGGCCCCGCGGCTCGAACCGGTGACGCCGGCGAGCGTGACGCTCCAGCTCGTCCCGGCGCGCAGGCCGCTCTCGGTGAACGTCACCGCGTACAGCGGCGGGCTCAGCGGCCAGAAGTCGCCGCCGACGGTGATGAGGCCGCTGTCGTTGTACGGCAGGACCCCGTACGGGTTCGACGCGTTGCCGTAGTTGGACCAGGAGTTGCCCCCCTGCCAGGAGTAGCCGAGGATGCTGCCCGACAGGCCGACGCCGTCCACGGTCCGGACGTCGGTCGCCGGCTGCCGGCTGACGTTCCAGGCGTCGTGGTAGACCGCGGCCACGCACTCGATCTGGCAGGAGAGCGGGTCGAACGTCGGGGTGATCGCCGGGACGGGGACGTCAAAGACGTTGTTGTAGACGAGGTCGCCGCTCTCAGAGTCGTTGATCCCCTCCGTGGCGTTCCCCGCGTTCAGGATCTGCGAGGCGTTCGTCGCGTTGGTCGCCGTCGCGGAGAAGTGGTTGCCCCAGACCGTGTTACCGCCGCCGCCGTAGAGGCTGATCGCATCGCCCTGGTCGAGGAACGTCACGCCGTCGACGAGGTCGCTCGTCGCCCCCCACAGGATCACGTCGCCCTCCGGGAAGCCGAACAGCTCGGAGGAGAGCCAGCCGCTGATCGTGCCGCCGATCAGCCGGACGTGGCTCGCATCCCAGAGCCAGATCTGCAGGTGGTTGGTGTCCGGCAGCCCGAAGCCGGAGAGCTCGCTGCGCATCCAGGACGGGTACGTGATCTCGAGCGACGACGGAGTGAGCGTCACGTAGTCGGTGGTCCCGTACAGCCCGACGCCCGGGAAGACGGGCCAGAGGAAGTCGTTCCAGGCGGCGAACTGCGGATCGAGGGAGCGGGACTGCGCGTTCGCCAGGACGTACGGGGACGCGAGGGTGCCGGCCCCGCCGGTCGAGAGCGCCGAGAGTTCGGAGTTGCCGAAGGCGATGAGCGGCGTGTAGACCCCGAGCGCGCGGTCCGGTGTCCCGGTGAACGCCGCATGGATCGTCGAGTTCGCCGCGCCACCGAGCGCCGCGCCGCCCGGCGAGTAGTCGGAGAGGAGGTACTCCGCCCAGAACGCCCCGGTCGGCGGGAGGTAGTACGTCGTGCTCCCGGTCGGGGAGCCGGGGACCCACTGGGCGGTCTCGGGGTCGTTCGCCCCACCGGGATTGACGAAGAGGAACGTGGCGGCCGGGTTCAGCGTCTGCACGACCTTCCGATCGCCCGACTGCGGGCTCATGCCCCAGAGGCCGCCAAGGAAGGACGGGCCCGGCTGCAGGTGGGCGACCGGCGTGCCCGCGTCGTAGGAGACCGCGATCCCATCGCTCGTCTCCCCGGTGTCGGAGCCGGCGTCGACCGCCGAGGGCACCGCGACGTAGGCGTGCCGGGGCGAGCTCCAGGTCGCGATCGAGGCCGTGGCGTCGATCGCGTAGAACGTCGTGGTGTCGCCGTCGTCGTTGCCGACGACGTCCAGCTCGAGGTCGTTCGGCAGGCCGAGCGGGTCGACGCTCACGCCGTTGATCTGGAAGAGCCCCGCGGGGTAGGCGTGCCGCAGCCGGCCCGGGGCCGCGTTGAAGACGACGTAATCGAACGAGCCCGAGACGCGGGCCGAGCTGTTCTGCACGGTGTAGTTGAAGTAGACCGCCGGGCGGTCGTCGCGCACGGTCGAGTTCAGGTAGAGCGTGAGCGTGAACGGGTAGTGGATGTAGAACGTCGGCCCGATCGCGTAGTAGTAGACCGGCGCGTAGAGCGTCCCGTTCGGGCCCGTCGCGTAGAAGACGTTCGGCGATAGGTAGGCGTCGTAGTTCGAGAAGTTCCAGACGTTATCGCCGAAGACCAGCTGGCCGGAGCTCGGCGTGTAGCTGACGAAGTTCTGGGTCCAGAACTGGTCGCTCGCGTTACCCGCGACGGTGACCCCGGTGTCGACCGCGTTCAGCT
Source organism: Thermoplasmata archaeon (assembly GCA_030040625.1). Taxonomy (GTDB): domain Archaea; phylum Thermoplasmatota; class Thermoplasmata; order Lutacidiplasmatales; family UBA184; genus Lutacidiplasma. Next base: position 12,199 of record JASHTI010000110.1, read on the forward strand.
GGATGCCGAACATGTTCGGCCCGTCGCCGTCCACGTTGACCGAGAGGGCGTTCGTGAGGGCGATCTGGCCCATCACGCTCGAGGAGTCGAGGATCGAGCCGCGGATCTTCCCGGAGACGTTCGTCAGCCCCAGGTCGGCGACCCCCATCGGGGCCGGCGCCGAGGCGTACGTCGGTGCGACCGTCTCTCCCGCGTGCGGCGGCGCGACCGAGAGGTCGGGGAGGTGGATGTCCGTGAGCGGAATGCCGGAGCCCCGGAGCTCGCCGAGGATCCTCTGTTCGCGCGCCGCCCCAGCCCCGGTGGGGGCGGAAGCGACCCGCGGTCCGGGCGAGGCGACACCGGCCCCATGCCCGGCCACGGTCGTCCCGCCGGAGGCGACCAGGATGACGAAGACGGCGATCGCCCCGACCCACAGCGCACGGTTTCGCAGCATGGGACCTCGACCGCCGGCGGTAACGTCGTAACCCCATAACCTCTCACGCGCGGGCGGCCGCGGGGCCCGCCCGGGGACGGCGACGCGGGCGGCGGTCTGTCGGCCCGGCATCTCGGGGCTCGCCGGCACGACGAGGCGGAGGGATACCGGCGCCAGCCAACAAGAAGTATAACAAATATCTAAATAGAAGTTTAACATTCGTTAAACGAAGTGCCAGAGCCGAACGACACCGCCGGTGGCCGATTCCTCGGGGTGCGCCTCACCTCCGAGGAGGCGGCTCTTCTCGAACGGCTCCGCTCCGATCGGAACCTGAAGTCCCGATCGGCGGCGGTGCGCCAGCTACTGCGCGAGGCGTCGGCCTCGCGCGGCGACGGACCCGAACTG
>JASHTI010000111.1 GCA_030040625.1 Thermoplasmata archaeon
GGACCCCGCGCCGCCGCGCCCGCGCGCCCTCGGCCCGGAGCGCCCGCACCGAGGCGACGCCCTCCGCACCGCCGGTCAGTTCGGCGCCGGAGACCGAGTAGGGCGAGCCGGCGCGCGGGCGTTACGCGACCTCTCGCCGCGCGTTAAATACCGACCCCCGCTCTTCGAGGCGTGTCCCGCTCTCACCGCCTGCTGGAGCTCGATTCCCGCACCTTCGAGCGCCGGCTCGCGGCGAACCCGCTCGTGATCCTGCCGGTCGGCGCGCTCGAGGCCCACGGTCCGCACCTGCCGCTGGGCGCCGACCAGCTGCAGGCCGAGGCGACGGCCGCCGCGCTCGCCGAGCGGCTCGACGCCCTGGTCGCGCCGACGATCCCCTACGGCTCCGCGCCGGGGGCCCGGCGGTTCCCCGGGACCGTCTCCCTCCGCCTCTCCGAGCTGGAGGAGCACGCCGCGGGCGTCCTCGGCGAGCTGGCGCGCAGCGGGGTCCGACGCCTGCTCGTCCTCTCCGGCCACGCCGAGCGCGGCCACATGGCCGCCCTCCGCGAGGCCGGCGAGCGGACGATGCGGGCGCATCCCGCCTGCCGCGTCGTCGTCCTCTCGGACTACGACTTCGTCTACGAGCTGCGGGGCCGTCGCTCCCCGCCGGAGGACGGCCACGCCGGTCTCCTCGAGACGTCGCGTGTCCTCGCGATCGCCCCCGAGACGGTCGGCCCGGACCGCCCGAAGGTCGTCTACCGCCACAGCCCGTTCGTCCCCGGGAGCCCGAGCGAGGCCGACTGGCCCGAGAGCGTGATCGGCGACACGGGACCGGCGAGCGCCGAGCTGGGCCGCGAGGTCCAGGCCCATGTGCTCGAGCGGCTCCAGGCGACCGTCACCGAGCTGCTGCCGTCGTAGGGGAGCGATGGCCGAAGCGATCGACGCCATCCGCATCCGCGGCGCCCGTCAGCACAACCTGAAGAACGTCTCGCTCGACCTGCCGCGGGGCCGATTCATCGTCATCACGGGGGTCAGCGGCTCGGGGAAGTCCTCGCTCGCCTTCGACACCCTCTACGCCGAGGGTCAGCGCCGGTACATCGAGAGCCTCTCGTCGTACGCGCGCCAGTTCCTCGGCCAGATGGACAAGCCGGACGTCGACGCGATCGAGGGTCTCTCGCCCGCGATCGCGATCGAGCAGCGGGCCGGCAGCCGCAATCCCCGCTCGACGGTCGGCACCGTCACCGAGATCTACGACTACCTTCGGCTGCTGTTCGCCCGGATCGGCGTGCCGCACTGCCCCAACGACGGGCAGGAGATCGCCCCGCAGTCCGTCGACCGGATCGTCGACGCCGTTCAGCGGTCGGCGAGCGGGGAGAAGATCGACCTGATCGCGCCGGTCGTGCGGGGCACGAAGGGGACGCACCAGGAGGTGCTCGACCGGCTCCGAAAGGCGGGCTACCGGCGGTTCGTCGTCGACGGGGTCGAGCTCCGGCTGCCGGGGCGGGAGGTCCGCCTCGGCAAGAACCAGAAGCACACGATCGAGGTGGTCGTCGACTCGCTCGAGGTCGGTCCCGAGGAAGCGAGCCGGCTCGCCGAGTCGCTGAGCCTGGCCCGCGAGCTCGGCGACGGCCTCGTCGTGGTCCGCCGGGACTCGGGCGAGCGGACGATGTACTCCAGCCGGCGGGCGTGCCCGAAGTGCGGGTTCTCGCTGGAGGAGCTGACCCCGCGGATGTTCTCGTTCAACAACCCGATCGGCGCCTGCCCGGAGTGCCTCGGGATCGGCGCGACCCTGCACGCCGACCCCGAGCGGATCATCCCGGACAAGGACAAGACGCTCGGGCGCGGGATCGCCGTCTGGGGCCTCACGCCGGAGGCGGAGGGGCTCCGGCGGTTCGCCGCCGCCTACGACTTCGACCTCCGCCGTCCGGTCCGTGAGCTGCCGGAGAAGGCGTGGAAGGCGCTCATGTACGGCTCGGAGCGCAGCATCGGCCCGGGGCGCCGGGGTCCGGCGCACTGGTGGTCGAGCGGCTGGCTCCGGGAGGGCCTGGTCGCCGCCGTCGAGCGCCGCTGGAAGTCGACCAAGAGCGAGGGGGCGAAGGAGTACTACATGGGGTTCCTCTCGTTCGTCACCTGCCGCTCCTGCGGGGGCCGACGCCTCAAGCCGGCGAGCCTCGCGGTCACCGTCGAGGGTCGCTCCATCGCGGAGGTCGCGGCGATGACGGTCGCCGACGCCGTGGCGCTGTTCCAGGGGCTGCGGTTGCACGAGCGCGACGAGCAGATCGTCGGCCAGGTCGTCCGGGAGATCCGCTCCCGGCTCGGCTTCCTGGAGAACGTCGGCCTCACGTACCTGTCGCTCGACCGCGCCTCCGGCAGCCTCAGCGGGGGCGAGGCGGAGCGGATCGCCCTCGCGACCCAGATCGGCTCCGGCCTCGTCGGCGTCCTCTACATCCTGGACGAGCCGTCGATCGGGCTCCACCCGCGCGACCACGCCCGGCTGCTGGCGACCCTGAAGACGCTCCGGGACCTCGGCAACACGCTGCTGGTCGTGGAGCACGACGAGATGACGATGCGCGAGGCCGACTGGCTGGTCGACCTCGGGCCCGGGGCCGGGACCCACGGCGGCGAGCTGCTGTACGCCGGCCCTCCCGCGGCGATCGCCGGGGCGCCGCGCTCCCTGACGGCCGAGTTCCTCAGCGGGCGCCGCGCCATCCTCCTGCCGCCGACCCGGGCCCGGCCGGCTGGCCGCTGGCTGACGATCCACGGCCCGCGGGAGCACAACCTGAAGGGCGAGGACGTGAAGATCCCGCTCGGGCTGTTCGTCGCCTTCTCCGGCGTCTCGGGCAGCGGCAAGTCGACGGTCCTGGAGGAGATCCTCTACCGGGCGGTCCGCCGGCACCTCGGGGTCGGCCGCGAGAGCCCGGGCCGCCACGACTTCATCGAGGGGATCGACGCGCTGGACCGCGTCCTCCTGATCGACCAGTCCCCGATCGGGCGGACCCCGCGCTCGAATCCGGCGACCTACACCGGGGTGATGACCCCGGTGCGGGAGCTGTTCGCGAGCCTCCCCGAGGCGAAGGCGCGCGGCTTCCCGCCGGGGCGGTTCAGCTTCAACGTCGCCGGCGGCCGCTGCGAGGCGTGCGAGGGCGACGGCGTCCTCCGCTACGAGATGCACTTCCTGCCGGACGTCTACGTCGCCTGCGAGGAGTGCGGCGGCAAGCGGTTCAACGCCGAGACGCTCGAGGTCGCCTTCAAGGGCAAGACGATCGCCGACGTGCTGGAGATGACCGTCGACGAGGCGCTCGGCTTCTTCGAGCACCACCGCCGCATCGCCTCCCGCCTCCGGCTCCTGAGCGAGGTCGGCCTCGGCTACGTCCGCCTCGGACAGAGCGCGACGACGCTCTCCGGCGGCGAGGCGCAGCGGATCAAGATCGCCTACGAGCTCGCGAAGCCGCCGACCGGGCGCACCCTCTACCTGCTGGACGAGCCGACGACCGGCCTGCACTTCGCGGACGTCGAGCGGCTGCTGTCGGTCCTGTTCCGGCTCCGGGCCGGCGGCAACACCGTCGTCGTCATCGAGCACCACCTGGACGTGCTGAAGAGCGCCGACTGGCTCATCGACCTCGGGCCGGAGGGCGGGGCGGCCGGCGGCCACGTGGTCGCGGCCGGTCCTCCGGAGGAGGTCGCCCGGTCCGCCCGCTCGCACACCGGACGGTTCCTCGCCCCGCTCCTCGAGCGCGGCCGGCTCCCGCCCCGCGTCGCCGCATGACGCAGCCGGGGCCCTCCGGGCCCACGGGGTTCGTGCGCGCGAGCCAGCTGGCGGCGGCGACCGGTGAGGGGTTCCGGACCGGACCGGACGCCCCGGGCGTCTACCTGTTCCGGGGCGCCGCGGGGGAGGTCGTCTACGTCGGCAAGGCCCGGAGCCTCCGGCGCCGCGTGCTCGACCACCTGCGCGCCCGCGTCGAGAAGGACGGCTCGATCCTCGCCCAGAGCGCGAGCGTCGAGTTCGTCCCGACGGCGAACGAGCGCGAGGCGCTGCTGCTCGAGGCGAACCTCATCAAGCAGTACCAGCCCCCGCTGAACGTCCTGCTCAAGGACGACCGCAGCTACCCGTACCTCGCCGTCACGACCGGCGAGGAGTTCCCGCGCATCCTTCTCGTCCGGCGCCCTCGCCGGCGGACCGGCCAGCTGCTGTTCGGCCCGTACACGAGCGCGCGGGAGGCCCGCAGCGCCGAGCGGCTGCTCGGCGACCTGTTCCGTCTCCGGCGCTGCCGGCAGCTGCCGAAGGAGGCGTGCCTGTACTACCACCTCGGCGTCTGCAGCGCGCCGTGCATCGGCGCGATCGGGCCGAACGAGTACCGCGCCGGCGTCGACCGGGCGATCGAGATCCTGCGCGGTCGGGTGGCGGCGGTCCGTCCGATGGTCGAGTCCGAGATGCGCGCCGCGGCCGCGCGCGAGGAGTTCGAGCGCGCCGGCCTGCTGCGCGACGCCCTCGCCGGCCTCGGCGCGCTCGCCGACCGGCAGGCCGTCATCGGGCGGGGCAGCGGCCGCACCGACGTGCTGGCGCTCGCCTATCCGAAGGACGCGGCGACCCTGCGGGTGGCGATCGGCCTCGTCCACGTCGAGGACGGCGAGGTCCGGGGCACCGAGCCGCATCTGCTGAGCGTGCCGGCGGACGACGTACCGGAGCCGGCGGAGCTCTGGCGCCAGTTCCTGAGCCAGTACTACGGCGGCCGGCTCGAGCTGCCGGACCGCCTCGTGATCGCCGGGGCCCGGCCCGCGGGCCTGGACGCCCCGCTCGACGAGCTGTTCGGGGAGCGCGGCGTGGAGGTCGACTTCCGCCCCGCGGGCCGCCTGGCGAACCTCGCCGCCCTCGCCGAGCGGCTCGCCCGGGCGACGGTCGACCAGGTCGTGGCCCGGCCCGCCCCGCGCGAGGTGCTGCTCGCGCTGCAGTCGCTGCTGGAGCTGCCGACGATCCCGAACCGGATCGAGGGGACCGACATCTCGATCTTCCAGGGCAGCGAGGCCGTCGGCTCGCTCGTCGTCTTCGAACGTGGGGCGCCGAAGCGCTCGGAGTACCGCCGCTTCCGCATCCGCACGGTGCCGGGGACGAACGACTTCGCGATGATCGCCGAGGTCGTCCGCCGGCGCTACCTGCGCCGCGCCGCCGAAGGGGAGCCGCTGCCGGACCTCCTGGTCGTGGACGGGGGCGCCGGCCAGCTCGGAGCGGCCGTCTCGTCCCTCGCCGCCCTCCAGCTCGCCGACCGGATCCCGGCGATCGGGCTCGCCAAGCGCGAAGAGGAGGTCTACGTGCCGGACCGGCCCCAGCCGCTCCAGCCGAACCCGAACGCCGCCCCGATGCTGCTGCTCCGGGCGGTGCGCGACGAGGCGCACCGCTTCGCCGTCACCTACCATCGGACCCGCCGACGGATGCGCCTGCGCGAGGAGGTCCGTCGGGCCGTCGCGGAGACCGGTCCGCCGACCGGTCGCTGAGGCCGCTTAGCGGGTGGAGTTCTTGCGCTCGGGGCTGCCGATGAACGGCAGGCCCTGGACGCGGCGGGCGATCTCGCTGGTCGGCAACCGACGCAGCTCGGTGTCCGGCTCGAGGATCGCCACGTCCAGCGCCTCCGCCTGGAACGGCGTCGGCGAACCCTCGGCGACGCCGCCGACGGCGAGCTTGAACGCCGCCTCCTCCGTCGGCTTCTCGGGGAGCTTCTCCTCGAGGTAGTCGGCGACCGCGCGTCGGTTGCGGCCGATCGCGTAGGCCTTCCAGCCGATCGTCGCCCCGCTCGGGTCGAGCTCGAGCAGGCCGGGGGTCCGTCCCTGGAAGCCTCCGAGCAGGAGCGAGACCGCGAACGGCCGGGTGCCGCCGAACTGGGTGTACTGCTGCAGCAGCGTGCCGAGCGCGTGGCCGAGCAGCGCGTAGGGGACCGGCTCCCCGTAGGTGAGGCGGTGGCGCTGCGCCTCCACGCGCAGGAACTCGACGAGGACGCGGGAGTCGGCGATGAGGCCCGCGGTCACGCAGCCGAGGCCCGTGTCGATCGCGAAGCTCTTCTCGATGGATCCGGCCTCCGCCAGCGCGCTGACGGGCAGGTTGCGGTAGGCGACGAAGACGATGCCGGTGTCGTAGGCGACGGCGACCGCCGTGCCGCCCATCTGGATCGCCTGCAGCGCGTACTCGACCTGGAACAGCCGGCCGTCCGGCGAGAAGACGGTGCTCGCCCGATCGTAGGCCATCTGGCCCGGTTGCATCTCCATGCGAACTTCTCCCCTCGAGCGGCGCGCCGAGCCGGGCGGGGGATTTGAGCGTACGCCCCCGGCTCGCCCCGTCCTCACCTGGTGGCGCCGGTCTACCGCGCCGCCGAGCCCCCGCGCCGCGGCGGGCCGGGCCCCCGCCGGAAAGGCTTTGTCCCGGAGCCCGCCCTCCCCGCCTCACCCATGGACGCCGCGCTCGTCCCGCTGCCGATGGCCTCGAGCCACCGCGGCCCGCTCTCCCCGGCGTGCACGCAGTGCGCGGAGGGCCGCAAGCTCGTCCTCTTCGTCACCGGCGTCTGCCGGTTCCGCTGCTTCTACTGCCCGGTCTCGCCGACGCGCAACCAGATCGACGTCGCCTACGCGAACGAGCGGAGGGTGACGTGCGACGACGACATCCTCGCCGAGGCGCGGGCGATCGGCGCCGGGGGCACCGGGATCACCGGCGGCGACCCGCTCGGGGTCGTCGACCGGGTCGAGCACTACATCCGGCTCCTGAAGGGGGCCTTCGGACCGGCGCACAACATCCACCTGTACACCCACGAGCCGAACCCGGAGAAGATCCAGCGGCTCGCGCGCGCCGGGCTCGACGAGGTCCGGCTGCACATCCCGCACTACCTGTGGGGATCGCTGCGGGGCGCGGGCGGCGCCTACCGGGCCGTGCTGGAGTCGGCGCCCGCGTGGGGCCTTCGTCGGGGCGTCGAGATCCCGGTCCTGCCGGAGAAGGCCACGGAGCTGCGCCGGCTGCTCCGCGCGCTGGAGGAGATCGGGGTCGACTTCGTCAACCTCAACGAGCTCGAGTTCTCGGAGACGAACGAGGCGAACCTCCTCGGTCGTGGCTACCGGACCGACCCCGCCAACGGATGGGGGGTCCGCGGCTCCCGCTCCACGGCCGAGGGGCTGGTCCGGGGGCTGCGGCTCCGCGTGCCGCTCCACTACTGCTCCTCGCGGTTCAAGGACGGCGTCCAGCTCCGGCAGCGGCTGCGTCGGCGCGCGGAGCGGACGGCGCCGAGCTTCGCCGACCGGACCGAGGACGGCACCATCGTCCTCGGCGTCGTCGAGGCTGCGGACCAGCGCGACCTCACCCGGTGGGCCGCCCGGATCGCGGCGACCCTCGGGGCCGCTCCGGGAAGCTACCGTCTCGACCGCGCGGCCCGACGCGTCGAGCTCGCGCCGGG
>JASHTI010000112.1 GCA_030040625.1 Thermoplasmata archaeon
CCGCCGGCGGGGGGCCCGGCAAGCCCGACCGCAACGCCCGCGCCCGGCGGTGACGCCGGAGGGGCGCCGGCCAGCCCGCCGCCTCCGCCGACCGGAGGGAGCCCGTGAGCGCGGTCTCCAGCGCCACCGGCTCCGGCGTGGTCCTCGGGATCGTCCTCGTGTTCCTCGCGCAGCAGTTCGGGCTCCTCAGCCTGAGCACGTTGATCGACGCGGTCGTCTTCTTCGTCCTCGCGGCGGTGCTGGGCGGCGTCATCTTTGGGGTGACCGCGGCGACGATCGCCCGACGTGCGCGGGCGCGCGCCGCCGCGCCGCCGCCCTCCTCCGGCGCGCCTCCGTCCAGCGGCTGATAGGGTTACATTCTCAGCGCCGCTCCGCGCGGCGTGTCGGCGACGCTCTCGGCGGGACGGGTCATCCGCGCCCCGCGCGGCCCGGAACGGTCCTGTCGAGGCTGGCCCCAAGAGGCCGCGCTCCGGCTGCTGATGAACAACCTCGACCCGGAGGTTGCCCGCGACCCGGAGCACCTCATCGTCTACGGGGGCCGGGGGAAGGCCGCCCGGGACTGGACCGCCTACGACCGGATCGTCGCGAGCCTCCGCGCGCTCGGCGACGAGGAGACCCTCCTGATCCAATCCGGCAAACCGGTCGGGGTGTTCCCGACGCACGCCGAGGCCCCGCGGGTGCTGATCGCGAACGCGGTGATCGTCCCCCGCTGGGCGACGGACGAGATCTTCTGGGACCTCGAGGCCCGGGGCCTCACCATGTACGGCCAGATGACCGCCGGCAGCTGGATCTACATCGGCACCCAAGGGATCCTGCAGGGTACCTACGAGACGCTGGGAGCGCTCGCCCGTACCGAGTTCGGCGCCTCGGATCTCGCCGGGCGCTGGATGCTGACGAGCGGCCTCGGAGAGATGGGGGGCGCCCAGCCGCTGGCGGTCACCATGCTCGGCGGTGCGGCGCTGGTCGTCGACGTGGATCCCCGCGCGATCGAGCGCCGTCGCGCCCATCGATACCTCGACCGCGTCGCGGGCTCGCTGGACGAGGCGCTGGAGCTCGTCCGGGGGGCCGCGTCCGCGCGGCGCGCCCTCTCGATCGGCCTCTGCGCGAACGCCGCCGACGTCTACCCCGAGGTGGTGCGTCGGGGAGTGCGGCCGGACATCGTCAGCGACCAGACGGCCGCGCACGATCTGCGCGTCGGCTACCTCCCGCAGGGGCTGAGCGTGGAGGAGGCGGCCCGGCTTCGGGCGAGCGACCCGGCCGGCTACGCGAGCCGGGTGCGGAGCTCGCTCGCCACGGAGGCCCGGGCGATCCTCGCCCTCCAGCGCGCGGGCGCGAAGGCGTTCGACTACGGCAATGCGTTCCGGGCGCAGGCCCGGGACGCGGGGGTCGCCGACGCCTTCGAGATCCCGGGCTACGTGCCCCGGTACATCCGGCCCCTCTTCGCGGTCGGCAGCGGCCCGTTCCGCTGGCTCGCCCTGAGCGGCGAGCCGGAGGACATCCGCACCATTGACCGCGAGATCCTCCGCGAGTTCGCCGGGAACGAGCACCTGCTGCGCTGGATCCGTCTCGCCGGCGAGCGGGTCGCCTTCCAAGGGCTACCCGCCCGGATCTGTTACATGGGCTACGGTGAGCGGGAACGCTTCGGCCGCATGGTCAATGCGCTCGTGCACGACGGCCGCCTCGCCGCGCCGGTGGCGATCGGTCGGGACCACCACGACACCGGCAGCGTGGCGAGCCCGTTCCGCGAGACGGAGGCGATGCGCGACGGCTCGGACGCGATCGGGGACTGGCCGGTGCTCAACGCGATGCTGAACGTGGCGAGCGGGGCGAGCTGGGTCTCGTTCCACCACGGAGGCGGGGTCGGGATCGGCAACTCCCTGCACGCCGGCCTGGTGGTCGTCGCGGACGGGAGCGCGGAGGCGGACCGCCGGCTGGGGCGCGTCCTCCACAACGACCCCGGGCTCGGGGTCGCCCGGCACGCCGACGCCGGCTACGAGGCGTCGCTCGAGCTCGCGCGAACGGCGGGATTCCGCATCCCGGGGCTCGCGGCCGCACCGGACCGGCGCCCGTAGTCGCGCGGACGGGGCTTCGGCGGGGGCGCTTGCGATGGCCTAGCACACCGTCCAAGCGAGCCCGCCCTCCGGCGGAACATCCGTTTATCCCCCTTCCGGCGGAAAACCGACCCGACGGGAGCACCCGTCGGAAGGAAAGAATGGCAACGAACCCACGAACGCATCGGACGCTCGGCTCGGTCGCCGTCGTCGCGCTGCTCGCCCTCGCGGTCGTCCCCGCCCTCGCCGCCACGGCGAGCGCGGCGCCGGTCGCCGCGGGCGCCGCGCCGGCGGGCGGATCGGGTGGATGGGCGTACGGCGGTCACGCCTCGCTGGGGGTCTACCTGCACGACGGGGGGCTCACCTACTCGCTGAACGCCTCGGCGGAGAGCGACGTGATCTACCACGCGACGAACGTGACCGCGAACATCACCGAGCTCTCGGCGAACCGCACGGTGGTGCTGAGCCTGACCGAGTCGATCACCGGAGCGAACGCCTCCGGGACCTACACCTTCAAGCTCGCCGAAGATGACCAGGCGTACGCGAACGTCACCAACGCCGCCCAGGTGAGCCTGGAGGACGGCTCGACCGTCGCCGCCCTCGGGCTCATCAACGCCTCGGTGCACGCGGACGTCACCCTCGCGGCGGCGCTCCAGGTCAGCTACGCGGGCGCGCACATGAGCGATTATCTGAACGCCTCGGGCTGGGCGCACGGCGCGGTCTCCCTGTCGCCCGCCCTGGGACTCATCCCGCTCAACCTGACGGACGTCACCGGCTGGGAGGCCTCCGCGCTCGCGAGCGGGAGCGCCGCCTGGAACATCTCCTGGGCGTGGGTCGACCACGGCTGGAACGGCACCTCCGGCGCCAAGTCCGGCTACATCAGCGGCAGCTGGTCGACCTCGACCGAGGTCACCGTGCTCGGCGCGATCGGCCCGGTCTATCCGCACTGGAGCGACCACCGGGTCCGGGCCGGCGTGGGCCTCACGCTCTCCGGACCGTTCGACCTCTACGGCGGGATCATCCTCGTCCCGCACGGCTTCGACCTCCTGGACGGCCAGTCGCACGCCTACGCCGGCGCGGGCCTCAGCACCGGGGCGATCACCTCGAGCTATCTGTACGTCAACGCCGGCCGCCTGGCGGCCCCCTCGATGACCGCGGCGAGCATGACCACCGGCGCCAGCGGCACGATCGCCGCGGTGACGCCGGAGGGGACGAGCTTCCCCGCCGCATCGGGCAGCCCGACCGTCTACGAGCAGCCGGAGAGCGTTGCGACGGCGCAGCGGCAGGCCAGCTGCGCCCAGTACGACCTCGACTGCGGCGGCAAGGCCGCCGGACTCGGTCCGGTCGTCGTCGCGCTGGCGATCGCCGGCGTGGCGGCGGTCGTCGCCGTGGCCCTCATCGCGACCCGCCGGCGCAACCCACCGGCGGCCTCGCGCAGCGACACTACGCTCGCCGCGACTCCGTACGTGGCCCCCCCCACGCCGCCGACCGGGCTCGGCCCCCAGGGTCCGCTCGGCCCCGCGCCGTAACCGGCGAGGAGCACGGATACCGCGGCGTACCGACGCCCCCACCGCGGTGGGCCCCCCGCGGGCCCACCGCAACCCCTTCGATCTTCTTCGGGCAACGAACGGCCGCCTACGCGCGGCTCCGCGCCAGTACGGCGGCTCGCGCCAGGATCGAGCGGTCGGCGTCGTAGGTGAGGAGCTGGCGCGCCTCCTGGAAGGTCGCCCAGCGGTGGGCGTCGAACCCCCGCTCCAGCGTCACCGTTCCGGCGGGGCTCTCTCCGAGGAAGTAGACGCTCGTCTTGTGGACGTTCGCCTCCCTCCGCGGCGAGAAGAACCGGTAGCTCGCCTCGCCGACCTCGGCCCCGAGCTTCACGTCCGTGAGCCCGGTCTCCTCCTGGATCTCCCGGAGGGCGGCCGCCTCCAGCGACTCGCCGGGGTCGACGTGTCCCTTCGGGAAGCACCAGCGGTCCTCGTCGAGCTCGTGGATCAGCAGGATCGCGCCCTGGCGCATCACCACCGCACCGGCGGCGAGCTCCGGCACGATCGCGGTGCCGGCGCGGTACGGGGCGTTCGGGCCGACCATCCCGCGGGACGAGCCGACGGAGCCCAAGAGCGCTTCGCTCCGGGCTCACCGCGCTCCGGCGAACCGTTAAGCGACCCCTCCTCTCCGGCGGCGCGATGCTGGAGCCGGGCGAGGAGTACCACGACCTCGCGACCCTGGTCCGGCGCAAGGCGGAGAAGAACGGCGCGGCGCCGGCGCTCCGCTTCGCCCAGCGGACCCTCTCCTACGCGGAGCTCGATCGAGAGTCCGAGCGCCTCGCCGCCGGTCTCTTGCGCGCCGGCGTCGCCCGGGGGGAACGGGTCGCGGCGTTCCTGTTCAACACACCGGAGTTCCCCATCACCTGGTTCGGCGCCGCGAAGGCGGGCACCCCGCTCGTCCCCCTGAACACCGGCCTCAAGGGCGAGATCCTCCGCTACGAGCTGGCCGACAGCGCTCCGAGGGCGCTGGTCATCGACCGGCGCCTCTGGCCGGCCTACGCCGCGATCCGCGAGGCGGTGCGGGTCCCGCGCGAGTACCTCGTCGATCCCCCGCGGACGCGCGAGGCGCTCCCGGCCGGAGCGCGGCCGTTCGACGAGCTGCCCACGGACCCGTCCGGGGATCCCCCGCCCGCGCCGCGACCGGAGGACCCGGTCTCGGTGATGTACACCAGCGGGACGACCGGGCCGCCGAAGGGGGCCGTGATCCCGCACCAGAAGCAGATCACGACCCCGTTGGAGATCGCCGTCCGCAGCCGCCTCGCGCCCGGGAGCGTGCTGTTCACGGGCCTCCCCCTGTTCCACTGCAACGCCCAGGAGATGACGACGCTCGTCGCCCTCCTCCACGACCTCCCGGCGGCGTTCGACGAGCGGTTCCACGCCAGCACCTACTGGGAGAGCGCGGCGGCGCTCGGCGCCACGCACGTCTCGCTGCTGATCGCGATGATCAACGTCCTCTACAAGCAACCGGAGAAGGCGAGCGACCGCGGCCACGGCGTGCGGACCGCCCTCACCGCCGGGACGACCCGGGGGATCTGGGCGGAGTTCGAGCGGCGGTTCGGGCTCTCGATCGTCGAGCTCTACGGGATGACGGAGTGCGGCTGCACGACGCTGATGAACCCCCCGGGGGCGGTCCGGCTCGGCTCGATCGGGACGCCGCTCGGCTTCGTGGAGGCCCAGGTCGTCGACGACCAGGACCGGCCGGTCGGCCCCGACACCCGGGGCGAGCTGGTCGTGCGCCCCCGCGCCCCGTACACGATGTTCCTCGGTTACCTGAACCAGCCCGAGAAGACCGTCGAGGCGTGGCGCAACCTCTGGTTCCACACCGGCGACACGGTGACGCGGGACGCGGACGGCTACTACTACTTCGTGGACCGCAAGAAGGACATCATCCGCCGCCGGGGCGAGAACCTGGCGCCGTACGACGTCGAGTCGGTCGTCAACCGCCATCCGGCCGTCTTCGAGTCCGTGGTCGTCGGAGTGCCGTCCCCCCTCGGCGAGGAGGACGTGAAGGTCTACGTGCAGCTCCGTCCCGGCGCCGCCCTCGAGGCGCGCGCCCTGTTCGAGTACTGCGTCGCCGAGCTGCCGTTCTTCATGGTCCCCCGGTTCCTGGAGTTCGTCGAGGAGATCCCGAAGACCGCGAACCAGAAGTCGCAGCGCTACCTGATGCGCCAGCGGAGCGGAGGGACGCAGTACGACCGGGAGCAGCTCGGCATCGTCGTCCGGGCCCCGTAGGCCGGGGGCGCGGGCCGCGCGCCCCGTCGTCCTCGTCGACACGAACGCGCTGTTCCTGCCGTTCCGCTGGCGTCTCCCGCTCGTCGCCGAGGTCGAGCGGCTGGTCCCCGGCGCGGTCCTCGCGGTCCCCTCGAGCGTCCACGGCGAGCTCGACGCCCTCGAGGCGCGCGGCGCTCCGCTCGCCGCCCTCGCGCGGGCGTTCGCGCGGCGTCT